>QEFD01000219.1 GCA_003086435.1 Acidianus hospitalis
GAGTAACTATATACATAACTTCTGGAGTAAGAAGCGAATCAATATTATATCCAAACAATTTCATGAGTAATACTTTATTTTTGTAGAATATATATCTTGTATTTAGTTGTACTTAAATCTGTATGTATCAGATAGATAGATAGAAAACTGTTTATAAAAATTCAATTAAACGATTCATAAATTACGTTAGAATGAATATAATCTATAAACAAAAAGTGAACAGTTATGTAATTTATAGTTATAAATTAGGACGTTAAAATAAAAAGTATTTAACATTGTAGAAGAAGGTGAGTTAATAAATATTAAACATCATAATACGGTCTTATCTTCAATCTAACTTTTGTATATTTATCGTATATTATATAAAATTTCATGATTTTTGCGTCGATTTTATCGTGAAAATATCATCATAATGATTGAAATTATGAAAAGTTTTAATACCGAATGATAACGTAAATTAGTAGGGGAAGAAAATTGGCAACAGAAGATATAGTAAAAGTTAGCAGAAATTATCAAGTAACTATTCCAGCAAGAATTAGACAAAAATTCCAAGTAAAAGAAGGGGATCTGGTGAAAGTTGTTTATGACGAGAAGGAAAATGCTGTAAAGATAATACCTGCTAATAAGCAGTCATAACATACTCAATTTCCTTCTTTATTCTTTCTAACATTTTATAAGATAGATATTTTTTGTTTTCTTCTAGTTTTTCTTCATCAACGACGAATTTATCTTTATTTTTGATTATTACATCTACTTCTAAATCTATATATCTAATTTTTCCATCTAGAAGTTCTGGAGGAGTTGAAATATTTATGTATTTTCCTTTTAGCGTACCATCTTTACTATAGTAATTATGTACTTCATGCCATTTTCTTGAATCTATTTCCATGATATCGTAATCTCCTTCTTCCTTTCTTATTCCTAATCCATCAATTCATGAACTTTCTAAGAGGAGATAACCCAAGGATTAAACTAGGAGAAAGAATTTCAAGTGAAATAACTGTTTATGATGACCCTCTTAATGAAAATCTTATAGGTTTTTCTGTATTTGATGATGAAGGAGTTAGAACTCAAAAGAAGGAAATTATAGGAGACGGCATAGTCTTAGAATATCTAGGTACCTTAACAACTAAAAGTGGTAGCCCAGGGAATGCAAGGGGAGTTTTACCTCTTCCAGACTACTTTAACTTAATTGTAAAGCCAAAGGACTGGGGATTTCAAGAGTTAATTCAAGATACTAAAAATGGGCTAATAGTTTTAGGAGTTATAAGAAGTGAAATAGTAAAAAATAGCATAAGGCTCTTCCCTAGAAACTCTATGCTAATAGGCTCTGGTGGTGTAATAGTAAGAGAGATCGCAATACCTCTGCAAGAATTAACTACTATTGATGCAATTTCTAAAGAAGTTAAGAGCGTGTATATAGATGATTATCACGGCGGAATTGCCCCATTCATACGACTAAAAGCAAGACCTATTGTTTACTAATAAACTATAAGAGCTAAATGCTATTATTAATATTCCTATACTTCCAATTGTATTCTTCTTTATTAAGTAAGATCATATTGAAAAAATTCTAATCACTAAAACTAGAATTATGAAACTGTAACCTTCTTCTAATTATAATTCATCAACCACTTTCTCGAATTCTTTAACTTTACTTAAAGGTAAACCACTAGTGCCTCTTTCCATTGCCAAGATTTCAGTTACTATGCTTAATGCTATTTCTTTCTCCGTTTTAGCGCCTATATCTAATCCTGCAGGTATCCTTAATTTCTTTAATTCTTCCTTTGATATACCAGCCTTTATTAGCCTTCCTAGAATTACTTTTGCCCTTTTTATACTCATGACCACTTGTATTGCCTTAGCACCAGCTAGTATACTTTTCATTATAGCCCATGTATCGTAAACATGCTTAGTGCTTATTACTACATAATTTCCTTTTATTAATTCATCTGGTATGCTGAAAACTTCTCCTTTTATTACCTCGTCAGCTTCATAATCATTATCTTCAGCGAAAGGATCTATAACTATTACATAAAATCCTAGATCTTTTAGATACTTTGCAACATAAGGTGCAATTCCTAAACTTCGGCCTATACATTTACTTCCATCGATTTTTAATGTATCTCTATCACAAATCACTGGCTCTTCCATTTGAGCTTCTTTAGAAGACGTAAATATAACAATCTTCATGAGAAAAAGAATGGAAAATAAAAATATATATTTAGATGAGCGACAAGAACGACCTTATTAAGTTTATTAATTTGTTAATCATTCTTTGAATTATAGATTTATAGAAAATTAATAGCAAATATCTTATATTGTAAACTAAAAGAATTCTCTTTGCAATTCTTTCCTGCTCATCCAATATTTTCAAGAGTTTTGAGGAAAGTGTAGTTAGCCTAATTTGCTTAATAAATGATATAAAATCTTTTACTACAGACTTTATATTACTTCCAGAAGTGAGAGAGTTTGCGTAGTCTTCATATTTCCTTTTTAGTAAATTAACGTTGATAATGTCATCAAGACCAATATCCATGATTAATATATTGTCAAGTATTATTTTAAAAGGGAATAGGCAATTTCATGACGTTATAGAAATTCTTACTTGATGACTTCTGGGAAATTCTATTTCGAAAAGCCTTTTTAATAATGTTTTTAATTCCTTGGAGCTAACAACGTAGGTAGTATTATTATAGCCCTTCTCCGTTATTTCAAACTCGTCTTCTTTTTTCCTTTTTATTTCTATCCATCTATCTCCCTTAAAACTCTCTACTCGTAATATTTTTCCTTGTTCCAGTTTCAAACATTGATTATAGACTATCTTATCAGATCCCCTAGCCGAGATCCATGGCATGAAACTTCTTTATTAATTCTTTTAACTCATGTAAAAAAGTGTATTCATGGTTCAAATTTTTATTCCTACTTTAGGAAGAGAAACTATCAAAGATACATTAAATGCGTTAAAAACACAAACATTTAAAGATTTCGAAATCATATTAATTTCAAAAAAACAACTTAATATAAATGGAGTAAATAAAATAATTATACAGAAGGAAGGATACTTTGAGGAGGCAATAAATTTAGCCTTAGAAAACTTAAATCCTGACGACATAGCGTTATTTACAGATGACGATGCTATACCTTCAAGTAAATGGATAGAAGATCATCTAGAATTTCACGAAAAGAATCCATCAATTTATATTGCTTCTGGTGAAGTTATTGGAGAGAAATGGAAAAATTACCCTAATGCCCTCTTTCAAAGATATAAAAATACAAAATATATGATGCCTTACAATAGTAAGTTTAGTGAATATACTGGATTTCTTACAAAGGTTGGACTTAGTGTTGATAGAGACGATCTAGGAACTTACGAAGTAGAGAAATCCTTAGCTATTGCTGGAGTTAATATGAGTTTAAAAACTAATTTCTTTCTAGAGTATAAAATTCCTACATTTACTTTAAGAGGAAGTTATAATGAAAGCGTTTTGGCACTTCATGGAATATATTTAGGAGGAGATTCTGCAACTTTTAAAGGTGCTAAAGTTTACCATAAAGGAAACGAATCATTGTCTAGAACTAAAGATCCTCATATAGAGAAATACCTTTGTTTAGAAAAGCATGTATTCCCTTATGCTGTGAATACTATTTTCAAAATAGACACAAACCTCTTAGACGAATTTATCTCACTACTAGAAGAGGGAATACCTAAACTTGGCTTATCACTTGCGTTAAAAGGCATTGTGAATAATTATACTTTTTTACAATTTAGGAAAGAATTACTTAGGTTATATGAACTTCGTGAAACCATTCTTTAAATAGTAATAAGTCCTTACTAACTCTGCATGGGACCATACTAAAGGAGATACTGAAGGATAATTCCCAGATGGAGTAATTTGTTCTGGTATAATTCCAGTAGGCAAGGAGTTTTTCAGAACCCAATTTAAATATTCTGTAGCTTTTTCAATATTACCTTCTGCTATGTGTTGTTGGGCAACCCATAATGTTGTTATAAACCATGGATTAGGCTTATCGCTTTCCTTCAAGTACCAATCTCCCTCATATCTTATAATACCACCATTAACACTAAGCTTTTCCTCTACAACTTTTCTATTACTTATTACTCTGGGATCCATAGGGTCATATACGAGCATAGCTCCCAAGACAGTGCTAGCATCAACAGTCTTATCAAAGCCCTTATCTCCTAGCATTCTTGCAAAATGATCCCCTTGATAAAAAGTATCTAAGCCTTTTCTTACTAATTGCGCGGCCGAGAAATATTTATCCTTATATTCCTCATCTCCAAAAAATTCTGCAAATTTTGATGCTGAAACTAAACCAGCATATACTGCTGCCGATGTAAAGAAATGAACTCCTCTTCTTTCTTCCCATAAATCGTAAGAAGGTAAAGGTAAACCCGTTTTCTCATCAATATATGTAGATAGAAAGTCCGCTGCAGATTTCACCATAGGTCTGTATAATTCCTTTACGAAATCTACATCCCAGAATTTTCTAAAATGTATCCAGAGAGCGTAAATTAATAGTGCAGTTTCATCTTCTTGAATAGGTACATAGCCTGTTGTCCAAGGATGCCAAGTTGAACCCCAGAATCCGTCTACGGTGTATTTTTGGAATAAGAAGCCATTAAATAATAAATTCTTGGAAAATATGAAGAATTTTCTAGAGAAGTCTTGATAACCTAGTAATGTTAACGCTATGCTCGCAAAGGCAGCGTCTCTATGCCAAACATAATTGTAAGTATCCTTATTAAATCTCATTATATCCGTATCTAGCGATGCTGGAATTGCGCCGTTTTCTTGCCAGTTTGCTACAATAGTTAAAAGGCTCCTCCTTACAACCTTATCGTAATTTTTAGCTTTTATTAACCAAGCTCTCCAGAATTTTTCTGTTCTATCTATTAATTCTCTAGGGCTCTTACTCTGTACATACTCATTCTTCTTTCTTACATCACCGTAATTGTAACCTGCAATAAGCCAGCAATAAAATGTTGTACCAGTATTTATCTTAAAACTTATTGCCGAATCTACCGCTCCTTGGGCAATAGGATTGTTAGAAAGTTCTCCATCTTCACAATCCTTCCAAGTACCTTGATAGCCCATTACTTCTTTATAACCCGTTGCGTACTGATAAGTAGGAATATCACAAGTAAATAAAAACCATCTATCGCGTTTATAATGTATAATACCATCCGTTGCAGGATCATAAAGAGCAGTGTCTCCGTATTCTGTGCCATAAATATGATAATCCCACGCAAAAAAGACCTTAACTTCCTTATTTCCTTCTATTGTAACTTCTCTCGATAAAATTTCATAAGCCATATCTACAGCATCTTTTATTTTAATCTTTATACCTTCAACTGATGCTTCAACTTTTGATGATAAGGTGTCTTCTTCATATTCTATCTCAGGATGTAGATCGTGAAGCCAATAAAATCTATTATTTACCCAAATTCCTATTCTTCCCATATGTAAATGGTTATCTGTACTTAAAGGATAATACAATTCTCTCAATAAATAATTTTGATCAGCCAAAATAGTAAGTCGCCCGTTGCCAAGAATAATACTCCTTGTCATAATTGATTTAATAGCTTAATCTAACTTATATATCTCTGTTCAGGGAATCTGCGTTTATAAAGAATGAGTTTATAAAGAATAATATGAGCCGATTTAACGAGAGACAATTAATAGGATTAATAATAACAGTTATAATTTCAGCTATAGTTATAGGTCTTGCTATATTTACATTGGCTAATCTAAAAGTAATTCCAGCAAACTATACGCTTTACTTTTATGCAACAATATGGTTCGTAGGAGCCGTACTAGTAGCATACCTAGTTTCTGAGATAGTTAAAAGTAGATTAGGAAATTTCATTGGAGCAAGCAATGCTACTAGTGTGGCTTTTATAACAAGACTGTTAGGCTATATTATAGCGTTCATTGGATTCTTCCTATTAGTTCATATAAGTATAGGTGCTGCATTAGCTGCAGGAGGATTTGCTGGCCTAGTTTTAGGCTTAGCTTCTCAAACAGTCTTATCTAATATCTTTGGAGGGATAATGCTACTTTTTTCAAGGCCTTACAAGGTCGGAGATAGGATAACAATATCAACTTGGCAATATGGATTAATAGCTCCAACATATCCTCCTAAGTTCTTCTCTAACGATTTTCTGATCCCAGGCTATACTGGAGTAGTAACTGATATCTCACTACTTTATACTACAATCTATACTGATGATAAAGTGCCAGTAAAAATACCAAATAACATTATGGTACAAGCCGCAATATTTATACATAATTCCGAGGAATTAAGAAAAATAAGGTCGAAGTATGAAGTATCAAAGGATTTAGACCCAGAGACCGTAATTAAAGAATTAAAGCCTAAAATAGAAAAAATTGAGGGAGTTCTTGAGGTAGATATAAAAGTATTAGAAACTACATTTACTACCTATATTTTGGGAATAGATACCTTAGCTAAATCAATATTTGAAGAACCTATTAGAGACCAAGTGCTTAGAATTACTATGAAAACTATTAAAGAATTACAGATAGGTAACGGGCAAAAACAATTAGCTAAAAGTTAATCTAATATCGTGGATAGGCACTTCATAAATTATCATTTTAACCTTTTTGTTTCTAACTTTAAATAATTCCGCTAAAGCTTCTGCATTATTATACAACTTGTCATTATACTTTAATTCTGATCCGATCATACCATTGCCATTAAAATATCCAGTAAAATCTAATGAATCACTCTTAATCATTATAACTCCAGAAGTTTTAGGTAATTCTCTCAATTTTATTAGTGCCTCATTAAGTTCTAACGTTTCATCATAAATTTTTCTCATTACAGTAAATTTAGTTAAGGAAGAATTAAGGAATGGAATAATGTGACCTTTCACTAAATGCTCATCAAACTTACCATAGTTTTTAGAGAAAAAGTCAAAAAATCCTTTTCTCTGAATAAATTCACATCCTATATTAATTTTTGTTCCGTTTGTTCTTTCTTGAAGTTGAAAGTTTAGCTTAATCTCAATTTTCTCGTCGTTAGTTTTAAGATAATATTCTATATAATTAGGCAGAACGTTTGGGCCTATAAATTCCCCTTGATAGACAATAACCTTACCTTTTTCGTCTTGTAAGACCAAAGCTGATAAGAATTTATTATCAGCTTCTTTTACGTCGGACGGCGGAAAATAATCGTTTTTAACTTTATCGTAAACTTTTAGGAGAGTAATATGACCTAAGATTCCTGAAACATAATATGGATTAGACAATACTGTATTAATATATGTTTTACCGATAGGAACTGTTACTTCTTCTGTATATTGCATATAAACTACTTTTAGTTTGCTAAATATAAGCTTATTATTGAAAATTTCGTTTTATCTAATTAAAAACATTAACACAGCAAAAATAAAAGTGAGAAAAGGCTTAATTTTATCTTTTAGATAATTGGATTCCATGAAAGCTTATGATCTGATAAGCTACTTACTTGAACATGCCGAAAACGGATCAATAGCAGCTTTAACTACCGAAGATAATATTCCTATTCTATTAACCAAAAACGACGAGTACTCTTTTACTGCATATATATGCACGCAAGATGGGGAAGTAAAGACGGTTAAAAAAACATTTGATAAAACAACTTTTCATAGAGCGGTACTAGATTTTATAGATGAAGTGGAGGAATATATAGGTAAGGAAATTAACGACGTAAAAATTTCGGATGTAGCATTGTTTACAAATTGTATTCCTAAGAGAGAGGAGAGAAAGCCTAGAGAGAAAAGAGATAACTTGCTTGATATGATAAGCGAATTGAGGAAAGTTTCGGAGCCTTTCTATGTAGTGCCTTTACTATCTAACCAAGGAAAGCTAATAGCTTATGTTCCAGAAATAGGTGCAACAAGCTACTTTGATTTCATGGTTAATAACGTAAGTATAGTGAACGGAAAAATAGAACCGGCTAGCCCAGATTTAAAATTGCTTTATTTAGTATTATTCACAAATAAGTTAGACCCGCATAATGGAAATCCGCTAACTACTCTAGACAATATAACGTTCTTTACTGCTGTGTTTATAGATAATGGTGATAAAGGAAAGGGAGAATTTGAAGGTAAAAGTGTTAATAAAAGAATAGGGAGATTCTTTTTATCAACATATAAAGGAGGACTAAGAACTGAGGAATTAGAATTTTTCGATTTAAGCAGTTTAAATAAAGGGAGACTTTATGCTGGCCTATTTGTAAAAAAAGATGAGAAAATACTGAGAATAGGAGGGATTAGCCTAGTAGATTTTCATAATTCTGGAAAATTGGAAATTAATGAGTATCTATTTGCATCCTTCTCGCAATCTGCCAGAAATGGGATTTTAGGTTTTTCGAATTATGATAAGTTATTCTCTAATTTCCTTAATTTAGCAATATCTAAGAGCGATGCAAGAAGCTTATTAAAAGATGTTATAGAAATTCATTCCATGATGACTGACATGCCTCTTGCTTTACAAAATGTTAATAATCAGATAAGCATAGTAGATCCAATCTCTTTCTGGTATTATTCCATAAAAGGAGAAGATATTAAAGAATGTAATGATTGTCCGCTTAAAGATAAAGTCAACTTAAGAAAAGAAATATTTAATACTCTTAGGAGAAGAGGATGGCTAAACGCTTTTTTCATATGATGATTGATCATGCTACTGAGTTGTGAAGAATACGCCAGCGTCTGATTTAAATATCAGCAGTAGTTGATAGTAATCATGATGATGACTTTGCCGAGTTTTGAACAATGAAATAAAACAGTGGTCTGATTCCCTTAATATCCACTAAATGGTTCTACAACTATTTTACCAGCTTTTATTCCATTATCTACTGCAATTTTAGTAGCAATTTTAGTAAATTCTGGTTCTCCACTTATGTAAAACATAGCATCTTGATTTTCCTTAAATATTTTATCGCTTATCTGTTCTATTTTCATTATATTGCCAAGATCTTCTTTAAATAAAATTACTCCATCCTCGTCCGGTTGATAATATATAGTAACGTTTTGAGAATTTTTAAGCAAATATAGAGCCATAGATCTAACTGGAGTTATTCCAATGCCCTTAGTTACAAACACATGTTTAGGAGAGTCTTTTATGACAAACTCGTCTTGATAGGGGCCTTCTATTTTTACTTCGTCTCCTTCTTTTAGCATCAATAATTTTTGTTTAAATGGAGAATTTCTAATATTTGTAGCTATCATTGTAAAATTTTCCCATGGTGCACTTGCTATTGAGAATGTACGCCTATCATTATCAATAATCACGTCAATAGTATTTCCTGGGTTAAATTGTAGCTTAGTATCGAATTTTACAACTAACTTATTCCCTATTTTGGATTTACTCAGAATTTTTGTCATAGCTATCTTTCAGAGAACTAAAATAAAAAGCTTAGAAAATACAAGGAGATAAATCAAAGATTTTCCTTGTTGTAGAGCATACTAGACAAAAAGTTGTAGGCTCTATCTTGTCTCCAGAATAAAGCCTGCTGGCAAGTGCATCGAGCATATCATTTATATCATCGTTCATCAATATTTTCTTAATTTTATCGTCCTTTATGTGTTTCTCATAAGACGTTATAGATAATCCTACAATCTTGGAAGCTCTTCTTATCGGAACTCCCCTATCTATTAATTTTTTAATAAGTATAGTTCTTAGATACGGAACAACAAGAGAGTAAGCTTTTTCACATTCAGTTTGCCATTTCATGAATGAATGTTACCTTAATGGAATAAATATTAAATATAATATAACCCAAGGGCAAGTTAATTAACAGAGTTAATTATTTCTTTTCCAAACAATCTATTATCATGTTCTAATTAACACGGTTTACGTTCATGTATCTAAGTTGTATATATTTATGTAAATATATGTTCATTTATGTATACATATTTACCTAAACGTATATTTTTGCTTATTTTAATAAACATACTTTTTTTAAATTTAGAATACAGTATAATTAGATTAGAGGAAAAATGGCAGAAAGGATAAAATTCCCCGATGGAAGAGAGGTTGACATACACGAAGTAATGGCGTTCTTATATGGCTTATCAAAGAGTGACGTAGAAGTATTACACGTAATAATGTCTAAAAAAGGAAAGATATCAACAGATGAATTAGCTGAAACATTAAAAGTAACCAAAGCATCAATTAGTAAGTCTATAAATAATTTAATCTATAAAGGATTAATAATGAGAGATAAGATTGAAGAAGATAAAAAGAAAGGAAGACCAGGCTATGTATATTGGGTAGATAATGAGTATCTATATAAGAAAATTGCAGAAGATCTAGAAGCACTAGTTAGTAAAGTAAAAGAAAACCTAAAAGAGCACTTACCAGTAATTGCTGAAGCACAATAAATTTTTATGAAGAAAGTTATTGTTTATTAAGTCATAAGTTTTATTATTAGAGTTTTGTGGCAAAAACCTTAATAGATCTTTTATAGACATTTTTAGTTGAATGATCTCTACAACAGATGTATTATCGCTAGTTATAGCATTTGTTCTTGGCTTATTAGTAGGAATACTAATAAAGAAAATATTTCAGATAGGTATAATAATCCTTGCAATAATAATTATCCTCGTTGCAATAGGTGCAATATCTCCCAGCACAATAGAACATGGTTTAATAACATTAGGACAAGAGGCATCAAAAGCTGAAAGTGAAGTTTCGTCTTATATTGGATTGCTTCCATACAATTCTATTGCGTTTATTATAGGCTTAGTGATAGGTTTAATTAAAGGATAAAGAAAGAAAAAGAATATTATTGAACTGAACCAAGTAAGTCAGATAATTTTTTCCTTATTTCATCTATTTCCTTTTTTAGTTTCTCATTCTCTTGAATTACTGACTCGTACTGCTTTTTGCATTCCTCCTCTGTATAATACCTTATAATTTTAGTGTCTTCAAAAATTAATTTGTTTTGAGATTTATCATATCTAACAGATACAACTAATTTTATTACGTCTAACTTGTCAATTTTCATTTGATTTACTATTTTATCATATAAATTCTTATTAAATTCGGATACATCCCTTATTATAATATCTCTAGGAACCATTTTACTTAACGACACTAAAGCTACTCTCCTTAACTTATCTGCATATCTAGCTGCAATTATTAGTCCAGTAGATAATTCAAATTTATTCTCACCTAAAACAGAAGTTCTCGGCGTTGTTTCCTCGTATTCCTCTGCTCTTTCAATATCTCTTTGAGCCTCTGACATATGTAATTATTTTGCATACATATTATTTAATTTTTCTCTAAATAGAAGTTGAGTAAAAATCCATTTTAATTTGAGAGTTAATTATATTATATATTCTATTTAGAGCCCATGGAGTTAAAGGACTTTTCATGTTACGTAGTAAGATTAAGTTATCAAATTCCTTGCAAAAATTCAAATTTAATTTTATACAAGTTTCTTTAATTTCTGAATTGGAAATAGGTATCTTCCTTAAAGAAGAACAAGAAATATATTGAATAAGGCTTCTTATTGCCCTATATGCATTTTCTAACGTACCTATTTCATCGTTTCTCTTGAAAGCCTCAAAACTTAACTTAATAAAAGACGAGGAAGACATCTTCAGCCTTTCGCAAGTATTATCATTTATCGTGAATTCAACCTTTGGTAATTCTCCACAGATTAATTTAGAGTCGTAAAGTACATAATAGCAAATAATATCGCCACTTTCACATATTTCTCTAAATTTTTCTTCTGAAATTACAATAGGAGAAATTCCGCTATAGCTACCAAGTTCTAAGAGTAAAGATTTATCGTCAGAAATGGCAAATATATTTATATCAGATACCCCTTCCACGTAATCTTCTTTTCTCACATAAGATCCAAAATACCCTAAAGCCTTACATTTCTTACATAATGAAACAAGGTTAGCCTCCATGCTAAACCTTAATATCTTATAAAGTATTAAATTCTCGTGGATCTAAAGAATCTTCCTTACTCTTTAAGAGTTTTAGCAATAAACGTTTCTAAGCATATTGATGGAGAAAAAATAACTCAAGATGACCTAGATGCTATAATAAATTGGAAAGTTGGAAATGAAATTTCCTTTATGCCTACTAGGGTTATAATGCAAGACTATACTGGAGTTCCATTATTGGTAGATCTTGCAGAAATGAGATCTGAGTTGGCTAGAAGAGGATTAAATCCAGAAAAGGTTAATCCAATTATTCAAAGCGATTTAGTTATAGACCATTCAATCCAAGTTGATTATTATGGTACGTCTTACTCATTAACTCTTAATATGAAAAAAGAATTTGAAAGAAACGAAGAGAGATATAAATTCTTAAAATGGGCACAACAATCCTTTAAGAATCTTAGAATTATCCCTCCAGGTAAAGGTATTATACATCAAATAAACTTAGAATACTTAAGTAAAGTAATTAACGATAATAATGAACCGGAAATAGTCATAGGAACAGACTCTCACACAACAATGATAGGAGGTTTAGGCATTTTAGGTTGGGGTGTTGGAGGATTAGAGGCCGAAGCGGTAATGCTAGGAGAGCCTTATCATTCTATAGTCCCAGAAGTTATAGGAGTAAAACTTGAAGGAGAAATAAGAGAAGGAGTTACGCCCACAGATATTGTACTATATATAACAGAACTGTTAAGGAAAAAAGGAGTTGTAGGAAAATATGTGGAATTTTTTGGCAGTTCTCTCTCAAAACTTACAATTCAAGATAGGGCTACTATAGCGAATATGGCTCCAGAATATGGGGCCACTGTAGGATATTTTCCTATAGATGAACAAACTGTTAAATATCTTAATTTAACTGGACGTGATGGAGATAAAGTAAAGAAAATTGCAATGGAACTTGGAATATTTTATAATGAAAGAGAGGAAATTAAATATTCTGATGTTGTAGAGGTAAATTTAAGTGAAATAGAACCATCAATGGCTGGGCCAAAAAATCCTGATGAGAGAATTAAATTTGGTTCCTTAAAAATAGAAAGAAAGAATAAAGGAAATATAATCCAGGATGGAGATGTAGTCTTAGCTGCAATAACTAGTTGTACCAATACTTCAAATCCGACAGTAATGCTAGGGGCAGGGATATTAGCCAAGAAGGCTGTGGAACTAGGGTTAAGAAGCAAGCCTTATGTGAAGACCAGTTTAGCTCCAGGCTCGCCAGTAGTTGTAAAATACCTAAAAGATGCAGGACTCTTACCTTATTTAGAAGCCCTAGGATTTCACGTAGTAGGTTTTGGATGTACAACATGCATAGGTAATGCAGGACCTTTAATTAAAGAAGTTGAAAATGATATAAAGACTTACGGGGTTGAGGCCTATGCTGTAATTAGCGGTAATAGAAATTTTGAAGGAAGAATAAATCCACTGCTTAAAG
>QEFD01000220.1 GCA_003086435.1 Acidianus hospitalis
GAGTAACTATATACATAACTTCTGGAGTAAGAAGCGAATCAATATTATATCCAAACAATTTCATGAGTAATACTTTATTTTTGTAGAATATATATCTTGTATTTAGTTGTACTTAAATCTGTATGTATCAGATAGATAGATAGAAAACTGTTTATAAAAATTCAATTAAACGATTCATAAATTACGTTAGAATGAATATAATCTATAAACAAAAAGTGAACAGTTATGTAATTTATAGTTATAAATTAGGACGTTAAAATAAAAAGTATTTAACATTGTAGAAGAAGGTGAGTTAATAAATATTAAACATCATAATACGGTCTTATCTTCAATCTAACTTTTGTATATTTATCGTATATTATATAAAATTTCATGATTTTTGCGTCGATTTTATCGTGAAAATATCATCATAATGATTGAAATTATGAAAAGTTTTAATACCGAATGATAACGTAAATTAGTAGGGGAAGAAAATTGGCAACAGAAGATATAGTAAAAGTTAGCAGAAATTATCAAGTAACTATTCCAGCAAGAATTAGACAAAAATTCCAAGTAAAAGAAGGGGATCTGGTGAAAGTTGTTTATGACGAGAAGGAAAATGCTGTAAAGATAATACCTGCTAATAAGCAGTCATAACATACTCAATTTCCTTCTTTATTCTTTCTAACATTTTATAAGATAGATATTTTTTGTTTTCTTCTAGTTTTTCTTCATCAACGACGAATTTATCTTTATTTTTGATTATTACATCTACTTCTAAATCTATATATCTAATTTTTCCATCTAGAAGTTCTGGAGGAGTTGAAATATTTATGTATTTTCCTTTTAGCGTACCATCTTTACTATAGTAATTATGTACTTCATGCCATTTTCTTGAATCTATTTCCATGATATCGTAATCTCCTTCTTCCTTTCTTATTCCTAATCCATCATAATATCCATTTCCAGAAATTTCTCTTCTAAGTAACAGAAAATATCCGTTATCTGAAACTCTTTTCTCAATTACCTTCCCCGGTTTTAGAAATATTCTCCTGCCATTAATTTTTATGTGCTCTATCTCCATATAGTCTTTGATTAATGACTCTAGTATTTGAGTTACATTATCTTTACCGCTTTCTGCAATATCAACTTCTCTCGATCTTGATAATTTAAGCATATGGTGAAAATTAATTGTTGGAACTACAAGGCTTCTTATTTTATCCAATTCTAGTTTATCCTCAAGAGATAAGTTTATCAAATAGAAATCACAACCTTGCTTTGAAAAATCATCATTTTCATATTTAAATATTAAATTTTCTAGGTCTTTCTCTAAAAGGTAATTTTTCTCAAATTGTGCATTACTTCTCCACTTAACATTATACCCTTTTTTATTATATTTAATACTTATATTAAGTAGCCTTTTTCTTTCTTCAGGAGCTATATGCTCAGAAAAGAAAGTTTTTCCCTTCTCCTCTCCATACCATTGCGAATTTACTTACTGCTTTAGGAGGCGAAAGTATTATTTTCCTACCATCAGTAGGAGGTTTAATTACAATACCTTTTTCTATACATGGTTCTACATCAAAATTCTGATACTTACAATTTTGTGTCTCTATTAGAGAATAAAGCTTAACTGGGGATTTCCAAACAATCGAATATGGAAAGATTTCTTTTAGGTAATTTTCAAAGCTATCATCGCCTCCAATTACAATTAGCGAACCCTTATCTTCTCCGTCTTTAAACGTAATATCTGCAGGCTCCCTTATAATTTCTTGCATAAATCTTTCTGCAATTTGAGGACTTTGTTGTACTATTTCAAAGTTTTTAGATAGCATATACGTTAATGCAGTAGCATATATTCCTCTTATCCTAATTTTCATCCTTTATCATCTTTTCTAAAACATATTTTAGAATACCTCCAGATTTTAGATATTCAATTTCAGTTTTAGTATTTGCTCTTAAAATACCAGACGTTTCAACTTTTCTCTCATTATTTTCAAATATTATTTTAACTTTACTTCCAGGATTCAAATCAGTAAATTCTATTGAAACTAACTCATCTCCTTTTATTCCCAATTTTCTCCAATCCTCTATTTCTATTGGTAAAACTCCCATTGCGACTAAATTACTTCTATGTATCCTTTCAAAGCTCTCTGCTAATACCGCTTTAATGCCTAATAAAGCAGTAACTTTTGCTGCCCAATCTCTAGAGCTTCCGCTGCCATATTGCTTACCTGCAATTATGACAAGTGGGATTCCTTCTTTTTTGTACTCCATTGCAACCTCGTATACCGTGCCTTCTCTTTTATCTGGGAAGTGTATAGTATATCCTCCTTCTTTATTTACAAGGTAATTCTTAAGTTTCGGATTTGAAAATCCTCCTCTGATCATTACCTCGTGATTTCCTCTCCTAGCACCAAAAGTATTTAACTCCTTTACTCCAAGTGACAAAAGATATTTTCCTGCTTCGCTATCTGGAGATATAGGTCCTGCAGGTGAAATGTGATCAGTGGTTATTTTATCTCCTAATAGTAAAAGTATTCTGGCTTTTTTAATTTCTAATTTTCCGTCTTCCTCTTTGAACCAAGGAGGCTCAACAATATACGTAGATTTAGGCCAATCGTAAATTGGAGAAGGAGTTACGGATAATTTTTCCCAGTTTTCGTCTCCTTTAAATATTGTGGAATATTGCGAAAGATAGTATTCTGGGTTCATAGCTAGGTTCATATAAGAATTTATTTCCTCTAATGTAGGCCATATATCTCTTAAGTATACAGGCTTACCGTTGGGGTCAAAAGCTATAGGCTCTTCATAGTTTATGTCAATCCTACCTGCTATAGCAAAAGCTACAACGAGAATTGGTGATGCGAGGAACGTACCTTTAAGCAGTGGATTTATTCTTCCTTCAAAATTTCTATTACCGCTAATTACAGC
>QEFD01000221.1 GCA_003086435.1 Acidianus hospitalis
GAAAAAGATCCAGTAATAATTAACAGAGATCCATATGGTAAAGGTTGGTTAGTTAGGATGAAAGTAACTAATCCAGAGGAGTTAAAGCAACTCTATACTGGAGAACAAGCGATACAAAAGCTCAAGGAGTTAATAGCCTCAGAGAAAATATCATGCAAGAGGCTCTGAAATGAGTTGGAGATTTGCAGCTTTACCTCCCCAAGACGGCTATCACATGGTTACTTCATTCGTTTCTGTTGCTGATTACGTCAGCAGGGGAGGTAAAGATACTTTAATGGTTTTTTACGCTAAAGAACCTTTTGTTAACGTTGGTGTAAATCAAGAGGTTTGGCTTGAGGTTAACCTTGATTTTACTAAACAGCACAATATTCCAGTAGTTAGGAGGGATTTAGGAGGAGGAACCGTCGTAATTACTCCTGGGGAGCACGATTTCTTCATTGTAATAAAGCAGGAAGAAGCTCCTTCAGACCCTCAATCTCTGTATAAGAAATACTTAACTCCAATCGTTAACGTAATTAGGAGTTATGGTTTAGACGCTCAGCTTAGAGATCAAGATATAGTAGTAAACGGTAAGAAGATTAGCGGTAACGGTGCAATGACTTACGAGAAGGCTGTAGTAATTGCGGGGAATATCTTACTTTCCTTTGACGCGGATTTTGTAAGTAAATGCATTAAAGTTCCTTCCGAGAAGTTTAGGGATAAGATTGCAAAGGACATGAGCGAGTGGTTAACTTCAATGGAGAAAGAACTATGTTATGTTCCGGATAGGAACGAGCTTAACAAGAAGATCAAGGAAGAATTTGAGAAAGAACTTGGGATAAAATTTGAGGATTCTTCTTTAACACCGGAGGAAATAGAGCTTTGGGATAAGTTAGCTGAGGAAAAGAAGAGGGAGGAATGGATATACTACAAGGATAATAGGCATCCGGACTTAAGGACTGATAGGTGTGTTAAAATTTCTTCAGCAGTTGCTGTATGTCACGTTGATTATAAGGCTAGAAAATTGATTAGGATAACTGTAAAAATTGTGAATAAGAAGATTGACGAAGTTTCAATTTCCGGCGACTTCTTCCTAATGTCGCCTAAAGGATTCCTAGATAGGTTGGAAGATTCTTTACAAGGAATTGAAGTTAGCAAAATTAACGAAAAAATAGATGAGGTCTTTAGTTCAGAAAAACCGGTTATCTTTGGTTTTACTGCAGACGATTTGAAGAAAGCCTTTGAGGAGATTTTGAATAAACCTGAAATAAGAGAAATTATTTAACTACTTTTTCTGCTTCTTCTTTAAACTTTTCATATGCCTCATTTATCGTCTTGAATCTTCTTTCGTCAATACTCTCAACTCTTACCTTTATTATCCATGCATCATAAGGTTTTTCGTTGATAATCGATGGGTCTTTGATTACATTTTCGTTAACTGCAATTATTTCTCCAGTTATTGGCAACCTAAATTTTCCTACCCATTTTGCGCTTTCTATGCTAAATAATGTACTCTTTGGCGTAACTTTTTCTCCTACTTCCTTTGTAGATACTTGGAAGATTTTTCCGGCCATGTATTGGCCTAATGACGTTATTCCTATAGAAATCACATTGTTTTCTTCTTTCTTTATCCATACGTGTTTTTCCTCGTCGTATAAGAGCTCTTCGGGAAATTCAAACCCTGAAATATTCATAATTTAATAGCTTATCTTAAAACTTAAAAATCTTAATTTTAGAAATCAATCTATGAAATATGCCATATGGCTTGACGGCGTAGTTCTTGACGTAGATCTTACTGAACTGCTTTACAAGAAATTTAAGGGAGACAAGGATGTAAATTTGCCTTACACGTTTAATGTTCACAAAGATTGGGAGGATTTCTATAGCAAAATAAAGGGGAAAGATATTGTTTTCCTCTCGCCATATGATGAGAGGACAACTAGAGAAATAATAGAGAAGGTCTTTAAAAATGACGTGATAAAATTCATTCCTTCTATGAGTAAACCTGAGAAGAAATGTTTAGGTAGGCTTTTTTCTGAATTTCCAGAATTCCAACCCTTAGAGACTGCAATTATAGGATCTTCTCCTTTAGATCTGCTCTCTGCTAGGTTTTATGATTCGAGGATTAAGGTATTATGCGTAAATAGGTATACTAGCTGCGCTAAATATTCTCCGTATTTAATGGCTAACTCCTTAGAGGAACTTTACGATTTAATGGTAAAATTGAAGTTGTAAGTTTCGCAATCTTCTCAATCTTATTATAAAGAAATTTTTATATATTTAATTAACTTCTTTTTCTTTTGATGGATTCTTTTAGATTTTTGATAGAAAGGAATTCACAAGCTAAAATACTTGCAGGAGAAGAGGCTTTGTTAGAATCAGTTGCTTCTGGTGGAGAATCTACTTTAAGGTTTGTAATCTTTGATCCTACTGCAGTATTAGTAGGCTATCATCAAGCCGTTGAACAGGAAGTCAATGTGGAGGAAGTTAAGAGGAGGGGTTGGGAGATAGGTAGGAGACCTACAGGTGGTGGGACAATTATAATGGGGCCTTTTCAACTTGGTTGGGAAATTTACGCTGAATCTTCCATTATAGGTAATCCAGAGGAAGCAATAAGAAAAGGTGCTGAAGGAGTAATCATTACCTTGAAGAAGTTAGGGCTTAACGCCAATTTTAGACCTAAAAACGACGTAGAGATTAACGGTAGGAAAATTTCCGGCATAGGGGCTTTCTCAATAGGCAAATACGTTTCCGTAACTGGAACAATATTATTGGATTTTAATGTTGATGACATGATTTCAACACTAAAGTTAAGTTCTGAAAAATTAAAGGATAAAATAGCTAAGGATTATAAGGAGAGAGTAACGTGGATAAATAGGGAGAGGAGCCCTATCGATATGGAGGAATTAATCTCAACAGCTAAAGAAGGTTTTGAAGAAGCATTAAAAGTTAAGCTTATTGATGGAAAGTATACAGATAAGGAGATTGAGGATATTAATACATTATCTTTAAAGTATTCCTCTCCAGAATGGATTTTTAACACTAGAATTCCACTAAAAGGCGACATAAAATATGCTGAGGAAAAGTTCCCTGGGGGATTAGTTAAAGTTCAAGCTAAAGTGCAAGGAAAAGTTATTGAGGCAATTTTGATTACTGGAGACTTTTTCGTCGAACCTAAAAGGGCAATTTACGATTTAGAGGCTAGGTTAAAATGGTCGTTAGTAGATGATATAGAGAAGGAGGTAAGAGATTGGTACTCTCAAGTTAAAATTATTGGAATAAAACCTGAAGACTTAATTAAAGTGATAAAGGAGGCTGTAAGCAAGTGAGGCCAATTTACTTTTATGCTCCATCTTTAAAAAGATATGAAAACGATTACTTTAAGCCTGGATCGGGCTGGAAGGCAATTTCAGTAACTGGAACTTATTGTGCGTTTAATTGTAAGCATTGTAATAGGAGAGTCTTAGAAACCATGGCTGACGGTTCTACTAGAGAAAAGTTCGAGAAGGAAATCTCTACTGCAAAGGGAGGAGTGATAATCTCTGGAGGCTCAACTCCTAGGGGAGATGTTCCTGTTTGGAAATATTCTGATATTCTAAGAAATAGAAAGGATTTAACAATAATTGCACATACTGGAGTAGTTAAGAATGAAGAGATTGCAAGGAAATTCAAGGAATCTGGCGTAAAGATTGCATTATTGGACATTGTTGGAGATAACGAGACAATTAAGGAAGTACTAGGTCAGCCTTTTACGGTAGATGATTACTTGAATTCTTTTAAATACTTAAAGAAAGAAGGAATAAAGATTGTTCCTCACGTAATCATGGGTTTAAGTAAAAAAGGAGAGGAAGGAGACCTAAATGCAATAAGATTATTGAAGGAAGTTAATCCAGACGCAGTGATAATAGTAGGTTTAATGCCTTTGGTTGGAACAGCATATAACGAAATTTCTCCACCTTCTCCTTCACATTTAATTAATGGACTTAAGTTGGCTAGAGATTTATTTAACGTGCCAGTAATGTTAGGTTGCGCTAGGCCCTTAGGAAGTAAATATAGTGAAGTTGAGAAGTTTGCAGTTGATTACGAAGTGGATGGAATAGCTTTTCCAGAGGAAAATACTATAGAATACGCTGAAGAAAAAGGAAGAAAAGTAATCTTAAGTAATGCTTGTTGTAGTAACGTAGTTTATGACTTTATTTTACGGGTGTCCCTATGATAAGTAGTCCAGATTGGGTTAGGTTAAGTTTCGGGGCAGACATGGTTTTAGGTTTCAGCCACGGAAAATTTCTAAAAGGAGCATTAAATACTACAATAAATCTCCTAGAGTACTATCCTGACGGATGTAAAGCAAACTGTATCTACTGCGGTCAGGCTAGAGAAGTAGCTAAAGGACCAGAATGCAAAACGTTAATAAGAGTTGAGTGGCCTCTAAGAAAACTTGACGACGTGTTAAATAGAATTAAAGAAAGGGAAGGAAATCCAGAATACGGACTCCAAAGAATATGCGTAGGGCAATTAGCTCATCCAAGAGCTTCTCCAGACGCAATAGAAATCACTAGAAGAATTAGGGAGAAGGGAATAGAATTGCAAATATCTGAACTGGTAACTGCAACATACACTTTTAAGCAACATATGATTGAAATGAGAAAGGCAGGGGCCGACATGATAGACGTTGCAATCGATGCTGCTAGTAAAAGAGTTTTTGATCAGGTTAGAGGAAAGCCAGTGAGAAGTATGCATAGATGGGAAAGGTATATTCAAGCAATTGATGAAGCTGTAGAGGTGTTTGGCAAGAAGAATGCTGGAATTCATTTAATTGTTGGCTTAGGAGAGACTGAAAAAGAGGCCGTTGAGTTAATTTGGTATGCTCATAGTAGGGGAGCTAAGATAAGTTTATTTGCGTTCTATCCAGAACTAGGAACTCCCATGCAAAACAAAAAGCCAGTTCCATTAAATGTTTATAGGAGAATTCAGTTAGCCAGATGGTTAATAGAGAATGACCTAGTTAAGTTGGAGGACTTTACTTTTGACGAAGAAGGCAAGATAGTTGATATAAATATTCCCCAAGACTTGAGCTTAAAGGAACTTGCGCCGGCCTTTATGACGAGCGGATGCCCAGGCTGTAATAGACCTTATTCTAACGAAAGGCCAGGAAGTGTAGTGAAGAACTATCCTTGGTACCCCGACGAGAAGCAAACCTTATCTGCAATAAAGGCAAGTAAAATACCATCTTTAATAAAGAGGTTTGTAAACTGAATGCTCTTAAGTTATTTTTCTAGCGGTTTTCCTTCTCACGTTAAAGGTAAAGCTTTAGATCTTTCTTCAGATGACATGGAGTATTTTTATTCTCCGTTTTACGGTAGAATTGAAAGAATTGAAAAATTCGTAGTAGGTAGACCAAATAGATTTGCTGAAGTTAATTACGATTACCTTATTCTATTAAGGCGAGAAAACGGCAAACTAATAAAGATACTTCACGTAGAACCTTTCATAACTGTTGGAGAGGAGATAAAGAAAGGAGATAAGCTAGGCAAGTTCTTGATTAATCCTTATACTGGGGGAGATTTCCTTCATGCACACATTGAAGGTCTAAGAATAAAATTTCCTAAGCTCACTAAATATGATGAAAGGGGAATAGGTAAAGTAGTAA
>QEFD01000222.1 GCA_003086435.1 Acidianus hospitalis
GAAAAAGATCCAGTAATAATTAACAGAGATCCATATGGTAAAGGTTGGTTAGTTAGGATGAAAGTAACTAATCCAGAGGAGTTAAAGCAACTCTATACTGGAGAACAAGCGATACAAAAGCTCAAGGAGTTAATAGCCTCAGAGAAAATATCATGCAAGAGGCTCTGAAATGAGTTGGAGATTTGCAGCTTTACCTCCCCAAGACGGCTATCACATGGTTACTTCATTCGTTTCTGTTGCTGATTACGTCAGCAGGGGAGGTAAAGATACTTTAATGGTTTTTTACGCTAAAGAACCTTTTGTTAACGTTGGTGTAAATCAAGAGGTTTGGCTTGAGGTTAACCTTGATTTTACTAAACAGCACAATATTCCAGTAGTTAGGAGGGATTTAGGAGGAGGAACCGTCGTAATTACTCCTGGGGAGCACGATTTCTTCATTGTAATAAAGCAGGAAGAAGCTCCTTCAGACCCTCAATCTCTGTATAAGAAATACTTAACTCCAATCGTTAACGTAATTAGGAGTTATGGTTTAGACGCTCAGCTTAGAGATCAAGATATAGTAGTAAACGGTAAGAAGATTAGCGGTAACGGTGCAATGACTTACGAGAAGGCTGTAGTAATTGCGGGGAATATCTTACTTTCCTTTGACGCGGATTTTGTAAGTAAATGCATTAAAGTTCCTTCCGAGAAGTTTAGGGATAAGATTGCAAAGGACATGAGCGAGTGGTTAACTTCAATGGAGAAAGAACTATGTTATGTTCCGGATAGGAACGAGCTTAACAAGAAGATCAAGGAAGAATTTGAGAAAGAACTTGGGATAAAATTTGAGGATTCTTCTTTAACACCGGAGGAAATAGAGCTTTGGGATAAGTTAGCTGAGGAAAAGAAGAGGGAGGAATGGATATACTACAAGGATAATAGGCATCCGGACTTAAGGACTGATAGGTGTGTTAAAATTTCTTCAGCAGTTGCTGTATGTCACGTTGATTATAAGGCTAGAAAATTGATTAGGATAACTGTAAAAATTGTGAATAAGAAGATTGACGAAGTTTCAATTTCCGGCGACTTCTTCCTAATGTCGCCTAAAGGATTCCTAGATAGGTTGGAAGATTCTTTACAAGGAATTGAAGTTAGCAAAATTAACGAAAAAATAGATGAGGTCTTTAGTTCAGAAAAACCGGTTATCTTTGGTTTTACTGCAGACGATTTGAAGAAAGCCTTTGAGGAGATTTTGAATAAACCTGAAATAAGAGAAATTATTTAACTACTTTTTCTGCTTCTTCTTTAAACTTTTCATATGCCTCATTTATCGTCTTGAATCTTCTTTCGTCAATACTCTCAACTCTTACCTTTATTATCCATGCATCATAAGGTTTTTCGTTGATAATCGATGGGTCTTTGATTACATTTTCGTTAACTGCAATTATTTCTCCAGTTATTGGCAACCTAAATTTTCCTACCCATTTTGCGCTTTCTATGCTAAATAATGTACTCTTTGGCGTAACTTTTTCTCCTACTTCCTTTGTAGATACTTGGAAGATTTTTCCGGCCATGTATTGGCCTAATGACGTTATTCCTATAGAAATCACATTGTTTTCTTCTTTCTTTATCCATACGTGTTTTTCCTCGTCGTATAAGAGCTCTTCGGGAAATTCAAACCCTGAAATATTCATAATTTAATAGCTTATCTTAAAACTTAAAAATCTTAATTTTAGAAATCAATCTATGAAATATGCCATATGGCTTGACGGCGTAGTTCTTGACGTAGATCTTACTGAACTGCTTTACAAGAAATTTAAGGGAGACAAGGATGTAAATTTGCCTTACACGTTTAATGTTCACAAAGATTGGGAGGATTTCTATAGCAAAATAAAGGGGAAAGATATTGTTTTCCTCTCGCCATATGATGAGAGGACAACTAGAGAAATAATAGAGAAGGTCTTTAAAAATGACGTGATAAAATTCATTCCTTCTATGAGTAAACCTGAGAAGAAATGTTTAGGTAGGCTTTTTTCTGAATTTCCAGAATTCCAACCCTTAGAGACTGCAATTATAGGATCTTCTCCTTTAGATCTGCTCTCTGCTAGGTTTTATGATTCGAGGATTAAGGTATTATGCGTAAATAGGTATACTAGCTGCGCTAAATATTCTCCGTATTTAATGGCTAACTCCTTAGAGGAACTTTACGATTTAATGGTAAAATTGAAGTTGTAAGTTTCGCAATCTTCTCAATCTTATTATAAAGAAATTTTTATATATTTAATTAACTTCTTTTTCTTTTGATGGATTCTTTTAGATTTTTGAAGAATTAAAGGACACATTACCTAAGGGTAAATATTTTGTAATTGCAAAAGGAAAGTTTATTGGGGCTTATGATTCTTTAGACTAAGTAAAAAACGTACTAAGAAACTTAAATGTAAAGCAGCAATTGTAGTTAAATTAGATAAGGATTCTCCACGTGAATGGCTAGCAGGAAGTATGCTCCAGTAACTTGCTTTAAAGGCGATAAACCTTATGTTAAATTAACAAGTGTAAATGGAGATACTTTGGATATAGATTTAAGAGTAGATACGGGTTTCGAAGGCACTATTCTTTTAGATAGTTCTACATATTCCAAATTTTGTGTAGGAGAACTACCTGAGTCGTTATGGCCTAGGTTTAAAACATTAAATGGATATTTAGTGATGAGAGTGTCCAAAGCTATGTTAAACGTTCTCGGCAGATAAATCGAGACGTATGTATTAACACCTAGAGACTTTGAAGGAAAGAACTTAATCGGAATAGAAGCACTGAAAGAGCTGATTATACTACTCAGAAAAGTGAAACTTGTATAATGAACGAGTTTAGATTAAATTAAAAAGATCATTCATAAATTATACAAGCGTTCTTGTCTATTAAGTACGGCGAAATTGTTCCAGAGATTAGATAAGTACTGTAAACTCCTTCTTTGCTTAAGAACTCAACTTTAGTCTCGTCCTTTTCAAGGATATAGAAGCTATCCTTTGATATCACAACTGCTCCAGTAATTAATGGAGATGTTTCTATTTCGCAACAATGCCTTAGCAGTTCATATTCGTATACACCAGACTTATCGTAAACTCTGAAAAGTTTTGAGTAGATTATTGGAGACAAAATTACTGTAATATCGGAATATCCTAAACTCTCAATTTCTTCCTTCGCTTTTATAATGTCATTTGCAATGTTTCCTGGAACTTCCCAATCAGATTTATTTTCTCTCTTTCCTGATTTAAGTAAGGACAATGGATGAGAGGACAGTAGAGTTAAATCTTCTTTATTTGAATATTTTAATCCTGCCTTATAGGCCACGTTAAAAACCTTGTTTAAAGGTAAGTCGCTCCTAATATTGAATTGTACATTAAGAAATTGAAGATTATAAGTAGTAGAGTCGTTCTTTTGTACAATTTCACTATCCTTTTCTTCTATTTCATAAACTGAAATGCTTTCTTCGTCATATTTAATAATCTTGCCGATCTTTCTAATTTTTCTTTTTTGTAATGCATTATACACAAAACTTTCTAGGCTATTCTCAGGATGCTCCGGATTTTTATTAACAATAGTGTTTTCCACTTTTAACGGAAAATCTACGTTAGATCCAATTAACTTTGACGACTCATTTCATCCTTTTATTATGTAATCAAAATCTTCTTTACTGTTTTCGTAAAGTAATCTTAGAAATTCTCCAAAGTGAGTTATCTCTTCTTTAGCTATATCTTCGTGAACTTTCTTTATGAATTCTTTATTAAATAACCTTCCTTGTTGAAGGTAATAATTAATCGCGTCAAGCTCCGCCATTAAAGCTCCTCTTATTGCTCTAGTTTCCTCTTCCTTGTCCATTTTCTCTTTTCTTGTTATCATTGAAGGATCCGAAGAAAACGTAGTCTCAAGGAATAGTTATCTCCGTAAATTATAAACATTTTGAAAGAGTCGTCAGTGTTAAAATAAACTTAAAAAATGTCCCTTAGTCATAATATTATGCGCGAAGATATACTGGAATTCCTTATGAATAGAAGAAGTATTAGGAGTTTCCAGAAAAAGGACGTAGATAACGAGCTTTTGAAAAAGTTAATTTATGTGGCAAATCACGCCCCTAACTCCATGAATAGAGAACCTTGGAAGTTCATAATAATAAGGGACGAGAAAACTAAGGAAGAGCTTTCAAAATTGCATAAAGGGGCATCTCACTTATCAAATGCTCCAGTTAATATAGCAGTTGTGGGAGAGCCAGACGTAAGTCCCGACACTTGGATGGTAGACGTTGTTAATGCTACTATGTATTTCGTTCTTTCGGCATATGCAGTAGGTCTAGGAGTAGGCTGGGTTGCTGCTTATGAGAACGAAACTGCAAAGAAAATCTTAGGAATACCTAAGGAAAAAGTTTTGGTTACTCTGCTTTCTTTAGGATATCCAGATTCAGAATATAAACCGAAGCCTAAGACTGTTAAAAGCCCAGAAGAGGTAATACTTTATGAAAAGTGGAGCTAAGGTAACAAGTAACTTGAAGAGTTAATTAATTCCCAAACGTCTACCTCATCTCCTTCATTAAATTTAGAATTTTTTATAAAAAATCTAACTCTAGGAAGAGAATTAATTGAGAGAACAGCTTCGAAGAGAGGTAAACCGTATATTGGCTTACCTTCAAGCACTTTAAATGATGGTGAGTATTCCCAGTTTCTTATTAATCCTTTCCTTACTTCAAACATTACTACATTCCTTTTCTTAATCCTGTGAATAAAAAATTTCATGTTTCCTATTTTTACTTCGCTTACGTTTTCTATACCTATTATTCCGCCATATCCTGCGTAAGGTAAGCTTGCATTTAATAACCCGCCACAACAGCCTAATC
>QEFD01000223.1 GCA_003086435.1 Acidianus hospitalis
ACTATCGACGACACTATGAATGAGTACTGGAAAGCTAGCCTTGAGGGTATAAAAGTAAAAATAGGAACTGAATTATACATGAAAAGCAACAACGGCTCCTTAAAGGTGCTTTCCAATGATCCCGCAATTACAGGCCCTAGAGTGTTTCCCATTAACCTCATGGAAGTGTTGGTCCCGGTTATTGTTGCCATCCTCTCCTTAGAGGAACTGGCTAGCAATAAGGTCACCCTAGTTACGTTCATTCCGGAAACGAAAATTAGGATAATAATCAATACTCCCATGAGTTCTGTAACGCTTATATTTCCTCCTATTAGGAAGGATAGGAATAGAATAGAAATTACAGAGAGAGTTGAAGTTGACAATATTATCCTCTTATATCCCACTTTATTTACCATATAGCCGAAGAAAGGCCCTGCAAAAAGTAGGACTAACGCAATGGGGGCTAACGTTAAGCCTGTTTGGAAAATGGTCATCCCGTAACCTACGGGTTTTGGTAACTCGAAAAGGAAAACTAAGGATTGGAATGTGAGGAAGAGGCTGAAGCCAGTTACGAAAGAAGATAGCAGAGGTACGGCTATGTTAGGATTTTTAAAGTCGTAAGGGTCTATTATGGGGTGTTTTGCCTTTGAAATGTGGGATGAGAAGAAATACAGTATTGAGGCGGAAAACGCTAAGGAGGAGAAGAACGGTAATGATATCCAGCCCCATGTAGGTGCCTCAGTGAAGGCTACGCCCATTATAAGGAATCCTGCAGAGAGGAGCAGAATCCCTATGACGTCTATGTTCTCCTTTTGAACTGCGTTAGAGGGAGGAATGAACTTACTAACTGCAAATATAACCAAGAGAAGGAGTGGGATCGCGGTTTGATAAGCTGTTTGCCAAGAATAGTACTCAGCAATGTAACTACCTATAGGTATTGCTATTGCAGCACCTACTGCGAAAGTTGAGGCTATTATTCCTTGTGCTATTGGAAGTTCTTCTCTAGATAACCTTTCTCTGAGGATTGTGTAAGCTAATGGGTTTATGCTCAGTCCTAGACCTTGAATTGACCTAGAAAGGATTAAGATTGCGTAATTTGGAGAGAGGGAGGTTAGCATTACGCTTAAAGTATATATACCTAGGATGAAGAGTAAAACCTTCTTTCTCCCGTAGGAGTCCGCAAGTTTACCTATGAAAGGTGCTAAAGCCATTCCAGCCAGCGTTTCTGAGGAGAGTATCCAAGAGCCTTCTGCCTCATTTACGTTAAACTGGCTTTCTATTGTTGGCAAAGATGGTAAAACTACCATTTCCACGTACATGGTTAGAATTGAAATTGATGCAAGGATTAACAGATACTTAAAAAATTCCCTTCTCATAGATATATCTTTATATTAGACACAAATAACTTTTACTAATGAAGTTCCCCACATTACAAAAGAAGGTGACTGCTAGGTATTTGGAGGGTGGAAGAGTTTTGTTAAAGAGGGATTCTATTGCTCCTCTTAACTTGGTAAGAAAGGCGGATGGGAGTTGTGTTTCCTCGACTAGGGTGACTGTGTATGATCCCTTGAGCCCGTGGCGGAATTAAAATTAAGGACAAGTTACGCCACGGGTAAACACAACTCTGAACTACAGGCATGATAATTGGCAAACAGATTTTGACGCCTAATATTAAATGCCGTGGAAAGGTTTTTATATCTACGTATACGTAAGATATATTATGAAAGTCGTATACAGTTTAAGAATAGACAAAGAATTAAGGGAGGAGATGGAAAAATACAACGTGAAATGGAACGAGGAAATAGAGAAATTTATAAGGGAAAAAATAGAGGAATTGAAAAAAGAAGAAGCTATGAAGAAATTACACGAAGTAATCTCCTCCTTGCCTGAGACTGAGCCCATTGGTGTAAGATTGGTGAGGGAAGATAGGGATAATAATTGACGCTTCAATATTAGTTAAGATAATTACTAAGGAACCTGACTGGGAAAAGTTAGAGGAATTGTTAAGAGGAGGAGAAACGTTAGATCTAGCCCTAGTTGAGGTTTCTAACGCTATATGGAAGAAGACTGTGCTACTAGGAATGATGAAGTACGAAGATTCCATAATTGCTTTAAAGGCAGTTAAAGAACTCTTACCTCAGTTATTAGTTGTTCATAAAAGTGTAGATTTCCTTCAGAGAGCAATGGAAATCTCTTTAAAGGAAAAAATACCGATCTACGATTCGCTCTACATTGCACTTGCAGAAGATAAAGGAGAAAAATTAATAACTGGAGATAAAAAGCAGTATGATGTTGCCATTAAGTACGTTAAAGTAGAATTTTACACGTGAAATAGTGTTATTCAGTGGTGAAAGAGAGATTGAGCGTAAGAGGAGGTAAAGCGTATACCTAATGACTTTATTATGATTTTATGTAGTTCGTTTCCACGAACTTTCGATCCTCTTTTTACGCCTGCTTCATGAATTTTCAATGATATACAAGGCACTTATAATCAATCCATCTTTATCGCACAACATTAAAATTTCTCGACCAAGATCAAAATAGTTATCACTTTATAAATTCTCTATAATAAATATGCGCTCTACTAATAGACGTTAACTTTCCCAAGTTTTAGCTTATTTAAAGGCGTAATAGTATTATATCCTATTTTCTGATACTTTTCAAACCTATCATTTCCTTTAAACGCGTTAATAAAATCCTTCTTAATTACGCTACCTTCCAGAACTGCAGTTCGCATCTCCTTTCTCCTTTTTCTTGAAATATCAAATCCTAAGGTTATCTTATCTACTTTACCCATAGCGACGTATTTTGTGACGTTATCCAGAAAATCGTCGAGACTATCGTCAGGGATTAAAATTGGAGATAAGGCTAAATAATAATCCTCGTTAACACCCTCAATAATAACGTCATCAGAATTTTTAACCTCAATCTTTACTACCCTACTTTCTCCTCCAAAATTGATCACTTTTCCGTTCATTCCGTCAATTTTATTGGGGGCAAAGAGAGTTTCAATTACAGGCTGAGAAGCACCCTTCATTTTGTCACTTTTATCGTCGGAGTCTATGAAGACTGCATACGCTATGTTTCTCTCCTTGAAAGAAATATACCTTGCCGTATAAAGATAATGCTCTTTAACAGTCCTCGTTTGCTTATCAATACTTATTCCTATTCTATCCTGAGAGCCTATGAGCTCAAACAGAAAGTTCTTTTCATAAAATATATCATAAATCCCTTTCTCCCATTTTTCGTACTCTTCTCCTCCTTTCAGTAGATCAGGTAAAGACGAGAGAGTTTTTTGCTTAACTAATGCAAACAAGTTGCCCATCCTTAGGGGGAATAAATATTTACCATCTGCTTCTATTAAAGTCCCATAAATAGTCATGTTATCCAGCAGATGTACCACGTTATCAAGCCAATCATTATTAGATAGTGGAGTGCCGTTGAATAAAATGTAGCCAAATAATCCTGCAATTGTTGAAGGTCTGGGGATTATTAACGACTGTGCTGAAGTATGAGAACCCGTGATTAAGGGTTCAAACTCTCCTTGACTCCTAAACATTAAAGGTTCTAAAGGTTTAATTAGAACTTTCTTTACAACCACTATTTCTCACCTCCGTAAATTATTCTAAGAGTATAGACAATATTTGAAACGAGATCTTTCGGAATATTTATTAGATTATTAGACACACTAAAGGCAACGTCGAAAAACTCCTTATCAAACTCAACCGTTATCTCTTTCTGCGAGTTCCTCTTTATCCAATATTTTAATATACTATCCGCTATTTGGTGGCCATCACTATTGTCCGATGAGATTAAATCCTTATAATTTTCATAATCATAAAGTAACGAAGTGGAGATCTCTCTATTATCTATCTTTTCCTTCAAATCCGATATTAAGTCCAGGGTAGAGGCTATAGAGCTGAAATCTGATGTCGAGGACACTATAGGCCTCTTTAACGATAAGGGAATTACAGAGGTCAAGCCTTGATATCTAAATATCGCGACGTCTTTCTTAACGTATTTGAAGTCGCCTTCATACTTTGCTTTATACTTTATTATCTCTTTTCCTTCCTCGAGAAGATTATATGAATCGTTAACAACCATTGATAGCGGGTCTGCATAGTGTGCAATAATAACTGAGTATGACCTCCCCACTACTGGCAACGAAGGATAATAAGCATTATTAAACCTTACAAAGCCGTTTTCTAAGCACATATTGCCTAACTTCTCATTATAATTCCCTGCAAAAGCCCTCCTACTTTCCTTAACAAAGTCTAAAACTTCTTTTACCGGCAACATTGCGAGCAAATCGTCTCCTCCGGCGTATATTACAAACCCCTTGTGTTTGTTTATCAAATTCAATTCTGCTAGTAATCCTCTGTTTAGTGCTGCAGAAATCGAAACGTGCCAGGCTGGAGTAACTATTATCCTTCCTTCCTTAAAGATTTCAGTGAAATATTTTTTGCTAGCTCTAAATTGTTCATAGCATTTGCCAGGGTCTTTAATGCAGTTATGCATTATCCTGCTAGCTTTAGTGTAATCGTTATCTCCTAAGAGAGAAGTAATAATAGAACTTACATAGCTAGTTATTCTCCCGCTCCCAGCATTTATTAGATAAAATTTAAGAATTTTATTAATTTCGTCTTTCTTTTCGCCTATATTAGCATAATCTCCAGAATCAATAATCCCAGACAAATACGGCGTAAGTTTACCCTCAAATAGATCTCCTAGGTAATCACTATCCGCCCTAACTAAAGCATAATAAGGAGAAGGAAAAGCAATTCCATGACGCTTAAATAATGATCTATAATAAGACCGCCTATCTTCATTAAACCAATGATTCTCAGGGTCTACGCTTAAATTTATTCCTTTGTCCTTATTTTTATTAAACCAATCCCACATGGAGACTCTATTTTTATCACTATCACCACAAAAATCTTGTATAGGCCCTTCTTCCTCAC
>QEFD01000224.1 GCA_003086435.1 Acidianus hospitalis
GGTTGTGAACTCATAGTACTTAATATTTTTATAATTCTCTCTTTTTAAACCTTTAATTTTTATTTTAAGAACGATGAGCGTGGACAACATTTTCACTCATTTGAAATATTTACATTTATTATCACCCCATTATCTAACAAATACGCCAGGCAGTAAAGGATGTTATAGATAAGGAAATAGGTTGCGAACCACCTCTCGATCGTCTTTGCGTTAGAGTTCCAAGGGATGTGTTTGTCCATTGGTGAAAGCCTATGTTTAACACTCCTAAAACCTTGTTCCGCATAGTCCCTTTTTCCGAACGTTACCCTCTTGTGATTCACGTTAAGCCAAGTGAAAGCGTTGTATATTGAAGCACCATCGTGCAAGTATACTACCTCGTCCACCCTCCAGCCAACTCCTCCATGCTTGCAGCGAGAATTACTAGCACGTGAACACCACTCCTCACCATGAAGAAAGACACAGCCCTAGTCCCTAACAATCCACAAGTAATAATACTCCCCCTTAACACTCAAAACCTTATTCTCATCAACAGCATAAACCCCACTCAAAGAAACAACATACCTAACATAACTCAACCTCCTAAAATAGTACAAGAGTGTAGAATGTGGTAAACTAACCCTCCAAGAGGACAAACCACACAAGTATTCTGCCAACGCTTGCGCTACTTGCTCTCTAGTGTAAAACCTTGGCTTAACATTAATATACTCAAATAACAATAATATAATTTGGGTGAGCACGGGAACTTTCCACTTGATTCCCATGTGCTCACCAAGATAAAAACCCCGTGCTCACCCTTAAATAGTATTACGCGAAAACAAGTTCTTACAGAACGAGAAAAGATTGTTAAATAAAATTATATTAAATTAACAAAATTGTTGACCACACTCAGAACGATTAAAAAAAGCTTCTATTTAATACTACGATTTTTTAATAGAGTACGAATATAGTGTTATCCTTAAAAACATAATAATTTTACTTAGGATTCTCTTTCGTTGTAGATAAACTTTACTTATGAACTTAGAACATAAATGGTAATATTATCCACGAACTTCTTAATTTTTGATATATGAATATAAATGACAAAACAGCTCAGCTGTGGGTATACACAATGTTTAGTAATACTTATTAATGTTATGTTCATAATACTCTACATATTACTGATTAAGGTGATGTGTGAGATGAATGATAACATCTTTACAATCTATGACGATTTTGATATCACCCTAGAGTTCAATCTTTCAAAAAAACAGTTTCTTAAAGATCTATTGAATTTAAATCTTTTAAAAGAAATAAACGACAATAAGCTATACCAGATAAAGCAAAATTTGTTAAATGAATTCAAGTGTAATAATGTTGAAATAGTTCCCCTTCGAAAGGTATCGTTAGAACACGAATATTATAGAATTAGTCTGACGTACGACTCATCGTCAATGTCGGAAATTTCTAAAATACATAAATCATATGATAAAAACATACTGTACAATGTATGCGTAACTCCTAAGTCTAAGGATGACAACATACCCCTTTTCGGAGTTATAACTATACCTACAGAACTGCTAAATATTCAAAAGATTAAGACCCAAAACGGTAAAAACTATTATGTTAACATATTATCAGTTTTACCCTCATTACCAAGTATTGTAGTTATCAGAATAACTTATAATGCAGATAAGAAATTGGATTTTGTAGAAGAATATAAGCAAGGCTTTTTTCCGCTACATGTAAAAATAGCAAAGTCTAACGCACATATATTTAGATTTAATAACTACATTATTTCTAGTAATCGTAACATCAAAGAGAACTATGCATCATTTATTTCAAAAAATTTACAACTTAGACAATTAGAGGAAGTCTTACTTTTTACTTCTACTGGACTCCTTACTGATGAGGATATATTATTTCCTTGGCCTTTTTCATCATTTCAATTACCATCAGAATCTTGTTCTGTATATACATTGTTTCTAGCCAGATTCGAGCTAAAAGAACATGATAAAAGTTTAATCCATACAAATCCTTCTGATGAAATTCAAGGTTTAAACTATCAGAATGAACTTAGAAAAATAACTATAAAGATACAAAGCTTTACAATAGATAATAAAAAGCAAGACATAAAGATAGAGGCGTATACGTTACCTTCCTTAAGCAAAGAACTTAAGAAGAAAAAAGAGGTACATGGAATTTTCCTAGCTCGAGCATTTAAAGACATAAAAAGGGAGCGTATATTTCTATTACATATATATGATGATATTAGAAATATATCAAGTTTAAGCTTCGATAAAACAGTTTTCAAGACTATTTTGCAAAACGTTATTAAAATATATAATAGTGATAATAACGAGATAAATATTAATGAATTAAGGCAAAGTATGATGAAAATTATTCCTAAGCCTAAACTTCCTCAACTAAATTATACTTCTAGTTTGGGAGATAGTCTATTTAGGTTTAATTTACAAATATTACTGACCTACAAAAAAATCTATAAATTCTTATATTCAAAAGACCTAATTCCAAAAAAGATTATTGTTAGTGATTTCATAGTTGATTAAAGGGAATAGTGATTAGGTTAGTATTTTGCCACAAATAGCTATGATTAATCCAAACAAATAGGGGATAGATAATATATGATACTTTGGCAATAATTTATAGTGTGTCAATAGCACTGTCATAAGGCTACTAATTTATTAGCTGTGAATTTCTAAATGAAGAATGTTATTAAGTTCTTGCTCACCAGATTTATGTAGAAATATAAATAGCTTAATGACGACATTAATAGTACACGAATTTCCAAATGGTAATATTACTCCTCTAGCTTTTTTCTACCATGCTATTTAACTTCTTAAAGATAAATAAGGAGAGTATACGAAAGTTAATAAAATGCTATTACACACCTATGATATTTAAAATCTCTAGAAAAATAGCGTTAATATTTTCTTTTACAGAGTCTGAAGGAGATACCAAGGATAAGACCAACTGGAATAACATAAAGAACATAAGGATAGGCTATCCTTTACAGTCGGGCTTTGATTTATATAAAGGGGTGAAGTTTAAAGGGGAGGAGTTGAAAATTAAATGGCTAATGCATGAGAGAATCGAGTATCCTAGATATTGGAATGGGGAGCTTGATCCATTAAAATACTGTGCCTCAGTTTATGGAGCTCAAGGTTTTGAAGCTGATTACGTCGGAGTTGTGTGGGGAAGGGACTTAATATGGAGGAATAACGGTTGGACAGTAAACCCTGATCCAATAACTGATTACGTAGGCGGGAGAGAGTCTTTGAAGAGAATTGCTAATAAGGATAAAAAGAAGGCGTTAGCACTCCTTAAGAATAGATATTATATAATGCTAACCAGAGGGTTGAGAGGAGTTTACGTATTTTTTGAAGATAAGGAGACAGCTAATGCTGTAAAGGAGTTGATAGAAAATCCTAGTAACGTTTAGGTAATTGTGCAATTAAAATTAAGAAGCTGTTAAATTGTATTTATTCTTAACATATTCAGTATTCTTGGAAGAAGCATGAAGACAGGTTTCATAAAGAAAAGATTGTTAAATCTTAACCTTATATTCTGTTAATAACTTAGAAGCGATTTCTTCTCCATCTTTCGTTAATTTCACGAACGTTCTAGTTTTCATCAGTATCTTTAGTTTTTCTATATCATTTTCAATTTTTAATGACGGCTCATTTTCCTTTAATCCCTCCAAGAATAATATAAGGTTTTTAATATCTCTTCTAGTAAATTTCTCTGGAAGAACGGTAGGTAAAACAAACCTACGACCTAGGTAGGGATAATATAATACTA
>QEFD01000225.1 GCA_003086435.1 Acidianus hospitalis
TTAGACCATGTAATCGAAGGATTAGAATATTTAGTGCAAGCAAGCACGGATTCATATATCGAAATTCTTAATTCTGACGTCAATGAATTAACTTTAAGTGATAAGGTAGATGTTATAGTTACTGATCCACCTTATGCAGACGATGTCCCATATCCAGAAGTAAGCGACTTCTATTACGTATGGTTAAAGAGAATAATTCCATTTCCCTATGATACACAATGGATAGAATTCGTAGTGAAAAATATAGGAGTTGATGAAGAAAGAAGTAAGGTGTTCGGAAATGGGATAGGTTCTTATGAATATTTCAGAGATAAATTAGCTCAAGCGTTTAAAAATCTCGCTGAAATTTTAAAAGATAATGGTTTATTAATTACTTTCTATAACCACACATCTCCAGATGCATGGATATCTTTACTTTATGCGGGCTGGTATGTTTCAAAGTTTAGGATAACTACAACTCATGCAATAACGACTGAGGATAAGACAAGAATAACTGCACAGAACACTACAATCTCATTAGATAAGTCGATGGCTATAGTGTGGAGGAAGAAAGCTGAAGGGCAAAAGCTAGTTCAAGAAGCCAGGAAAGAGGCTATTTTATCTGTCTCAGATTGGATATCAACGATGTTAAGCAAGGGAAAAATCAAGCTTTCCTTAGATACTTACATAGAAATTTTAGGTAAGGTTTTAAGTATATTCACAAAATATGAGAAAATTATAGGATTAAAGGGAGAAGGAATTAACGCTGTTAGTGACTTAGTTACTAACTACATCTTTTCCATTACTACGCAATCAATCATAGAGGGTTTATCTAAAGGGGTTGGTACTACTATATCTAATCCGTATGTTTCCTATTATATTTTAGTAAAGCTATTACTACCTACACCTAAAAAAGGAGTAAGAAAACTGGATAAGAATTCTTTAACATTCTTAAATGTTACCGGTAACATAAACATAAAGGAATTACAGGATAATGGAATTGTAGCAGTAAATAAAGATTCAATATCTCTAATAGAGCCAGATCAGTCAGCAAAGGGCGAACTTGACGTTATCTCAGCGTTAGAGCAACTTCCTGACGTTAGGAAGGCCCTTCAAGGAGATTATAACTTTTCTAATCCGGTTCAAGTCTTTCATTACCTAGAATATATAGCTCTTAAAAATAGGGATAAGCTGAATGAAGAGATAGAAAAATTAAGAGAAAGGACTCGTTTTGTAGATGAAGCTCTGGCAATTGCTAAGATTTTCTCTAGAGTTCTAGACGATAATGATGTGGAAAAAGAACCATCAAAGCGTATAGCCGGGGAAGATAAAACTGGTATATTGAGGTGGGCTCAATGACCTTGTTAGTCTACGAAAACAAGGTTAGGGAAGATGTATTTAATAAAAGCCTAGATGATCAAATAGCTCCAGAACTTAGTGATGTAATAGTAAAGAAAGCACCTACAATTTATCTAGATCCTAGAGAGTTTTTATCATCAACTTATATTACGGATTCAATGAAGAGTTTAATTACTGAGATAACTAATGCACTAAACCAAGGTAAAGGATTAACTCTTGGATTGTTTTCATTGTTTGGCGGTGGTAAAACTCATACTGTTCTATTGCTTTATCATACTTTTACTAATCCTTCTATAGCCAAGGATTTTGGGTTAGAAGTCCCTGATAATGTTAAAGTAATAGGAATTGGCGGTAAAGATAGTAGGACTGCTCCTTCTCCTATCGATATTTTGAAAGAAGATGGAATAGAAATAAAGACTTTATGGGGATATATTGCTAAAAAAACTAGGTAAATACGATATAATTAAGAAATATGATGAGGATCAAATTTCCCCTCCTAAAGATGTACTAGAGAAATTATTTGAAGGAGAAAAAGTACTTATCCTAGTTGATGAGATAGTATTTTATTTATCTAGAGTTAAAGGATTAAAGAGTGGAAATAATTTCTATGAACAATGTTTGACATTCTTTGAAAACTTATCTTCTTTGGGAGTCAATTTGCCAGTAGTAGTTATAGTTACTATTCCTGCTAAATTATCTGAGAGTAGTAAAGACAGTATCCTAGATTATGCAGAAAAAGGGTATGAAGAAGTTACTGAAGCTTTGGCTAGAAGAGTTATGAGGGCAGGGAAGCCATATAGGGCACCTATTGAATCTTCCTTAGATTTAGCTAATGTGCTAATTAAGAGAATATTTAAGGAAGTTAATGAGGACGTTAAGAGGAAGGTAATAGAAGATTATCAGAAATATTCTGATAAGTTTAAGGAGTATCTAGACGTTAATGTATCAAGTGACTTAGTGAATACTTATCCTTTCCATCCACTTTACGTTAATCTACTTAAGAAGCTTTTAGAAGGTAATCCTCACTTAGAAGGTACTCGTGAGGCTATAAAAATTACTAGATACGTAATAAGAAACCTTTGGGAAAATAAGCCCACAAGGAGTCTAATTTTACCGTCTGATATTAGTATTAAAGATCAACAAATTCGTCTCCTACTATTAAAGGATTATAAGAGCTATGACGTTGTAGCTGAGACTATTATTCAGAGATCAAAGGGAATAGATACTGTGTTCCTTTTGGCCAATTATATTTTCATATCTACATATTATCGTCAATTAGGTTTGGATCCAGGGCAATTGATTTCAGCACTACCGGACTATAAGGAAATTGTCACTTCATTACTTGATCCAGAATATCTAAGTTCTTCTGGTAAAAATCCTGCAGATATTAAGGAAATTTTGGATAGTATTTCAAGCAACTCTAAGAATGTGGATATGATTATTCCTTATTTGATTTCGGATAAAGGCAGATATTGGGTTACGTGGTTCTTGGATCCTAAGACGATCTGCGAGAAGGAAGCGAGTAAAGTGTCGTCATTTGATGCCGAGAAAAAATTGGATGAAATGATAATTAATCTGGCCGAGATTCCTATAGATACAATACAAAAGAAAGGAAGAAAGCCTATCGGAGGTACGTTATTAAAGCTCTATAGAACTGTTATTAGAAATTTAGATGAACCAGTGGAAGTTGACGAGCCTTCTTATTACCTTGTGATATTTGGAAGGCCTATTTGTAAGGGTTGTACTGACGCAATGACTAAAGCCACGGAAATAGCTAGAAAATTTATATATTATGCCTCATCTGGCAGATCCGAAAAGCCTAGAAGATATTCTAATACGATAACGTTACTCTTCTCGCTAACAGGAAATAATGAGGATAAAATAGAGGAGTATGTAAGAAAATATATATCTTGTTCTAACATGGACGTTACCCCTTATTACAGAGATCAAATTAGTAAGGAATATGCTCAAAAGATACTTAACGATTATGTTAATGGCCTAGAGAACGCAATATATAATCAAATATTTCAATATTTTGATAAAATAGCTTATCCCTATGGTAATAACGAAGTAAATATAGTTGATTTAAAGGGTAGCAGTAAAACGTTATTGCAACAGGTAGAGGATACATTAACTGAAGAGATAAAAATAATGCGTGAAGATAATTTTGATTTTGAGACTCTAAAGACGTTATTGCAAAATATTCACGTTGATATAACTAATAAGTTAACTTCGGTTAAAGATTTAAAGGAAATGTTTTACACTAATCCGTCATTGCCATTTATCACTGAATCGACTCTCTTTAATGCTATAAAGAATGGTGTAGATAAGCTTGAGATAGGTATTCTAAATGGGAGTAAGGTTTATTATAAGAAGTATGAAGGTTCTGGGGAAGTAATGATTAACGAATCTTCAATAATATATCCGGCAGGAACTGCAGCAGAAAAGGAAATAGAAGAATTGCTATCTCAGGAGAAAACGGAAGAGGTCGAGGACGGCATCATAAAAAGGTATTATGTTTTAGAGATGTCCGATGGTAATAAAATTCCTTTAAGTGAGCTTAAGAATGATCAAGGTTGGTTAGATAAATTTAAAATAGGAGAAATTAAGTTAATTGAGGAAAAAATTGAAAGTGGCGTAGAAATTTCCGCTGAGCCTAACGCAGTTGAGGGAATGCTAGGCGAAACTAAAGAGGTTAAGATATTTGTAAAGAGAGTAGGTAAGTTTAATTCTAGAGTTTCTCTTTCATCGAATCTAGGGGAACTTGACATAAAAGAAGGAGTGCCAGATTTTCAATCAACACTAAAGCTTACAATTAATCAAGATTCCACTGCAGTTATAACTGTTAAATACGATAGTAAAGAAAAGGTACTTAATATACCTATAAGAGTTATACAAAATGAATGTGAAAAGTATGTTAATGAGGTTTCTAAGGATTCTATAGTTACCGAAATTGATATAATAAACACTGTTGATTTAAGGAATATGTTAAGTAAATTGAACTCTTCTATAATAGGAAGAAAATTATTGGAAGGAGAGGTAATCATAGAGGATTCTAATAAGAAGATAAACTTGATAATTAGGCCTACCGGCTCTCTAATTAATGACTTTATTACTTTCCTATCGCCTCAATTAAGTTTAACAGGCTTAGGAGCAAAGGTTACTGGATCTTTAAAGGTAAGGATTGAGGAATTTAAGGGAATAAGTGATGTTGGATTAAACAACATAAATGATTTACTATCCAAGCAAATTATAAAAATAAAGACGAAGGTGTGCTAATGGAGTTCCTCATAAGGGAAGGAAGTTCCAACTCTTATTATTACATTCTTAGGGACAGTTCTAGTTCAAAGGTGTTTAAGGCATCAGTTACTTTGAGCGAAATTAACGATATTATCCTTAAGAAAGTTAATATAGAATATAAGAGATCTAAAAAGACCTTAAGGACAGAAAACGAGAGGTTATTTAAAATCTTAGTAATATACGGGGGAGTAAGGCAGTCTATGAGGAAAATTTTTGCTTCGAGAATTAATGAACTTGGTAATGTTTTAATCAACATGGACGAGTTTAGTTTGCAATTTTGGTATACTGAATTTTTAACTAGATTTTCCAAAAGGAATAATATAGTAGATACGTATAAAGTCAGTAAAGCTTTCCGTGACCTTTATGAGTGAATTTGTGCTCTATTATTTAAATAAATTGAAAGAAATTCATCCAATGTTCAGATATCCGTTATTAACTGGCGGAGACTACGAACCTTACGTTCATCAATCAGAGATATTCTATAGAGTTTTATCAAGGCATCCTGTAAGGTTTTTGATTGCAGATGATGTAGGATTAGGAAAAACAATTGAAGGTATAATGATAATAGATCAATTAATTAAGCTTAGAGGAGTTAAAAGAATATTATTAATTGTTCCAAGAGTTTTAGTTAACCAATGGATATACGAATTGAGGAGATTTACAAAAGAATGGAATCTTTCAGTTTTTGAATATAATCCAGCTTTACCTTTAAACGAGAATGGAATTTACGTTGTAAGCGTTGATACTTTAAAAAGGAAAAATCATAGAGAGAGATTTCTTTCATTACCTTGGGATTTAATTGTTGTAGATGAAATACATAAGATTGGTATAATAGGAAATAAGGAAAATCAGAGATATGAAGCATTATCATCATTAGTTAGTAGGAATCCTAATATTCACTTTATAGGTCTATCTGCAACTCCGCATAAAGGTAATGATAATGACTACATAAAGAGGCTTGTATTAATCGATCCTTACCTTAGGGATGTAAATGACCAAATATTGAGAAGCACGGTAAGGGCTATTATACTGAAGAGAAATAAGGATAACGTTAATAAGGTTTATGAAAGGGAAGATATATTTCCTAAAGCTTATTTTATACAGTATTTAGCAGAGCCTACGGAAGATGAGAAGAAGTACTATACTTTAATTAGGGAATTATCGTTATCCATACTAAAGGAGTATTATAATACCATAGGTAAGCAGCCTAAAGCGTTACAACTTTTGGCTTTTAATATTGGTAGGCGTTCTTTATCAAGTCCGTGGGCAGGATTAAAGACCTTTGAACATATAATTGAAAATAGGAGGTCTATAGTAAATGAGGAAGAAGTTATAGATGAGGCTGAAGAATACGCAGAGGAAGAAGATACTGAGGAATCGGTAGAGCCTGATGATATAGCTAATAAATTAGCGGAAATTAATGAACCGTTTTTACAAAGGTTTAAGGGCTTTATTCCTAGTTTAATAGAATCAGCAAAAAGAGTAATGGAAAACGATACAAGGATAAAGTCGTTAATAAACTTAGTAAAAATTCATTTAGACAGAGGGGATAAAATAATAGTTTTCACAGAATATAAGGATACTGCAAATTATATAGAAAGTAAGCTAAAAGAAAGCCTTAATTTGAGTGATAATGAAATCAAGATAGCTTCAAGCGAAACAGTAAGTAAGGAGGGGATAGATAGTATTAAGAGATGGTTAGAAGGTAAAGGCAGGAAAATCTTGGTTGCAACTGATGTTGCTTCAGAGGGATTAAACTTACAGAGTGCTAACGTATTAATACACTATGAAATTCCACTGAGTATAGTAAAATTTGAGCAAAGAAACGGGAGAGTTTGGAGACTAAAACAATTAAAACCAGTATATATTTATTACATTTCATTAAAAATAGACCTTGAACAAGCTTTACTGGAGAACTATTATAATAAATTATTATCAATAACTAAGGGAACCGGGTCTAATGATAAGGTAGTTGATGCCTTAATATATCAAGGTGCTACTGTTAACAAGGTTTTTGATTTAAGCGAGGATAAAGAAAATATACCAATCTATATGACATATAACGATCCTAAAAATGAAAAAGAGCAAGTAACTCCAATAAAGGTTTGGGAAGCGGCTTTACAAGGTAATCTAGATAATTTAGTAGAAACTCTCCTAAAGAGGATAAAAATATTGAAAGATACCATGAAGAGGTTCGCGTTATTTGAGAAAATGCAAGGTGCTATATTAAATGAAATAAACGTTGTCAGATTAATTTCCGGCTTCGAGAACAGAAGGGAATTAAAAGAATCTATTAAGTTGTTTTTAGGGGAATTTGCAAAACATGAAGGTGGAACGTTTAATGGTAATCTAATAAATATACCGAGTAAACAATTTATTGAAAATTACGATGAGAATAGAATAGGGAAGGATATTTATTTGCTTTATTCGCTAATTAGCAGGTATGCAAAAGATGGTAATAAAAGGTTTGTAGTTTCTAATAGCCTAGATTATAACGTATACCTTATAGAGGCAGAAATTGAGAGCAAGGATAGGAATATTTTAATAAAGATTCCGTTAATTTTAAATTCAAAAGGAGATATAATCCAAGAAAAAGACTTTATTAAATCAATTATTCCCCAATTATTCTCTGGAAATATAATATACGCTGCGGAAGTTAATTTGAGCGACGACTCTTGGAAATATAAGGGAATTAATTATGTTCAAGAAAAATTATATTCTTTAGAACAGCAATTTGTTTCGTATAGGAAAAATAGGGGTAAAGATAATTGGATTCCAAATAATAGGGAAGATTTCAAAGTAAACGTTGAATTAATTGGTGCTATTATCGGTGTAAAAGGTCATAACGAAGAAGTCAGAAACAATGTAGTAAGTGTTTTACAAAAGCAGGGTTGGAAAGTAACCTTAGGAGATAAGATAAGGATTGAAAAACCAGGTGAAGTGAGATATATAAATGTTGTAAAACCTTTAGAGATCTTTAACTCTAAAGATTCTAGTTGGATATATACTTACGTTAATAACGCGTTAATAGGTGTAAAAAATGGAGTTTAAGTTTAATAATACTAAAATTGAGATTAAGCAAGGATTTAACGAAATAGGTGGCAATTTTGTTGTGATCGAGAATAAAGAAAATAAGGTAGTTTTTGATCAAGGAATAAGGTTTTCTAGGTTTAAAAAATTCTATAATGTTAATATTCAACCTTCTAGTGCTTCAGAATTGAGAAGGCTTGGAATTATACCTCCGTCTAACGAGTATGATAAAATTTTCATTTCTCACCTACATTTAGATCATTTAGGTGTTCTTCACTTATTAAATGTAGGAACCTCACTTTTCGTTCCAGATAAGGACATATTTGAGAAATTTATTGAGCCTTATAAGGAATCAAATACTTGGACTGCATATATATCTCCGCCTATTGGGGTCAATGTATTTGATATTAAAGATAACAATGAAAATGTCACGCCTCTTTCTGTAGAACATAGTGCTTATCCTGCTTACTCATTATACTATAATAATGGAGATGTTAAAATATTGTATTCTGGCGATCTAAGACTATCTTCTCCTTTGCGAATATTAGATCCTCAACTTCACAGTAGAATTCATGATAAAACAATTTTAGAGGAGTATGAAGAGAAGGGGTTAGACACCGATGTACTAATAATAGAAGGAACTAATTTTTCTTCCGCATCTTCTCCAATTCAGCCTCACTATTTCCTAGAACAAATCAATAATATCTTTGATAGTCACGAGAACTCTTTAATCATGATATCAGCAGATCCCATTGATCTAGAAGGTTTAGCAACTTTATTACTTATAGTTAAAAATAGAAATAAAATACCTGTATTTTTAGGAAGTAAGCTAGTGAAAATGTCTAGTCTTTGGAATTCAAGGTTTCAAATTATAGATAAGGCCTACCAGTTTGAAGAAGGAAATAGTATTGAGTTTGAAATCTTGGATGAAGAAGAAATAAAAAAGTCTCCCCAAGATTATGTGATATTTACAGTAAAGGGCAATTTAATAAATTTAGGAAGAGAACTAAGCGATATCAGTAAAGGTTCAGTAATAATATCATTATCTACTGAAACGAAAGCTGAAACAGGGGAAGATGAGAGCGTAGAGGATAATTGGTATAGGACACTAGGATTTATTATTTATAGGTTGAGAATTTCTGGACATTATTACCCTTATGAGCTTAAGCAAATACTTAATACAATTAAACCTAAGAAAGTAATTCCAATACATACAGAAGCTACTTCTGTAATGTGTGAATACGTCAAAAAACTCGGGTATACGTGTGCAAGTCCATTATAATAGGCCGTTATTGTGGTAATACTGATTAAATAATTACTGTCGTTATACTCCCAGTTTCTAATATAACTCTTAATCTTTCATGGAAGAAAAGAAAGAAGTGAAACTTGCAAAATCAATTATACCTTATTGGAGAGGACAATCAGTATCTCCGCGAATAATTAGAATTATAAAGAGTAATATAACAAATAATGGAAAGGATGCCATGGCGTTTGCCGAGGATATTGTTAAGGAGATCGGCTTTAACAAGTTAATAATAGGGAAATGGAATATTAGATGTCCTTATTGTGGATATAGATTCGAGGTTCAAGATAATAAAGTAATAAGATGTCCTAACTGTAATAATGTTATAAAGAAGGTAAACTTTGAAAATTGGAACAATCTCATAGAAAAGTATGTAAATTTCGAGATAAGTTCTAAAGAATTAAATGAATCTCCTGTAATACCTTCTGATACAAACTTTGAACTATTAAAGAACATAGATAATGCTTTCCTTGCAAAAACTTACTTTAGAGTTAGTATTTATGGCTTCAATAGAATCTTTAAATTCTTTTCACCTATTCAAATTCACGTAATATCTACACTAATTTCTAAAATAAGAGAGACTGAAGATAGTATAAGACCAATACTATCCTTAGCTCTCTTAGATTACTTATCTTATAATTCTATGTTCGCTAGACTTAATGGAAATAATATAAAAAGCATGTTTTATGCATTACAGCCTAAAATAAGTTGGAAGTGGGTTATTTTACCTTCAGCTTACTTTATTAAGTCTATTAATGCAGTGCTTAAACAAAACAAAGAAATATACGTTCCTTCACTTAATTATGATTTACAGGAGGAAATTTATAATTTTTATGTACAGTTTCTTAAATCTACTTTAAGTAATTTATTGGATGGAATCTTAACTCCTCATCTTTACTTTGAGTATTTCTTTGATTGTTTAGATGCAGAATGTAAATCCTTTGTTGAAAAAAGTAGACAAAAAATATCTTTAGACGATTTACTGGAAGGAAAGTCAATATTCTTGTTAAAAATAATAAGGGAAGATGATATAATATCGTTATTACGCTCCGAGTACAGGATTGTTTCAATAAAGTATGAAAATAAAGGATTTAGAATACATATAGATAAGAATAGAGAGGAAACTGTAACAACAATAGCAGAAATTCATGCTAAACTAAAAGATAAGAAAATTGAAGGAGAGGACGTAGAAGCTTTAGCAAACGCATTTGAGGTAGTATTAAGAGAATTTACAAATTATAAGAAAATAGTAGGAATGAAAGGATTAGACGACGTATTTAATGAAGTAATTAATGTCCTATGTAACTCAATAAATTGTAACATCTCAGATAGGATGGCCAAATATTACATAATAGGCAAATATTATGGTAGAAGTAAAAAATTCTTTAGAATGTTATATATGATTACTAGGGGGACTAAAATAAAATTTAATGAGAATAATAATACATTATTAGGCCTTTTAGCTAAAGTAAGAAGAGATCCTACAGTTATAAGGAAAATTCCAGCTAATAAAGCCTACGAATTAATACAAATCTTAAGAATTTTATCAAATAAAGATACTAACGATGCATATAAGGAGATATTAAGCAAAGTAAAAGAAGAAATAGAGTTCAATAGTAGTTAAGAATATCTCAAAGATTTAATTACTTCTCTTCTTTTCATTACTCATATGTATATAATAATTAATGGAAAGATAGATAATTTCCTCTTTTCATTAGAGGATTATCTCAATAGGAAAAGTAAGTTGATAAGAAATTTTGAGGAAGGCGTTTTTATCTGGGGTGTTAGTAGGCTTTACTCTACGGAAAAGCCTGGAACTAAGATTTTACTCTATTTAAGTAGAGACGAAGAAAGAGAATTTGAAGGCTGTATAGTATTGGCAGGAGAAATAAGAGAGACTGGAGAACTTAAGGAAAAATATTGGCCTGAAGGAGAATGGCCATACTACATGATTCTTAAAGTTTCTGCAATTCCTAGGTCAATAATACAGAGTAAAAATCCCAGGGATTGGAAGTGCGTAAGTAGAGAAGAACTTAAGGAAAAATACAATATTAGACCTCTCCCTGGAATTCAGAAAATAAGTGAGGAAATCGGAAAAGAGATTGAAAGTAAATTAGCCGCATTATAGGTAAATAGAGAACTTTGTATGCACAGTGATTAATTAATAATTCACATTCTTGATAGAGAAAAATTGAATTTTAAATTGATCTTTTAAGGCACATAGATTTAATTAATTTTTTAATGGAAATGAATTACTGAGAAAGATTAAAAATAAGATTGTAGTGAGATAAATAATTTGTATAAGTGTAATATATTCAAGTTACGTTATTTTTATATGTTTATCTTAATTAGCTTGTCATCGTATGATTCAAATTTTAATAATAAAAAGAAAAAAGAAGAACTTTCACTTCGATCGATAGTAAATAATTTAAAAACTTTTCTTCAAAAGTTACATCATTAATATTTTTGTTATAAAATTTATCTTCTTTCCTAGATAGAATTGGTAATACTTAAAAGCAAATTGGCTTGGTATTATTCTTTCTTCCTTTATAAGCCTAAAATTGATAGGATTTCTAGGTAAGCCTCAAGTCTTTTATCATCTCCACAAACATCTCCTTCCCCGCTTTCGGCATCCTCTATAAAGTCGTTAATGTAATTCTCCTCTATTCCAGCTTTTATTAACTCGCTCTTCCTAGCTTTAGCCTCTTCTCCTTTTCCTCTCAAGGACTCATAAGTTAATACTTGATAATTAACAGTTTCAACTATACAAGGTAGGATTTCGAGAGCCATGCTGCAGCTATTGTTTAAAAAGAGGGGAGAGTAAGCTGAAAGTTTATAATTTATTTGGCGAATAAACTTTGTGCTACCGGTAATACTCGAGAGAGTTACTCCTAAAGCCTACGACAATATAATTAGCCATTATGAAGAAACGTTCAATGAGAAACCGACAGTTGAACAAAGGAATGCTTGGAAGAAATTGCTTGACCTCCTATCGACAATAAGTCCTCCTCATCCTATTATTTTAGAACATCCAATCTTTACTGAGAGGGCAGACGTGATTTTCGTGGATAAAGATAAAGCTTTAGTCGTTGAAGCTAAAGGTTGGAGGCATGTAAAGAAGATAGGAGATAACGTTGTAGAAGCTGATGGAGAGCTTCATGAAGATCCTTGTTATCAACTTAATAATTACGTTAATAAACTCAACTTATTTCATTCATCTAATATAAAATTTGAAGGCGTACTTTTCTTATATAATACTGTGGATTACTCTTCAACTGATTGCAAGATTTTAAGGAATGTGAATGAGTTAAATGAAGAGCTGGACAAATTTCCTCCCGGCAGTCTAGAAGACGCTAGGAAAATAGTTGAAGGTAAATTGGAGCTTAAGGAAACTTTCATACAATTGGTTAGGAAACTTAAGGAGGAGAAATTAAAGGACTTAAGTAAGGCCTTACTATCTAAAGGTTACGGTTTAACTGAAGATCAAATGAAGGTAATGAACGCAGTTTTTGAAGCGTTAGAAAAAGGGGAGAAGGTGAATTTCCTAATAAGGGGAGCCAGCGGTTCAGGGAAGAGCTTATTAGCAGTAATCCTCTATTTAGAGGGATTGAGCACAAGGTATACTACAATACTTGCATATAAGAATAAGATGTTAATCAATACTGTAAGGAAAGCTCTGGGAGAGAAACTTTCCTCTTTCATCATGTTTTACTCTACTGGGAGAAGGGAACCGCCGGGGGTCGGAGAGAAGGGTTTTGAAGAGTGGTTTACTAAGAAATTCGGTAATAGCAATATTGACCTTATAATATTTGACGAGGCCCAAAGGATGACCGAGGAGGTAATAAAGAATTCCCCTAAAGGTAAAGTTAACGTATGCTTTTATGATGATTCTCAAGTACTCATAGGAAATGAGGCAGGAACTAGGGAGAACTTTCTAAAATTACTGAGTAACGTAAGAGAGTACGAATTACCTTCTCCCGTAAGGGAACCAAAGCAGTACCTAGATTTCGTGAAAAGGATTTTAGAAGGAGTAAAAGGAAACCCTGGTAATTTTGATTTTAGGATCTTTGACAATATAGTTGACATGCTTAACGAGCTGGAAAATAAGAGAGGCAAAATAGCGTTAATATGCTCTTTTACTGAGTCCGAAGGAGATGCCAAGGATAATACCGACTGGAGTAACATAAAGAACATAAGGATAGGCTATCCTTTACAGTCGGGCTTTGATTTATATAAAGGGATGAAATTTAAGAGTGTGGACAACAATTTCATTCATTTGAAATTTGGTTAAAATTTCCTTAAAGTTGTATCATTTAAACTCTCTGATTTATAATAAAATTTTTGGACATGGTTAAAATTACAGCACTATATTTTATTAACTGATAAATCTTGTGTTGAATTGAAAATAAAATTATACTTTATATAATTTATACTGGATTAACAAAATTGTTGACCACACTCCTCAGTCTTAAGGGTATATTGAATTAGTTTTGTCGTGGTTCGGATCTTTCTCGTTAATTAGAGCTATTATAATTGCGAGAAAAATGGGATTACTATGATGAACTCGGGGAGACGGAGGGGATTACTATGCCTCCAGAAAGAGACAGATTTTACATAGGAGCTTACGATGATAGTGTTGCAAACTAGATAGTCGAATATTTCCAAAAAGAATTTGACATTCATATTAGTAGAGCTTAATACCCAGCTTGGATAAAAGCTGTTTTTCCTCAGCAGTGAATTCCACTGGTTTATTTACGTAATAATACCACAGCTTTCTACTTGCACTCTTTATAACAGTCGCGTCATAATTGGAAAACAAATTAACGTAACTATCACACTCTCCTTTAACGTCCTCTAACTTGTCTGTATATACTATACCGTCAACATCCGGGAGAACACCTCCAAATTATCCCCTTTTGATGACGCAATTAAGAAAGCCATAGACGATATCAGCTTATCGTCATTAAAGTGTTCTTTCAAGTGGTTTATATATGAAGAGGCCTTCCATCTATCTAGTGATAGCATAATTTATTCTTATCGTTATGGTTATATCAATGATTTTTCTTATAAACCATAATAGAGATAATCCGAAAGTAAAAACAGGATTATCTTGCAAGAAGCATTACTCACGAAACAGTGTTAATATCTGTGATATTAGCTCGTGTTGATTAATAGCAACATTTTGAAAGTGGAAATAAACACAGTAAATCTAGGACGTATAGTCGTTTCGTAGACTTAGATTATATCCATGATACGGTCACCGCGTTATTTACACAATTTTAACGTATTGTAATATCTTAATTTACTATTATTCTATTTATAGGGAGTCTGAATTTGATAAATCGTAGCTTGAGGATGACATATGGATACACTCTACAAATCAGAAAGAAACAATGAAGGACCCAAGTGATAAGTTCACAACGCTCCAACAAGCATTTGTAACTTATTAACGGCTCTAACTGCACACCGTAATTAAATAACCGTACTCATAAGGTAATATGGATAGACGCCTAAATGGGAAGTTATCACGTTTGTCCAACAGTTAATTGAAGAGAAAAAACCAGACGTGATGGCAGTAGGTAGCGGGCGTTCGGAAAAACAGCGTGAAGATACTCTCAAACAGCTGATTGAGATAGGGATAGAGCCGAACGAGGTCGTGCTGAGGGGCGAGAAGGACTTCAGGAAATTTTTAAAGATATCACGTGAAGAATTTACCATGGTAAGCTCTAAAGTCGGCATAGGTAAGTTTTTCATAGTGCGTGTCCACGGGTACATACCTAAAACCACACCAACCATTGCTGTAACATACGTCACTTTCTACGTCAAAGCCGACAAAGCTAGCCACGCAAACCTATTATGTATAGGCATAAATGACGGACATAACACTATTAATATTTCTACTGTTGCGGATAACGAACTTATCAAGAAACATCGCGATCTAATGGCAACTTCAAACCTTAACGGGTTCAAATTCGGGATATATTTCGTTTTTGATGACGGGGGAAACAATAAGAAGATCTACCTATTTGATCAACCGTTTGACCCAGCGACGTTAGACAAACTGCAAAAAGAAAGAAACGACCAGGAAGCGATAAACTACTTTTATACTAAATTTGATGGGAAATGTAGCAAACTAAAATGGGGGAAAGACGAAAACGGTGTCGAAGTATTGTGGCTCGTGTATAATGT
>QEFD01000226.1 GCA_003086435.1 Acidianus hospitalis
AGTTTTTCCATTATTTTTTGTTGCTAACTGTATTTTAATCTTTATCTTATCTTTTCTAGTATTAACTATTGTAGTTATAGTTTTCTTCTCCTTATTTTTCATTAAACAAAGAGAAATTAAAAATAAGGAATCTTCTTAGCCATTTCATTAAGAGTATTAAATAATTTTTCATCAATGTTAATTTCATTTCCGCTGTTTTTTAATAATTTATCTCCTCTATCACCAGGCAATGAACCCAGAATTCTTCTCATCAATTCTATTCCGTGATTTTCCTCCTCAGTAAATTTAGGGTTGATAACTATTAGTACTTCACCCTTATTTGGAGGATTCTCAGTATTTAATACCCCTTTAACTTCTGGCCCTACAGCGCTTCCTGTTAAGAATGATGTAAGGAGCTCTAGCGTTAACATTAAATAAAACCCTTTTACTCCACCTAAAGGTAGTAAACCTCCTTTCAAAGCCTCTGTAGGGTCAGTTGTTATTTCTCCTCTCTCATTTACTGCAACTCCGTAAGGAATTTTTTCTCCTTTTCTTTGCGCCTCTATTATTTTACCTCTTGCAGTTAAAGATAAGGCCATGTCTAGGACAACTGGTGGGTTAGAAGGAATTGATATACTTAAAGGAGTTGTTGAAAGTAGCTTTTCAGCCTTCCCAGGAAAAACCACCGCTGGCTCTGCGTTTCCAAACATTATTGCTGAATAACCTTTTTCAGCTAATTTTCTAGTATAATAACCAAGGAAACCTATGTGAGAAGCATTCCTTACGGCCACGATACTTATAGGTTCTTTAAACTCCAGTTCGTTAATTATTTTATTCCACAGTACAATCCCAATACTCCTTCGAGCATCTATCAGTAGAGAAGAAGAAGTAGATTTTAATATTTTGTAATTTAACTTCCTTTCTATAGTTCCTAATTCTATACCTTTAACTAGAGGAATTACTCTTTGTACACCGTGAGAAGAATGTCCCCTTAGTTCAGCCTCTATAAAATGTTCAGCTATTACACTCGAGTCTTCAACTCCTCTCTTATCTAGTATATGAATAATGATTTCCTTTAACTCATTTACGGGAATTTTCATTTGCTTAAAACTTTGTATTTTCTTTTATAAGCTTGGATTGTTCTAAGAATATTTATATAAAAACTTAAAATTCTTTCTCATCTTTAGAAAGATAATTTTATTAGATAATTTTCGTAAGTTTTATTATGAAAATATATTTTACTGTAAAGGAGACACCATTTTGTCCCACAAACTACGGCATCTTTGAGTGTAAAATAAAGGAAGATGGAAATTACAAAAAGGAAGTATGTAGTTTAATAGCTTGTTGCAGAATAGAGTTAAGTACACCAATAGATAAATTTTAAGTAAGACGAATTATTTTTCCTGTTAATACTTTTTGTACAAAATGATTTGAACGTTAATTAAGGAAACTTAACCAAATTCTTAATAGAGTTAACTTTAAATAATTTAGGCTAACCCTAATTTTTAGGGTTTCCCAAATGAGTGTAAATATCCCTAGGCTTAAAAAAGGAGTAGTCGGAACTTTGGAGGCAGTAGCTCAGGAAATAGCCGCAATGGCACCTGCTTGTGATACAGTAGCTTTCATTACTTCCGCAGCAGCTTTCGCTTTCGTTTTAACTCCTCTAGCTTTTCTCTTAGCAATGGTTACTATGTTCATTGAGGTCAATACTCTTTATCATCTTTCTAAAAGGCATGCAAGCGCGGGAGGCTATTACGGCTACGTTGCTACAGCTTTTGGCTCTTTTCCAGCAATAATAACTGGATTAATGTATCCAGTTTATCAAATAGCTAGTACTGCAGCAATACCAGTTTATGTAGCAGGGATTGTATTGCCCGGAGTTTTACATTATTTCTGGGGTATAACTTTACCAGGATGGGTATGGATAGCTTTCATAACTTTCTTCATTCTCTTCCCAATATTCTTAGCTATGATAGGAATTAGACCGCAAATGAAATACATTAGATATGCAGCATTAACTGAGGTAGCCTTCCTTGCAATAACTTCATTAATAATAATATTGAAGGCTCCAGATAATACAATAAATGTGTTTGATCCATTTGCTTGGAATTCAGTATATGGTTCTTGCTGGAATAAAATAGGAGGACCTATGGCAGGTTTAGGATTAGGAATGGTATTCGGTTTAACAAGCTTTATCGGCTACGGAGGCTCAGCTCCATTAGGAGAAGAGGCAAAAAGTAGCAGAGCAATAACTAAGGCATTAATGCTAGGAGTATTTGTAGTAGGTGTAGTTTTAACTGAAGTCGCTTACGCTTTGACAGTAGGATGGGGAATTAATAACATGACTTCATTTGCTTCCTGCGGTATTCCAGGAATAGTGGTTTATACGGAATTTCTCGGTATAGCTGGAGGTCTCTTATTAGCATTATTTGCATTTAATTCAGCATTTTCAGATAGCGTGGCAATGCAGTCAAACGCTGGAAGAGTATATTTTGCCATGGGCAGAGATGGTATATTACCAAAGTTCTTCTCATATGTACATCCTAAGTGGGTTACGCCGAGTAAGTCTTTGCTCTTTGTAGGAATTTCCGCTAGTGCATTAGCCTTAGCATCAGGATTTATAGTAGGATACTTCGCTGGAACTTCTCCATCACAACTTATATATTGCCCGGCTACATCTAAGCCAGTATTCTGTGCACTTAGTGCAACGTTCGATTATCTAACAACTATAGCACTTGTAGGGTTTATTGTAGCTCACTTCATAAATAACACTGCAGTTATGGTATTATTTGCAAGGCTAAAAGAAAGACATTATGGAATGAATAAGATAATTCACCCATTCTTGCATTACATTTTACCAGCAATAGCTACCATAATCTTTGCTTTCGTACTTTACGAGTCAATATGGCCGCCAGTATTTCCAGTAACTCAAGCTGTTATAACAGGAGTTTCCGTGTTAATATTCTCTATAATATATACAGCTTGGATAAGAGTAAAGAAGCCAGAAGCTTATAGAATGGCTGGAAAGACTGTAAATATTGTTGAAGAAGAAAGGAGAGAACAAGCTAGAGTATAACCTTTTTTGATTGAAAGTATTTATTTTTTAATAGCTTTTCTCTTTAATGGATATTTCACGAAAATTTTCGGGATAACATTCTTTTTATAGCTAACCTAATTTATTTCTCGGTGAAATAATTGGGAATAGATCCGAACTATCGTACGTCCAGGCAAGTAGTAGGTGAACATCAAGGCCACAAGGTTTATGGCCCAGTAGATCCACCTAAAGTTTTAGGAATACACGGAACAATAGTTGGAGTAGACTTCGACTTATGCATTGCAGACGGCTCTTGTATAACGGCATGCCCAGTAAACGTATTCCAATGGTACGACACTCCAGGGCATCCTGCATCAGAAAAGAAAGCAATGCCAATTAATGAACAAGCTTGCATATTCTGCATGGCCTGCGTAAACGTTTGTCCAGTTGCCGCAATAGACGTTAAACCACCTTAAATACTAAGACTGATACAAGAAATTAATGATAAAGGTTTTTCATTTAAGAAGGACTTACTTAACACTCACCTCTGCACTTTATCCGGAGGGAATTAACTTCATTAATAAAATAAAGGTATTATTCGTGGACAAGAACTATTGTAAAAATGCCTTTGAAGATGTTGAGAAGTTAAGGGAAGGCAATACTATAATATTCATTACTGCAGCTAAAAATTACGAATTTAAACAAACATCATGGGGAGAGTTATTTATTTCGGCTGGAGTAGGAGAGAGTGGAGAAAATGCAGGTTGCACAATAAATATTTCTGCCTTCGTAAATTACCCGCTCAATTTGAACGGCTTAGTTGATTTAGTTAGATCATTAACTGAGGCAAAAAGTGGTGCTTTAAAGGACCTTAATTTTCCATTTACTGGAACTGCAAGTGATGCAATAGCAG
>QEFD01000227.1 GCA_003086435.1 Acidianus hospitalis
CGGGAGCTCTGAAAAAGGAAGCTCTTGGAACTACGCAACAACCAAGTATAAGGGGAAAGTACTTTTACTTGCCTTTATTCCGCAAGTGAACGACTAAGGACGAGATAGTGAAGATCCTCGTGGAGCAAGTCGTCGCGATGAGATTCAAGATAAGGTTGATAACTCTTGACGCTACACTATTGATGTGCTCAACTTCATTTCACAGTTTAAGTACATAATTGCTGTCCCTGTTGGGGATGTTAAGGTTTATGAGGAGTTTGACGGCGAGTACGAGACGAACAGTAAGAGGCACAAGAAAGACGAGCAGGTCAAGTTCAGGCTCCTCGTGTATAGCAAGGAGAAGGTTAAGAGAAAGAGTCTTGTTTATTTTGCTAGGGCTACTAATCTAGATTTGCCCAAGAGGGAAGTGTTGGATTTGTACAATAAGGTAAGGGGTCCCATAGAGACCTCTTATAGGAACATTAAGGCTTTTCTTCCATTTACTACTAAGTTTGTTTTCCGCACGTTGATCTTCGTGCTGGCCCTTGTACTTTACTCCTTATATTCAAGGGGGAGGTGGGGAGAGAGGAATTTAGATTATTATTAATTCTTTTATTTCCTGATTTATTCAATCCAGAGAATTTTACATTTAATGTAATCAAAACACTTATTTACACTATAGATTTATTTTTAAGGAGGTGATTTTGGGTCTACCGTAAAGGGCGGGGAGGAGTCAGCTATTAACGGCTCTGAAGGACAGTATCTATCGTCAACTTTAGTTAGCCATGAAGAATCGAGTAGGTGATTTAAGTAATTACTAAGCTCCGAGTCTGAAATTTTTATTCCTTCTTTTGCTTCTAATTCATTCCTTATTCCGCTCCAATTATTGCAATTAGCTGTAGACCTCATAATAGTATAATATCTTTCTTTAGCTATCATTTTATCTAATAGAAAATGCTCAAATTCGCTTATGATAAGCCTCTTAGCATAATTTAAAGTTTCGTTCATTGCTTTATCAAATTCTCTTATTTCATAATATCTAAAACCAAAATAAGTTAACCAGCCAGGGATTCCTCCAAGTTCGTTATAAACTTTCTCATAATCGCTGAAATCTACTTTCAATTCTGCAAATCCTTTTCTGAGGAATTCTACTGCTTCTTCTTTAGTAAAAGGTTTTAGATCAACCCTTGAAAATGCCATGCCAAATAATGGAGATCCCGCATCTTCCAATTTTAGAAATTTTAGTAATAAGCCCATTTCTGAACCGCTGAGTATTATTTTAATTTTCCTCAAATTATCAAAGGCATAAGCTAAAGAAGGTAATATATTAAACCCTCTCATTTTATGAAGTTCTTGAGCCTCGTCAAGAACTACAATTACCTTATCTTCAGCCCAATCGTTTAAGGAATCTAAGAGGGAAGAAAAGCTCACCCTATTCTCCTTCCCCCAACCAAAATAAATCTCGTTACCCATTATTTTTACTCCCTGGATTCTCTTTAGAAAATTGATAAGTCCTAGAAATTTTCTAGTTAGTCTATTAATCTCATTTTGCAACTCTAGGATAAAATCTTTATAGTTGACGTAAATTTTCTCCTCAAACTTTCTTAAATCAACGTAAATGTAGGGATAGCCTAATTCCTCTAATGAAATCCTTATTAAAGAAGATTTCCAGTTCTCCTTAAACCCAGTACTAAGGTTATTGGAGATAATAAGGATTTTACTCTTTCAATTTCCTTTTCTCTATCAAAGAAGTCTTCTCTTCTAATTTTAGGTGCTGGATCAAATAACACTTCTACCCCTAGAAGTAACTTTTACCCCTAGAAGTTAATAAACTGAAGGAACATAAACTATAGTTAAATCACCAAATTTAATATCTCCTTTTATTATTTCACTACACTTAAATTTCCAGATCTTCTCGTCAGGATATGTTAATTTTTCCATAATTGTTAAAGTTGGGTCTTCTTTCTCAAATTGAAGAGCTATCTTCTTGACGCCATCGGGATAAGGTTCTGGAATAATTAGTAAGTCCCTTCCTGTTTTTATCAAGTCCTTAAGTTTTGAGTATTCAATTTCTCCCCTTACGTGTAACGTTACTACTATAACCTGCGTTAAGTCTCTTTCAACTATTTGTAAAGCCCTAATTATTGATGAGACCCCAGGAATTATTTCAAGACTAACTCCATATTCTTTAGCTAACTTTTTCAATTTATCTAAAAGTTGATAGTCAGAAACTGCTGGATCTCCATGATTTAAAAACGCAACCTCTTTATCCTTAGCTAAATTCATGACTTCATTAAGTAATTTTGCCTCTTCCTTATAATTTAATGGAATTACTTTTTTGCCTTTAACGTACTCCGAGAACCTTTCTATTACACTTCCCCAACCAGTTATTACTTCAGCACTCTTTATTTTCTCAATACCCTTTAGGGTTATTAGCTCTGGATCCCCTGGACCTACGCCTATGATATATAGCGTCATTTAATCACCTATTGATGCAATAGAAACTGTTACTTCTCCCTTATAAGGAATTTTTCTCAAAATCAGTTTTGCGTTCTTACCGGCAGAAATTAGAGCGCAGGCTTCGGCAACGCTTCTTATTCCTAGCTCTTTTAATTTTTCGCTTTGGGGAGAAAGGCATTCATCCTTGAATGAATTAACTTCGTCTATTGAGAGTAATCTAAATTTTACTCCTAGCTTTTCAGCAACTTTCCTAACTTTTTCTCTAACGGAAGAAATCACTTCTACTTGAGTTATATCCGCATTTATTTTATTTAAGGCAAAAAGAATAGCCTCTTCTATTGTTCTCTCATCCGTTTCAATCTTACTTCCTATCCCTATAGAAAGTTTGAGAGGTCTTAAATAAACTGCATTATCATTATTTCCCTGGTTTTCTCCTATTATGACAAAATACTTACAGTCGTCTCCAATTTTATATTTACCTTTAACTTTAGGTAATGCTTTCAAACCTTTTACGCAAACTTCTTCACCCCTTAAAAGTGCGGAAGTTACTTTTACTACGTTTTCAACATTAAGTATTTTACAATTTATTAACTTAGCAAATTCCTCAACGCTTGTTATGTTAGATAATTCGCTTGCAGTAGTAATTACTGGTGTAGAATCCAATAATCTTGCAATTTCCTCTGCATATTCGTTAGCTCCCCAATGTGCCCCCAATATTGGGATCACGAACTTTCCTTCATCATCTATTGCAATAACTGCAGGATCTTTATCTTTACTTTGAGCGTACTTGCATACTGTTCTAACTGCGCCACTTAACGCCATAGTAAAGATTATTCCGTCATAACACTTCCAAATATTCTCAAAGTCTGCCTCCTTATAAGAGAAAAGAGAGCATGGAACTTCCCTTTTCTTCATTTCTTCACATAATCTCTCCGCTATATTATTTTTACTTGCATAGACAATAGCGAATCCTCTCCAGGCTCTCTCCATATTAGGAATTGTCACACGAACATAAATAAGAGCTCACTAAAGATTTTCATTAACAAGAATAATGCATGCATGATAAATGTACTATAGTTGAAATCTACTATTATTATGAATTATTATTTTTAAATAAAAATTATTAACTTTATAAACAACTCTGAAACTGGCTCACAATTGATTGCATCTGAGAATTTGTAGGAGCTAAGTTTACAGCTAATACTGCAATTTCTTCATTATTTGATACTCCTACAAATGCACCTAAAGCGGATATAGAAGTTACGCCTAAAGATTGTAAGGACGAAGATGATATTGGGAGTTGGCTTAATAACGTAGTATTAGCCGTCGACATGTAATAATAATCTAAACCATTAAATGATGATATTACAAAGCATATTCCTTGAGATTTAGCTTGAGCTTCAGCTGCTGAAATCGAAGCAGAATAACTAGAATTAGATAAGATCGAGTTTATTACGCTATAAGTCTCAGAGGCAGGATTAGGAGTATAATTCCAGTAAGCTCCAATAAGAATGATATAAGTTTTCTCGCCATTGACTGTACCGTTAATCATACTAAAAACTACCTTGGTCGGATAGGCATTATAGATTATTTTATAAGCCGAAGAGCCCCTAAATGGTGGACATAAAAGATTAGTAAATTGAAGACTATTATAGCTCTCATAAACTACTGTTCCATTTAGGTATTTTACTTTATATTCTCCATTGCCCATGTAGCTTGCGGTACCAGATTTGCATTTGGCAATAACCCATTTACCACCGAACTCGCTCTGTGCAGTCGATGCTAATGCATAAACCCCGTGAGGAGATATTAATGGCAATACGACTAAGAATACTACTAAAATAATTATTATAGCTAATATACCACCAATAATAGCCTTTAATGGTATCTTTTTATTAGGTGACTCTGGAGAGTTGATATTTGCAGGAATATAAGGTGGTTGAGAATTAGGTTGTTGAGACTGCTGGTATCCTACAGCCGAAAACTGATAGCCGCATCTGACACAAAAGTTTGCATCATCAGAATTCGGATATCCGCACTTTGGACAGTATTTTACCATTTGTATATGTTATTATCTATTATTAATAAATATTTTGGCTACAGATGCTTTATGGACTCTACAAGCAACGTACTTAAACAAAAACTAACTTTATTACAATAAATCTGTTAATGAAGGAAAAAGGTTCATCTTATTTCATAATACTAACTACAGTGTACTTAAATTTGGGGGTCTTAGCTTCTTCGTCCATCTCGTTACATACAACATAATTTATTTCAGCATTATGCATATAAGCAAATACTATTCCTTTCATTATTTCATTTGATAGCTTAACTCTAGCCTTTGCAGAACCGCATTCTGAAGATATTTCCACTTCATCTCCTTCCTTTATTCCCAGTCTAGTAGCATCTTCTGGATTAATAAAAATCTCTAACGGAATTTCTGGAAATCCAGACCTAACTATTAGTTCGTCAGTATTATAGTGAGTAACTTCCCTTCCAGTGATTAGAATCATACCTTTAGAAAGCTTTGGTTGCTCAACTGGGTGGAAGTGAGCTTTGCCATCTTCAGTTAGGAATTTTTCTCTATAAAGTACTTCATCGTTTTGCGGATATCTTGATGGCAATGAATAATCAGTTATTTCTCCAAAGTTGAGATTAGAGTATGACGATACTTCCTTTAGCTCATTAAATACTTCCTTAGGATCTGACGAGAAATTGAAACCGAATTTCCTTGCTATATCTGCTATTATTTCTAGCTCAGGTTTAGCTTCCCCTAGAGGATCAATAGCCTTGAATCTCCACTTTACTAATCTGTCCAAACTTGTCACAGAGCCTTCCTTTTCAGCCCACATTGCTGCAGGCAATATATAATGAGCAAACTTGGCAGTTTCAGTCATAAAGGAGTCGATAACGACTAACAAGTCTAGAGATGATAAGAACTTTTCAACTACTTTTCTATTAGGAAAACTCTTAGCAGGATTAAAGTTCATTAAAAATACCGCCTTTAAATTAGAGCCATACACAGCTTCAGTAACCGTTTTACCCGGCTGAATAGGCGGTTTAAATCCCCAAACTTCCTTTAATTGTAAAGCATGTAGCTCATCCATTTTACCATTAGGGAAGACGTTAGGCTTTATTAAATCTCCAGAACCTTGAACGTTAGCCTGGCCACGATATACTATTACACCTCCTCCTTCTATTCCAATGTTTCCAGTTAGCAACGCTAAATTAACTAAAGCTCTCACTCCGTTAACTCCTGAAGACTGAGTTAATCCTAAGCCCCAAGAGAAAATAACAGGCTTCTGTGAAATTAACTTAGCGAATTCAATTATTTTTTCTTTAGGAATTCCAGTTATTTTCTCTGCATCATCAACGGAATATTTACTTATAACTCTCTTATAGTCTTCAAAGCCTTCCGTCCTTTGCTCAATAAAATTCTCATCAATTAATCCATTAGAAATTAAATAATTTGCAACAGCATTAAATAAGTATATATCAGTAGAAGGAGAAATTTGTAAATAAAGATCTGCAATTTTAGCAATTCCTGTTAATCTAGGATCTATAACTATTAGTTTACCTCCTTTTCTTTTAAGCTCCACAATATATTGAGATATTACCGGATGGCTTTCCGTTGTTGATTCTCCTGCTATTACCAAAGCCTTAGCTTTAGGGATTTGAACAACCGAAGTCGAGGAGGCTCCTACTCCTAACATTTCCTTTAATGCTATTGCTGAAGGATCATGACATACTCTAGCACAAGAATCTACGTTATTAGTTCCCAATGCCCTTGCAAGTTTCATGAAAGAGTAAACTTCTTCCAAAGTGTTCTGACAGCCTCCGTAAAAGCCTACAGAGAATGGCCCGTATTCTTTAATTATCTTGTTTAATTTGAAATAAATCTCGTCGATTGCCTCTTTCCATGAAATTCTTACGAATTTCTCACCTTCTTTCTTTAAAGGATATAAAACTCTATCTTCTGCATAAAGAGATTTAAAAGCAATACTGCCTTTACCGCATAAATGACCTTTACTAACTACATGAGTTTTATCAGGCAAAACCCTTACTATCTTACCTTCTTCAACTTCTAGGTCTATACCACAACCTACTCCGCAAAAAGGACAAATGCTTTTAACTATCATAATAGATTATTTGTTTTTAGAAATTTTAAGGGTAATATTTCTAATTAAACATATTTCTTTTTAAACTTTATTTTATATTAGATCGTTCGTGTACTAAATTTCCTTATATACATCTATGAATTTCTTATACCAATTCTCGTAAGTTCTCCTAGTAACTACGTGAAACTCAAATAAAGAGTAATGCTGTATTTTATCTCTAATATAATTTACAAGTTCAGCGTATTTATGAGGATTATCACCATATTTTTCAGAAATTATAAGAATATCTATATCACTATCGGGCCTAAAATTTCCCCTAATAAAACTACCAAATAAGATAACCTTAGCGTCAGGATCCTTTTCTATAACAGCTTCTTTAATCTTCTTCAGATATTTCTCAATATTATGTAGGATTTCTTTCCTTTCTTCATAAATCATTTTTAGGATTTCTGCATAGTCTTTAGACAATTTTCTATCATTTTACTAAATTCCTCTCCTATTCTTAAAGATTTTTCAGCATCATCCTTAGAAAAGGTTTGTGGCAAATATCTGCTAGAAATATATGAGAATTCTATAATAGAAATAAAATCCTTATTCTCCTCATAGAAATTACTTAAATTACAAGAGTTATCCAGAATATTTATTACATATTTAAAAAGTTCTGAAATCTTGCGAGTTTTAGGAAAATCTCCAGTAAGAGAATAGAGGAGAAATTTTAGATTAAGTTGAATACTCTGCTCAACATTAAACAAGACTAGATTATAAAAACCTCTCTCCATCGAGAACTTGGCTTGCTCAAGAAATTGTCTAGCATTATCTCTCAGAAAGCTCATTATCCCTTTCTCTCATAAAGGCTTATAATCTTTTCTAGGAGTTCTGTTGGTGTCGGTTCTCTACCTTTTTCCTTTCTCAGATCCTCCATGATCTTATTCATAAATTCTTTTACTTTTTTTCCGGCAATACAAAATTCTGGAACCCTAAAGTCAGGGACACCGTTACCGTCATAGCTTTTTAACAAGTCTTCCTGCTCGTCTTCTGTAGCAAAGGGATAAGATAAACATGCGTAAGGTTTAAAAGAATTTATAGTACAAATCCAGCCCTTCTGAAACTGACAGGGTCTTGGTAACAAATAAAAACCGTTCTTCTTTTCTAAACGCAAGTTCTTTATATTCTTCTTAATTTCCTTAAAATCGTAATCATAAACTGGAACTGGATAACCTGCTTTACAACATTTTCCGCCACAAGTCTCGCACTCCTTTCCCAAATCTATTACGTTGTTCATAGCAAATTGGTAAATTATTGAATAAATAGCAAACTTAGCTATAGGTACGTTGTATTGACTAAGAAAATTCACAATTTTTCTTAAACTTTCAACGTCAGCCCTTAAGGCTCTCTTTGTAAGAATATTTACTTCATCAGCGTTCATACTTACTCATTTTTATATTAAAATAAATTATTATCTTCAAAACCTTCTTTGAAAACTTCAAGAGGAGGATATAAAGGATAATCTGTAAAAACCTCTTTACTGGTTTGTACGGTCTCTGGTAGTCTGTAGACCTTGAGAGAGTAAATTGCTCCTTCTTTGTCTTCGCCTATAGAATTACCCCTCTTGAGAATATCAATTATTTCCTTACCTTGTTCTGGAGAAACTTCTATTTTTAATTTATCCATCATATATTCTATCGTATATGCCAACTGTGAATACAAATATTCATAAGCCTCTACCTTTACTGCAGGAATAATAACTTGTTTTTCCTTATCGTCTTTTAAATAGAGAAGTAAGTAATTATCGTGAAGTCTCTTTACGTACTTAAATGGTAAATAGAATGGTATATTCCTTACTCTGCTTACAACTCCTTTATTTTTCTTATATAATCCTATATATCTATAGAATCCCTCCTTATAATAGAGGAAGATGAATGATATATCATCTTTAGAAAAGTATGTTACATAGTCCGCCTCAGGAATTTCATTCTCTGCAAGTATTAGTATCATAAAAATTAGTATGGATAAAACTTAATATCTTTTCAGTAAAAAGATTTCCTTAATCCATTAAAATTTCCCTATATAGAGTTGGTTGTCTTTCGGCAGTGAATCTATTAAATAATTTTGAAGCTAACTTTACTTCTACCTCTTCCTTTTCTAACTGCGTTTGCATAATTATATTGTAGAATCAGCGTTAAAAAAGATTTTGTCAAAGTACTTCAAAATCCCTGCTTATGTGTCTTTCCCATAAATATTGGCTTACGAAGAACACCTTTGAAACGTCAAAATCAAAGAATATTGCATCAGTATTAATTACTTGAACTATTGGTTTAGGTTCTATAGATAAGATAATGGGCTTTTCAACTTTTATCCTGAAGGTTGTATGCTCTGGATGGTCTATTATTACTTCAGAATTTTCACCTTTTGGAGTTAATAGCAATTTTAAATTATATGTCACAACTGAAAAGAGTTTTTCAACTGCAGAGTCTATTAAAAAGGCAAATTTACTATTCATAGTATTTATTCTAACTCTGACGAAACTTGAATTCAATACTGGAATATAAACTCTGCTATAAGGCGAAAATGAATTAATTAGATAAGCCTCAACGTTAGATAACCTAAGTACATGATTTGAACCCATTAAATTAGTTATTTCGTCACTTTCTACGTTCTTTCTTTTTCTATCGTCTTTTATTCTTGATGTTAAGAAGAGCAAGGAAGCTAGAAGATTATAATAAGCTTGCGTCATACTATTTGAGGATTCTAAAACTCTCTTAATTTCCTCATATAACTCGTCGCTTTCAGAATAATACTTTATTATAGTCTCCAAATTTGTAGAATGTAGAGAGGATAATGAAGAAATCTCCTGTAAAATTAAATCCACTCTCTCCTTTATTTTTCCAGCATAACCTTTAAAAATATCATGAAACTCATCCTTAACTTCTGCTCCAGCGTAAAGCTTTATTAAAAGCGGAACTAGCATGTGAGGAATATTTCCGCTCATTATACCGTTATTTACCTCAAAATTATACTTCTTTGAAAGTTTTTCGATTACAGAATACTTTAACGTAAAAGAAGGTTTTCTAGGATTCTCTGAAAATCTACCAGAAGAGGCCGACAAGTAA
>QEFD01000228.1 GCA_003086435.1 Acidianus hospitalis
GCAGTCTTTAGCATTTCCTCATCTACGTAAGGTTGATCCAATTTTTTAAAGAATGTGTAAACTAAATTTCCGTAAATAGCATGAAATGCTGTAGGCGTCTTTTGAGTAAACCAAGCTATTCTTTCTATTCCATATCCTGTATCAACTATTTTTAATTTTAATGGGACATATTCTCCATTAACTATTTGATACTGCATAAATACTAAGGTAGCTAATTCCAATCCACCAACAGTAACCTCAAACGACGGTCCGGCATTTCCTCCCCCTTCCCACCATGATTCTTTAAAAGTCAGAAGTTCTTCTGGAATTTTCAATTCTTCAGTAAAGAATTCCTTTGCTAATCTAACAGTTTCATCTTTCCAATATACGAACTTATCTGGGTAATTAAAGGCGTGATGTCCTCCCATCTCGAATGCTGTTAAATGCCTTCCGAACGTTATTCCGACGTTATCAACGTCTTCTAACCTTATACATGGTTGAGATACTACTAATGGGTTTGCAGGAGGTTGAACCATTCCGCTAGTTACATGAGGCTGAAAATCAACAATACTTGCTATTGTTAGGTATAAATCATCTCTCCACCTAGCTAAAACCGGCTTTGGTGGTATAATAGTATGTCCATGTTTGTGAAAGAATTCTAAGAATTTTTTCCTAGCTTCACTAACGCTAAGGTTTAGTTTTCCTATATTTGAATCGAGGAAAGTGTAATCAGTGCATGGTATATCAGCACAATTATCTCTGTTTTCGTCGGTAGTCCAGAACGGAGTCTTACATGATATGCACTGCTTTCTTACATAGTGGTTCTCTAGGAAGAATTTTAGCCTATATTCGTTCTCGTCTACTTTCATCCTATAACAAAACAAGAAAACAAGAATTAAAGACTAATGTAGAATAATCAAAAAAAGTTTTTATCCGAATAGGGATGATAGTCCTCCTGCTATTTCTTCTTCGCTTGGTCCTTTCTTTTCTTCTTCCTTCTTTTCTTCCTTCTTCTCTTCTTTTGCTGGCGCAGCTTGTGCTTGAGCAGGTGCTGCTGCAGCTACTGGCATTGCTGCTGCATTCTTTAATACTTCATCAATATTTACTTCTTTTAATGCAGCAACTACTGCTTTTACTCTTACTTCGTCCACATTTACTCCTGCAGCTGTTAATACGTTCTTTAGGTTATCCTCTGTTATATCTTTTTTAGCTGAGTGTAGTAACAAACTTGCGTATATGTATTCCATTTTTAATCATCTTCATCTTGTTAAGAGGAATTTAAAAGCTTTGTTAACCGAATAGGGATGATAGTCCTCCTGCTATTTCTTCTTCGCTTGGTCCTTTCTTTTCTTCTTCCTTCTTTTCTTCCTTCTTCTCTTCTTTTGCTGGCGCAGGGGCTTGCTGTGCAGTTGGTACTTGTATTCCTAGATCAACTTTTCCACTTATCGCTCCAACTAAAGCGTATGCTTTAGCTAATGCTGACGAGAAGACTACTTGAGCAGACTCTGGTGTTATATAGCCAGACTCTCCTGCTAAAGCCATAGCATTTCTGTAAGCTTTTCCTAAGGTTATCTTTAGTATCTCTGGTTCTGGATATGCTATTTCTACTCCTAATGCCAACGCGTTCTTATAAGATTCTAGGATTTGTGATTTGTATTCATCTAATTTTAATTCTAGTTGCTCTCCTGGAATAATTAAATTATCATGATATGCGACTTTTAGCCTTAATTTCACGTACACTGGCATTATTCCTAGCTTTTGTAAAACTGGAACAATTTCTGGTGGAATTGGTTGCCCAGGTTCAGCTACTACTGTATCCTTTGTTATCGCAATTTTTCCATCTTGAACTCTGGTTGGAATCTTTAATTTGCCAAATACGCTTATCATAGGTCCTGCAGGTATTCCAGTATCTCCTGCAGGTATTACCACTTCCTCGTCTGCCTTATCTCCTGGTAAGGCGTACCTCTTTAATTTGAATTTCGATAACATTAAAGATATCTCAAATGGATTTTTATTGCTGAAAATAAACGCATTAGTACCAGTCAAATATTGTTCAATTTTACTTACATCTATTCCGCTCTCCTTAGCGGCTCTCTCAAATAGCTTGTTTTTAGATACTTTTATCTCCATTATATCTCTAAATTTCTTCCTTATTTCATGAAGTTTATCTGTCGGAAATCCGTCTAGGCTAGCTATTATAACTGTCTTATGTTGTTTTATTTTCTCCTTGAGTTCTTTTACTTCTTCGATTTTCCATTGAGGAATTTTATGTTGTTGAACGGTTAAGCTCATTTTTATCACTTAAGTTTAATTTCTACTGGTTTACCCATTGTGGTTTTCACATATATAGCTCTTATTATTGAAGGCGACCTTATTTTGCCCTCTATTGCTGTTAATACTGCGTTAGCGTTTTCAGCTAAATCTTCTGGTTTTTGATCTTCTGTGCCTATAAATACTTGCGTATGAGGCTGATCTTTTGTCTTAACTATTGTAGTGTGTTTAAACCTCGTAATATACTCTGTTACATCTGCTGCAGAAGGTAAAGGAGTCGGAAACTTACCTCTTGGTCCTAAAGCTGGACCTAATATCCTTCCAGCTAAGGCCATTGATTCAGAAGAGATTAAGAACCAGTCATTTTGCCTTGCATACTT
>QEFD01000229.1 GCA_003086435.1 Acidianus hospitalis
TTAAAAGTAAGTTTAATGTAGTCTCTTAGAAAAATTGAACAGATCCACAAAGCATGATTTAGAGAAAAGTTTAAATATTTCACATTAATATACATTACCATGCAAAGGAATTCTTTATTGATAGCTGTAGTGGGTATAATAGTTGTAGTAATAGCAGCAATAGGTTTCTTGTTTTTCATGCACACTAGTCCAGCCACTCCTACGTCAACCCCAACATCTATCCCAACGTCAAGAACTACTACATCGACAACTACTTCTACATCAACTTCTATGCCAACAATCTCAAGTAGCAATATTATGACGGTAACAGTTAAGAATATATCAGCATGCGTACACGATAAGTGTCAAGAGTTTTGCGTTCGTATAGAGATGCACAATCCTTTCTCTCATAATATTACAATAACTCCCGGCGATTTCAAATTAGTTACCACGAGTGGAGATTACACTCCAGCAATTATCCCATCCTCTACGCCACTTGCTATTACCTTACATCCAGGCTGTGAGATCAACTTAACATATCAATTTCATATACCCAATTCAGTAAAGCCAGAAGAAATTGTATTCTCTTGTCCAAGTGGAATTAAGTCTTGCGTACCTTTCCCTAAGCCTATTGCGTATCTATCGCTTATACACCTCGAGTATACAACTAACGATACTGAACTAAAAATTTACGCGTGTTGTAATTTACCGCAGTATATAAAGGTTTGGAGTGGCCAAAACATTAGTGTTCGATTAAGAATTTGCTCTTCCCATAAATCTTTACCAGTAGTTATAGGAGGAATAGAAAGTGCAAGCTTTATTAAGCTTAACCAGACTGAACTTATACCACCTGGAGGAATGTCCCATGTATTGCTAATATTACAAGGACCTTGTGAAAGTTATTATGGTGCTATAAACGTTAAACTATTAGCCTTAATTAATGGTTCATGGCTCAATATAACTAAGGCGATTCCAATCTGCGCTAAAGCTTTGGCTGAGGAGAATCACTTGCAAGGTTATACTTACATACTATATAATTTTACATTAACCTATTATGGCCCTTGTTATTTCATACCGTTAGCTTGCGACTTTGTATTGAAAACTAATGATGGAATATTCAGAGGCTGTATAGTATATACGGGCTTATCAGATTGCTTACATAGTGAGAAAATATATGAGGGAGTTACAACAAGCGGTTTAGTCGGATTTAAAGTTCCGGAAAACGCAATTCCTGAGGAAATATATTATGAAGATGCTGCAGGAGTTAAAATATTATCATTGACTACTACACAACCAAAATTATACTATTCGATTATTTCCAGAGTTAATATTATGAATATCACAAACTATACTAATATTTGCATAAAAATTTATTGCATAAATACACGTGGAATTTCCGGTGAGGTTTCATATTTTACTCTGTGCATCGCTAATAATAACGGCGTTCCGTTCCCATTAGCTAATATAACAATTAGCCCTCTATCAAGCGTTGCAAACTATAAGAACATGATTGTTCCTGCATATACTAAATATACACTTAAGATAAGATTTGAATTTCCCAACTTTAGTTACTATGGCCCGCTAAATATTACAATTTACTCTGGCACTCCTCACTTTATAACAATAACCATAAATAATTATACCATTGATAAAGCGGATGCCGAGTTTATTGGCCGCCAGGGATACGAGTACGTCTTATTTAATGTTAGTGTGGCATACTACGGTCCAGGGAAATTCTGCTTTAGTCCTTGCTTATTTTACATAATTACGAGTGTAGGAAAGTTTGGATATTGTAAAGATTGTGAAGTGAAATTTAATTATCTATATAGCGAGGTATTATATAACGGTACAATAATTCACGGATATATAAGCTTCTTAATCCCATGCACTGCTAAACCTTTAAAAATAGTTTATATTGAAGGAGGTGTTGTACAGGGAGGAGCTAATATAATGCTTTCTCCTAACTATATAAGTAGAATACAGTATATTAGTATATCTTATACTTGTAATAAGAGTTGTTCTTTGAATGCACGGATATTAATATATTACTATCTTCATAATGGTCATCTATCAGGTTATGCTGTAACCCGTTTAGAACGTTGTTGTAAGATATTCATGAGTGGGAATATTCTTAATATAACTATATTAGTTTGTAGTCACTGTAGAGTTAAATATCTGAATTTTACTATAACGAATATAACGGTAAATTCACCCTTTATAGTATTAAAGATATGTAAGAGACTTTGTTATAAATGCTTTACCTTTGGTTGCTACTATATATTTGAAATACTTTCATTAATTGTAAAAGTACCTAACGAAAGTTACCTAGGAAATATTAGTATAACTGTACACTTTCACTTAGATTGCTCTAGTAATTCTGCGGATTTAGGAAGTATACAACATTATTCTCACGAATATCATAATAGAGCCTTGCTACCGAGTAACGAATATCCCTTATTACTCCTGAAAGATGAAATAAATAGATTATTAAGAGAATAATTTTTTTATTTATATTTAGTAGAATTATTATAATTTTCTTCCTTAGCATAACCGTATTATTGATCATCTTCTTCCCTTAATATCACGAATAGAAAGTCTTTCAATAGATTAAAAGTAATAAGATCATCATATACTCCTATTATTATTGATCTATTACAGCGAAAGGCCAACGTTCACTTCAAAACCAATTAGAATGCCACTTTAACCTTTTGGGCAATTATTAGCCATCTCTGGTATACAATTAAGAATTAGAAAGAGATATTATTAATACTGTTAAATCAAGAAATTCTAGAAGAAGTTCATAGTGAAAATTAAGAAGTGTTTGCTTTACCTAGCCACGCTAAGAGTAGTTTATTATGAAACGCGTATAGGCTAATAGTCTAAGTTAAAAATGTTTTAAATTAACGTTGATTTTATTAAACAGTAGATTCCTGTCAATGAAATAAAATCCTTTTAGATATTTGCTAAGTTACACTTTCCAAGTATTTTACATTTTAAATAGTTAACAATGTTACCTATTTATTAAGTAATAACCTTCTGTTAACGCTATGTGGAGGGGATAACGTTAAAAGTAATAATTGTTAAAGAGAATACTATGCATATCCCAGATATAGTAGGTGTAATAATAGGTTTTCTAATATCTTGGATAATAATTTCAATACCCGTATGGTTGGCGTCGAAGCTTTTCAGTAGTGAGTCGTCTTTCCCTAGGGCTATGGCTGCATCTTTGCTATCTATTATAGTATTTGCAATAATTGTTGCAATATTCGCTTTCATAGCCTTAGTTGTTAATAATCCTTTTGTATTACCAATAGGTTTCATAATAGGCTTCATAGGCATTTTAGGTGTTTATAAGGCCGTCTTTGACGTGGGATGGTTAGGAGCATTAGGAATTGCAATACTTGCTTTCATAATATCCATTGTAATTGATCTCATATTGGCAGCAGTGGGATTAGGAGCGTTCACAATAACACACTTCTTGCACATTAAGATTTAATTTATAAGATAAACATTTTTTTAAATGAGTATTAAGATTCTGAGGTAAGAAATAAGTGTATATCTTTTTCAACTAGTTTAAATTTCAAAATATTTTTATAGTTCGATTTAGTCTCAACTCTTTTACATAACTGTTAGTTATTTTCACTTCTAAATATCTCTTTTTTATAATTTATATTTTTATATAGTATTATTAGTGATTTATTGATGATCTCCTCGGCTAATGACTGCAGGATAGTAGCGTTTCCCTCTACAAAGGTTAGTTCTTGGCGAATTGGAGAAGCTATGCCATGGCTGACCTCCACGCCAGCGAGGGTTCCCCTCATCTTTTCCACCATCGATTCGACAGTAGGGGTAGGGCCCCCAAGAGGGATCATAGCCGAGCTCCAGTCCCTTAAGAGATACTGCGTAAAAGAGTTACAGTCTTTAGATATGCGCGAAGGAATATCAGTTGCATATTAATAATTTGTCCTTTTTAAAACGTTCATTTACTCCATTTGCTTAGAAAATTTATGAGTTGAAATGTGGAGTAACCATAACAAAACGTTAAGTTGAAGTTGTACTATAGAGACTAAAAACTCTTTTACGCAACTACTCGTTATTTTTGATTACAGAAAGGGGGTTAAGGGGGCGGAAAGCCTCGCCAGAGGATGGATAGCTCCATGTATTTAAATATCTCTTTTTCTCTTTTAGTGACGCTAATGACGCTCCTCGGCTCGAATGTGGGAGGAGCAAGCAGCCGCTCGTTATTTTTAATTACTTCTAAATATCTTTTTGACAAGTTGTGTTTATATAGTATTACAATGTATTTTTATTGATTATCCCCCTATCTGATGACTGCTCACGAGGGTGGGAGTGATAAAAGTGTGGATGGGAGG
>QEFD01000230.1 GCA_003086435.1 Acidianus hospitalis
CTGGTGCCTCAGGAGTTTCGGAACTAGCTCTGGCAATAGTACTACCATCTTCTTACGTTTTTGACATAATTATCCTAGAGTACGTGAGTTACGCGTTAGGATTCATTTTCCTTAGGGAGATCAGCTTTAGTGAACTTAAAAAAGACATAGATAAAATAAAGAAGGATGGAGAACTTTATAAAAGAGCCGACTCCTGAAGAGGCCAAGAAACTAATAGAAAGTATTAACAAAGAGGAAAGCATTTGCATAAAAATACCTTATAACGTTGATGCTATACTCGCAGCTTCTTTAATTATAAAATACATGGAGAACCCCTCTGCCCTCTCTTTCTCATCTAGTAATTGTCAACTAGAATTTTATCAAAGAGAAAGAGGAAAATTTGTTAGATTCAAAAATACTGAGGTTTTTATAGGAAATTCATCTTTCTCATCATTAGTCCCAATAACTACTGAAGATATCTTACCAATATTAACTGGAATATCATCTAGCGTTGTATTAGAAAGGAGAAATTTCAGCGATTGGGAGCTTTCAATAATGAAAAATGCGGAAAATTTAGGAATTACCATAGAGAAAAACCTAAAAATTCCTTCATATCACGATGCACCAATTTTCTTATCATTAGTTGAATCTTTTGATCCGTATATACCTACGGTAACTGGAAGCAGAGAAAACGCGATAGCATTAATAAATGAGATAGGCATCGATGAACTTTCTAAACTAACTGAGCTTAATGAAGGAGCTTTAAATACGTTAATTTTCAAAATTGTAAGTTTGATAATGAAAATTAATCCTAAGGTCACTAGAGATGATATAATAACCGATAGAGTATTCTACCTTAATTACGACTCACTAGAACTTGCTTTCTCCTTTATTTATTTTCTAGATACTATAGGCTCAAAAATTCTGGTAGATTTTGCTTTAAACCAGTCCATTGCAAGAATATTAATAAATAAATTTAGAGAAATTATAGGAAAAGGATTTTCAATAGGTCAAGTTACTGAAGATAAAAAATTCTTCATTGTAGAAAGCAATCTAAAATCACCCACACTCTTGCAATTAATTTTATTACAGGCACAGAAGGTAAGAAGGGATAAGCCAATAGTAATAAAAAACGATAATAAACTATTAACGTCAAGATATTTTATTAACACTGAAGAGGAAGGATTGATAGAAGTTGAAGGCAGAGATTAATATTCAAATCCAGAGCCCTCACGCAAAAGAAATTATAAACAGTTTGAAAGTTGATAACATAAACATTCCACAGGATATGCAAATAGATATGAATTATAATGAGAATTTCGCTAATATAAAAATAATAATGGAAATTTCTTCTCCTAAAGATATATTAACTTTAAGAAACACGGCTGACGAGATACTTGAACATGCAAATTTGATTATAAACCTCCTAGAAAATAAAAGGATAGCTTAAATATCTCTTAAGTTAATAAACACCTATGCCGTTAAGACCAGGTAGATGTTACAGGCACTTCTCTGGGCCAGCTTATACTAGAAAAGAATACATACCAGGAGTACCAATGCCAAAAATTACAAAATTCACTATGGGTACTGCAAATAAAGATTACGATTACGAGGTTAGAATGATAGTAAAGGAGCTAGGACAAATAAGACATAACGCGTTAGAAGCGACAAGAGTAATGGCTTTAAAGAGAATTTCAAAATTAGTAGGTAATGAAACAGACTTCTTCCTCTGGGTATTAAAATACCCCCACCACGTTTTAAGAGAAAACAAGATGATGGCTTTCGCTGGAGCAGACAGATTGCAAGACGGAATGAGATTATCTTTCGGCAAACCCGTAGGAACCGCAGTAAGGATAGTAAAACAAGGAGATGTCTTAATGATACTTAGAGTTAAGAAAGAACACTTAGCCTTTGCAAAAGAAGCTTTTGAAGTTGCCTCTAAAAAACTTCCTTTGGACGTAGAAATAGTTATTACTCCGCTAAAGCAGGAGGCAAAAACTCAGTGAACTATTTTTTTTGATGAAGATAAGGTAATAGAGGAAATAAAAAAGAGGAATGCAAAAAAAGTTTTATTACAATTTCCTGAAGGTTTAAGATATTTTTCTACAGAAATTGTTTCTAAGTTAGAAGATAAAATAAAGGACGTAGAATTTATAATATCTGGAGAACCAAGTTGGGGAGCTTGCGACATAGCTGAAGACGAAGCACAAATACTCGGCGTAGATTTAATAATACATTTTGGTCACACGCCTTACACTTGGTATTATCCTAAATTTCCCACGGTATTCATACCAACAGAAAGTAACCTAAAGATTGAAGAAAAAGTGATAGACGAAGCGAAAGAGTTAGCGAAAAAATATAACCCAAGGAAAATATCTCTTTCGGCAACTATTCAGCACGCAAAACTTTTGCCAGAATTAAAAGAACATTTCACAGAATTTGAAGTAGAAATAGGAAAGCCTTCTAATCCCTTCATGTTAGACGGTCAAATATTGGGTTGTGATTATAAGGCGATACCCTTAGACGTAGATCTGCATATTAACATCTCTGGCGGAAAATTCCACGCATTAGGAATAGGACTATACACTGGTAAGCCTGTAATAAATATTGACCCCTACTCGCAAAGGGCAGAAGACTTAACTAATGAAGTTAGCAAAATCCTGAAAATTAGATATTCTAAAATAATGCAAGCATTAGATGCAAAGACCTGGGTTATAATTCAAGGAATCAAAGTGGGACAAAATAGACCTTTAATGGTAAAATACCTTGAAAAGAAGCTAAAAGAAAAAGGGTACAAAGTTTACGTTGTAAGTAACAAGGTACTTAACGTGGAGACTTTAAGGAATATCGATAGGAGTTATATAGACGCGTATATAGTAACTTCATGCCCAAGACTTCCTACTGACGATTTATATAACTTTGAAAAACCGGTATTAACTCCAGGAGAGGCTAGAATGGTTATAAATAATAAGTTAGAACCATATATTTTCCCTTGGTAATTGAAATGAAAAGCCAAGGAGAGATAACTTTCCCCGGAGATTTACTGGGAGTAATCGAAGAATTTTCTCCTGGAGAAGGATCTTATGAGGAAGACGGAAATGTTAGGTCTTCGACTATAGGAAAAGTATTTTATGACATGATTAACAGAAGAAGCAACGTTCTTTCTCCTAAAAAATCTCTTATGTTAACTTTAAGGAAGGCTAAATACGTTTACGGTATAGTAAACCTAATAAAGGAAGACGTAGCCAACGTTGATATTGTAAGCGTAGAAGAGAAATTCATAACTCCAATTTCCGGACTTTTACACATCTCTCAAATAAGTAATAAAAGACTAAACACAATATTAGAAGCAATCAGAGTAGGAGACGTAATAAAAGCTAAACCTTTGACATTTAGTCCCCCAATTAGTTTAACTATAAAGCAAAAAGATCTAGGAGTAATCTTTGCCCAATGTTCAATTTGCGGGCATATGATGACCAAATTAGATGAGGAACATTTAAAATGTGTATATTGCGGTAATGTAGAACAGAGAAAAGTAGGAAATTACGTGGTGAGAAAATATGCAAATTAAGATATTAAAATCGAGTGATACATACGCTGAAATAGAAATTGAGGGAGAAGAACATACTCTAGGAAATCTTTTAGCTGGAAGTTTGAGGAAAGTTGAAGGAGTTATTTATGCTTCATATTATCAACCTCATCCACTAGTCAATTCAATAATATTAAAAGTAATGACTAATGGAGAAATTAAGCCCATGGATGCAATTAAAAAGGCTATAGAAATTGCAGAAAATTATGCAAATAAATACCTTGAGGAAATAAAGAAAATTGAATAAAAAAGAAAGAAGAGTAGCAGTACTAGTTGAAGGTAAAGAAATAACTGCTATTTGCGTTTTTAGAGGGCAATTTCTGGAGCATCTTTTTTTAGGTAAGAGTAGAGAGGAAGTTCTTTCACAATTTAATAATTCTTCTGTAAGTAAGGAGATTACGAGCACTTCGCCCTCAAATGACCTTGAAGAAATATGTAGATTTATAGTAGAGAAGATATCGCAAAAAATAAATAAAGTAAATTCTTAGTTTAATGTATTGCCGGGCGATAGTTCATGAAGTTCTGTCCTAAATGTCACTCAATGATGGTACCTAGAAAAATTAGTGGTAAAAATGTATATAAATGCCTAAAATGCGGTTATGAGGAAGAAGTTAAGTCCTCGGAAGTAATAACTACAAAGATAAAACACTCTGAAACAGAAAAAACCCTCGTTTTAGAGGAAGAAATGCCCCAAGGAGCTCAGAAAATTAAAGGAGTAATATGCCCTAACTGTAAGAACGACGAAGCGTACTTCTGGATCTTGCAAACTAGAGCAGCGGACGAGCCAGCAACTAGGTTTTATAAGTGTACTAAGTGCGGTAAGGTTTGGAGAGAATACGAGTAAAAAGTAAACGTAAATCTTATTTTATTCTTTAGATGATACTGATAATGTGGACCCGTAGCTCAGCCAGGATAGAGCGCCGGCCTTCTAAGTCGGTGGTCACGGGTTCGAATCCCGTCGGGTCCGCCACATTATATGAAATTGAAAGAATTTCTCTATAAATGTAATGATTACGTTGGTAACATACGAGGAAAAAATTGGTAAACGCTTATATTTGACGATATCAAAAATGTATATATGGCAGTAATAGACGTAAGCAAATTAACAAAAGAGCAGAGAATAAAATTACTAGAGAAAGCAAAAGAGAAATTAGGTATGAGCAAGCTTGAAGAAATTACAGGTCGAAGCAGAAAGCAGTTGTATCTGTATTTACGTGGTTTCGATCAAAGAGATAAAGAAATTATTATTCCAGATAACGTAATAGAGGAAAATTACCCAAGCGTTACCTATCGATCAAATTTATGAAGTTTTGCACGGTTTCAATCCGCGTGAAGTTACTATCAATGATGCGATCGCGGTCATAACGAGAGCAGTTCAAGACCCAGGGTTTAGAAATATTTTCTTCATGCTTTTACAAAATCAGTTTGGAGAGTATTTAAAAGAAACTTCTACATCTTAGAAGAACGCAATAAGTTACCGTGTAACGGGGTGAGTAACACGAGTTTGTTACCACATTATAGTTATTCTAAAATGTACATTTGGTAAAAAATGAAAAATGCACGACGTAAAAAATGTTAGATGTTACTCAATACCGAGTTCTTTGAATATCGACGTCTTAATAGAGTATTTTCTATATTTTTTACCTGCAATGTGCATCCACCCACGCGTGATCTTTCCTTCTTTTGTTAATTCTGAAAGGTTTTTCAGCAATGAATTTCTTGGAATTTTTGTGTACCTCTCTAACTCTTCTAAAGTTAATGAACCTCTTTTCGCTAAAACTAGTAGTATTTTCTGTTTTTGTGTAAGACTCTTCATACGTTAATTAACCGTTAAATTACGTTAATTAGCTTTACTAATTAAGTAAGTTACTTAGCACGCGCTGAAAGTTGGCTAAATCAACTCTTTCCAGTAGGTTTACTGAAATAGTAATATTATTTCCGTTAACGTGAGAGCTTGCTCTCACAAGCAAAAAATGCGGGATCCAGCAGGATTAACTTAGTTGAAATTTTTCTCAGATAACTGAACAAAATCCTGGTTCCCCGGCCAGAATTTTTGGATACCGAAAGTAAACAAATTCTCAGCATTTGCCGAGAATTTATAGCATAAAAATGAACAAAATGCGATCTCCAGAGATCGCATTTAGGAGACCAAAGTAAAAATAAAACAGAAGAGACTAAAATAGTGTCGCATACGACACAATTTAGTGCAATCAAAAGTACAAAAATTCTCGGCTTTCCTAAAAGGAGGTATATTAAATTAACAGAAAAGGGTAAAAGGGTAATTGAAAAGCTTAAAGAATTATATAGTTTAATAGAAGCCAGTAGTTAAGGTCGACTTTCCATGGAAAGTAAGTTAATGCAGATCTTAGCAGGACTACTGAACGAGTTTGAAGAGTGGAGGAGAGGAGAAAGTGATATAGAGCCTACTATAATAAAAATCCACTACAGTATAATCAGAAGTGATCCTAATACCGAGCAGGGAATAATTAACTTAGACGTTATAGGTATCGCGATTTATTCCGCAATAGAAGACTTAAATAATTATAACGATATTAGTAGGAGTTTAGCAGTATTAACATATCATTTAATAACTTCTCACCCTTTCGTTGACGGCAATAAGAGAACTGCTTTCGTATTATTATTAAATATCTTATACGAATTGTTTAACAAGGAAATCCCACAAGATTTAGAAGAAGAATTAATTAAGACCTTAGTCGAAGTTGCCGATAACCCACCAGAAGAAGATGAGTATGCGATAAATAAAATAAGGAAAATTATACGGAAAATTATTGAAGATTAAACCGTTTATCCTCATTTTCTTGATTATTATATTTTCTTACATAAAGTACTTTCCCATGAATTTTCAATACTCCAGTTCTATCAAATTCTGCTAATGCATCTAAATATTCCTTGTGAACTTTGATGATATAGTCTATTCTACTTTGCATTCTCTCTAGGATCTTTTTCTGCTCGTCAGTTAACTTATGTGCTATCACCATTTTGAATTCCCTATTAAATATTACACCTAATACTATTTATAATATCTATCTTTACCTCATGGGGTTTGGGCTTCATTGAATTTTCATGAATTTGTATCCAATTCTCAGCCCTTGGGCTTCACCAGAGTCACGGGGAAACCCGTTACCCCCTCCACCCCTTTAGCGGGATAACCCCACCCATCAGAGTGTTGCCATCTGATGGAGAAACCCGCACATCTTTTATTCACCGTCACACCTTTCGGGAAAACCCATCCACATCTGGTGTGACTTTACTCATATTAACCATTAAAGTATATAAACTTC
>QEFD01000231.1 GCA_003086435.1 Acidianus hospitalis
ACGATATTTAGATTAAAAATAACGAGTAGTTACGTAGAAGCGTTACAGTCTTACTTTCTTAAAACATATTGCGTCTGCACCTTTCCCACATAAGGCATCGTATTTTACGCAACAAAAATTATCATTTTCACTTATCATTTTTGCTAAGTATTTCACTTATCATTCTATTTAAAAATTCTTCCTCGGGCTTATGGATCGTTTCTAGACTTTCTAAAGTCCCGTCTTCATTAACTTTGATCTCCTTGCTTTCAAATAAATCGTTGTCCTTTTTCCTTAACTCATAAACTTTTACATCTCTAAAATAATAGGCAAAAGCTACTGTAAACCATTCACTATGAGTGGTTATAAACATGTTCTTATTATTTACCTTTGAAAGGTATTTCCCAATCTCTATTTGCATATCTGTGTGAAGGTTAATCTCAGGTTCTTCAATTATTAAAGTCTTAAGTACAGGATTTTCTACTAACATCTCAATAACGCTTAATTGTGCAACTCCAGTGGAAATAACAGATAATGGGACTTTTTTACCCTTTATTTCTGCACTTAATTTTCCGTTATCTATAGTAAATTTTACTCCGTAAAATTTTTCCTCTATTGGGTAAAGCCATCTCATGAAATCTAAGATTAGAGGCTTATTTTGTGAAGCTACTATGGGAGAATATACGTAGTTAGAAATTAAATTGTTCATGCTAAGTACTGAAATTCTCTCCGTGCTTACAAATGCAATAGGATTATATTTTTCGTAAAATAATTCTAAAACTGCAGAAATTAATAACCTTTTAGCGTTTTCTTCGTCTCCAATTACAAACAATCTATCATTTGTACGCGAGATAGCAGCTAGCGGACCTTGCGTCTTTTTATATTCAATTTTAATATTTATAGGAGATTCCTTCACTTTAGCATTGACATTATCGTCTGAGCCTATAGTGAGACTAAGTGCGTCGTTCTCTATTACGCATTTATCTTCACCAAATGTTATTAAATTTTTAGGATTTGAAAAAGTAAGCTCTATGACTTTCTTGTAGTACTCTGAGAGGTCATCTTCAAAATCTTTTAGATTTAATTCTAAATCTGTTATACCTTCTTCAAGTTTAATATTTACCTCCTTAGGGATAAATGGCAAAACGTTAATGGGGCCGTAAAGGATATAAAATACAGTTGAGAGAAATGTCTTTCCAGAAGAATTCGGGCCTATTATAATTATCTTATCGTTAAAGTCCAAGTCAGCGTAATGAATAGGGCCTAAATTTCTTGCAATAAGCTTCATAACTTACCTATAATATATGAATCTCAACTTTAAGCTTTTTACACAGAGTAATGATTAGTAGTCTTTTATAAGGGCTTTTATTAAAAATCAATTATTTTTATAATATTTAAGCTAGTATTATGAGATATTTAAAATAATTTTATTTTTATACACTATTATAGTGTTCTCAAGTTTGCAAGTTATACTCATTTTTAATGGTTAATTATTCGGAGAATATGTTAGATTAACGATAATAATTTCATTTTAAATTGTATAATTTTTCCTAAATAGGTCATTATTTTTAAGCTCTTTAAGGAGAAGCTTAACCATTTTTATGCATTCCTCGGCTTCCTCTTTCTTTACTTCTCCGTACTGAGAATTCTTTCTACAATTACTTACAACGTCAAGTTCTCTCCTATTTTCTTTTATGAGATCGTAAAGGCTCTCGTCGTTGAGCTTTCCTAATAACGTCCTAATATCGTGGGAAGGTACTATTGGTTGTTTAAGCCCTCTCTCGTCAAATATAGACCTGATTAGGAGCTCTGCAGATACCTGGCATAAGAGGCATGAAACCCTGTATCTACCCTTATTAAATTCCTCAATTGAGGCTTCTAGGAACTCTAAGAATTTATCCATCATCGCCTTATTCTCCTCCAGGTGCTTAAAGCGTTATTATCAATGATGACCGGAGGAACCTTTAAGTCGGAGAATCCTGGCTTAATGGCGAATGGAGAAGAGCTAAAAGTAACTAATGCATAGTTCGGGCGAAGAATCTCAATTCGTAGTTATCAATTTAATACCTTACTCAGTATATTATCTATAACCACTAGCAGTTTTAGAATATCTTCTTTGGCGGATTCATCGTTAATATACTGACTTAATATTGCTTGAGAATCGGGACCGTTGTATTGGTACTGATGAAGAAGTAAAGCTATGTTTGTATAAGTATCAATATCTCCACCTATTGTTTGTGCTACAGTTTTTATAAGACTGCTCGGCATTATAGCAATAATCCAATCCGCTTTTTGCACTTTCTTATTGCCTCTTATTTTAACCTCTCCTTTGAATTTTTGCATTAGCTTATCTCTATAATCAGTTGCAAATGCTGCAACTAAAGCCTTCCAAGCCTGGTAAACTTTTCCTGCAGCATTACGTAAAAGTCCTTCTTCCAGGAACCTCCTTGCAATTTCTGCTTCATATTTTGCCTCTAGTAATCTTGCTTTTTTATAATCTTGCATATTAAACCAAGGTTTAGGCAATTCTTCCATAAATTTAGTTCTTATGTCTCAAGATATAAATAATTCCATATGTTGTTTTCCTCTTACTTATTGCGATAGATTTTTCAAGATTTTTCTTAACCTTAAGTATGATATTCTTTAATACCTTAGTCTTAAAATACCTTTTATGAACTTTAACATTTATCGCGTGCAGAGCTTATTTAACAATAATCTAGCTATGAGTTGAGATAAATATGCGGTTGTCTATAATGAAGTATCATTGCAATTAGTAGTTGTAGTTCTTACTGTAACTGTGTTTCATTTCTTCATAATAACAACATCTTCCCTCCTCTTAATTATATACTCAAATTTACTAAAATCCTTCCTCCTTTGTTGGATTTTTTTTGAATATTTTATTTTTGGTAAAAGTTTCTCTCAATACTCTAAGGAATTCAAATATTTATATTATTAATTTTCGTGTGATTAAGATAGAGTTGGGTCAAGGAAAATGTGTCCAAATCAGTCACTGCACTATTTCCCTGTATTCATGACTAGTATTTCTAAGTGGAATTAGATAGCATAAAAGATATTATAATATTAATAGAAGTAAAATCTAATTATGAAATTTTTGTAGATCAAAATATCTGGTAAAATGTTTATATATTTATTTGGAATATATGTAGATAGTAATGTTAGAAGTAATATTGAGATCATTCTCAGAATATTCTTCTTCCTTTGCCGGAGAAGGGTTAAGGAATTTCCCTACGTCCTTAGTTGAAAAGATGAACGAGCATATAATTAAGAATTATGCTAACGAGCTAGTTCAAATTTATGATTTACTCTTGTCAATTTCCTTAGATCCTAATAAAAAGGATTACCTAGATTCTATAATGCAATTAGAAAGGAAATATGGTAAATTACATGAAGAATTATCTTTATACTCTTCAATTCTGGAAAATAATACAAAGATAGTAGATTATAAAAAGATGACGCTAAAAGGGCTAATAAAGTTAATTGAAGGGTTAAATGAAGTAAGAAAGGAAATCTACGAAAAAGGATTAAAAGGAGAATTTAACCTTAAAGTTCTTCTTTATTACTCCCTTTATTTAGAATATCTCTCTAAAGTTTATTTAAAAGTTAACGAGATAAAATTGGAAAATCCCAACGCTAAGACCATAAATTCCAAAGAAAAGAATTATTTACATACTGTCAACTTTATTGTTACATTACTAGGCGTTCCTTTGATTGAGTATGTAACTGACGGAAAGATTTTTCCTTATTTATCTGATCTTAATGGGGTCTTGTTATATGTGTTATCATTAGATGGCCTTAGACCTTCAACTAGGTCTTTGGGTTATTATATGTTTTCAGAGCTTCATGGTGATTGATTCGAGTAACAAGGAATATAGCTATTTCTTTGATACCAATATTCTTATTATTTGGTTATACGAGAAAAATTCTGACTCGGCAAAACGGTTAAATGAAATTTTAGATAATTCTACTCGTATTAATAGAAATGTACTAACTTACAACTTAGAGGAACTATACGAAATTATAGGAGATTCATACATTATATTTTACTATATATTAATAAACAAGATATTACCTAGATGGAGTATTAACTCAGTATATGAAAGAAATAGAATTTTATCTGAAATAGATAATAACTTTGATAAAATTTATGAAGAAGTAGTAAACAAGTACAACATAAATCCTTCCGACATCAGAAAATTTATAAGTAGATTGTTCTTTAATTTGAATAAGCAGAGAATTGTTTTAATGAACCAATCGGAATTAAAAGATAGATTCACAAACAATTTTGCAAGCGACTTAATTGATTATATCTCTGGTATAACAAGGCTTCTAACTAACACTTTTAATGTTGTATCTTTTCCTAAAGTTCTAATGACAGAAGATCTAAATATGGAATTTCAATTGATAGAAGAAGGAATATCAAGTTACATTAAAGTAGCTGGAAAAGAGCCTAGCAGATACGACCAATTAATTTATAAAACTTTATATCTTCTACTAAAACTTAATGAATACGACCAAATAGTTTTTATAACTAATGACACAGATTTTGATAGAATGCACAGACGCGTAATTGCACATTTACAAAGAATTTCAAATAGCAACTCTAAAGCCAGAGACCATGCACTAAGAGTTTTAAACATTTTTAATAGACTAAAAATAAGCAATCTATTTTATCTAACAAGAAATATATGAAATTTGGTGTAAGACCTTATTGTAGATAAAGGTGTTAATTTACAAAAAGCGTCTTAATACTATGTTAAAATATTTATATACCTCATAAGAAAATATTCTTATACGTCGGTAATTAGCAAACTCTACTGAAGCCATCTCCCTACTTCATAAGAACTAGTCCTTTCTGTCCTTTGTAAGAAAAACTAACTACAGTTAGTACATATAATAGACTAAAATCTCCTTAGCGTTTAGAATAGCCAAGCACAGTATGAGGATAATAATTTATAGTAAAGCTAAAAATTACTATTAGCCCCATTTTAGCACTTCCTTTATCGAGTGCAAGATACTAGCCTTATAGCTTTGCCTTAACGTTATTTATAGAACTGCTTCTAAGACCTTCTTAATTATGAAGTTACTTCTCTTTATAATACTCTTTAGATGGAAATTTTCCTTCCTTCACTTCTCTTACATATTCTGAGATAGCTTTACTTATTATTTCCTTTAAATCAATGTAAGCCTTAGCAAAGTAGGGCTTAAAGTCAGACAACCCTAACAAGTCGTGAATAACTAGAATTTGCCCGTCACAATAAGGTCCTGCACCTATGCATATAGTTGGTATCGATAAGCTCTCTGTTATTCTCTTTGCAATTGATGAGTAAACGTTCTCTATAACTACTGAGAAAACGCCTGCTTCTTCTAGAGCCTTTGCATCTCTTAAAAGTTGTTCTTCTTCACTTTCAGTCTTTCCTATTGTTCTATACCCTCCTAACCTCAAGAACCTTTGAGGAGTTAGTCCTATGTGGCCCATGACTGGAATTCCAGCTCTCACAATTTTCTTTACTACGTCTGAAAACTCTTCCCCGCCTTCAAGTTTTACCGCATCTGCACCGTGCTTTGCAAATAACCCAGCATTTTTTACTGCATCTCCTGTTTCGTAAGATAGGAAAGGCATATCCGCAACTATTAATTGTCTAGGCTTAGCCCTAACTACTGCGTCTAAATGATGTAACATTTCTTTCATACCTACCTTAAGCGTATTTTCCAGTCCAAGGACTACCATTGCTAAGGAGTCTCCTACTAGAATGCCGTCTAGCTCAGTGAGGGAAATTATCTTTGCAGTAGGGTAATCATAAGCTGTGAGCATTGTTATTTTTTCTTTTCTTTCCTTCTTTTTCAAGAAGGACTTGACGGTTATTTTCTCTAACATAAAAGTATGCTTATCGAGCGGATAAAAATAATTTATAGGATGAGTTTAAATACCCAGAGAAACAAAAGTGACTTAATGGAGAGCAAAGCGATACTACCCTTGCTAATTCTTTTTCTCATATTGTCTAATCTGGTCTATTCTGATTCACTCTATTATTATCATGGCTCGTCCAATTTTTATACCACGAAAATAATAAAATTTCCTCCATATTTTATAAATATAAGCGACTATTTTATAATATCTGATTCAACCGCTAATAGTGCAAATAATCTCAGCGTTGATATTACTCAACTCGAGCTTCTTAACTTGTCAGCCTATACTATTCTAGTTACGCAGTTTAACTTATACGTTCCTAAGGGAGCTAAGATAATTTTTGTTCCAATAGAATACGAAATTTCAGAAATAAATGGCAAATTAGCATTTTGTAATATATCTTTGGTGTTTTCGTGTAATTCAGGATACTATGTTGTACCTTTAGTAAGTAATGCGAAAATAGACAACGTATCCTATTATTTTACTGTTAATTCAAATTTTTACACAGTCAACGTAAGTTGGTCTTTTTCCAATGATTTACTAACATATTTTTCAAAGATTGTATTAATGGTTATAGTACAGATTGGAGGAGCTAACTACATATATTTCTGGAACATACAAATAGTTGCTAACTTTATAGGCCCTTTCTCTCCTTCAACTCATCTAATAAAGTTGAGTGAGAATTTATGTCCATTAAAAGTGGCACAAATCATCTCTTCTTTAATATAAACTTTAATCCTCCGGAGTAACTACCTTTTAGTATCCTGTCAATAGCAAATAGTGTTACTACCATTACTGGTGTTCATTTAACTGTTTAAAACGGCATTTTAAACTTTTAATAATGTATCTCACTTTTATCTATGACTCCTTTTAGGTAATCTTATAGAGACGAAAGCTAAATATAAAAATTTAAATTTATTATACTTAATTAAAGTTAAGGAAGAAAGATATAAATATAACCATGGCATATATTGAAATGATAAAAAATTCTTTCTACTAGAATACAAAAAAGGAACTAATAGTTACTCTGGAGGAATTTCCTTATAATTCAAGTCTATGTTTATCCCTTTCCTTAAATTATACTCTTTTGATGCTACGTATATTACTATTCCTAAGCCTATTAAACTTAGAACGTAAGCAATGCCAGGCCAGAAAGGTTGTCCATTCGATATTACTCCAAAGTAAGGATTAGTAAAAGCCTCATAGCCCATGAATATCATAAATGCCGCAGATATTATAGACGATATTAGCATTCCTATCCTCTTTTTACCTTCTAAGCTGAATTTTGCTCCTGCTAACGAAACTAGGAATAGATAAGCTATTGCTAGAGGAGTGTAAGAATATAATGCTTGTACACCCTCAGGACTTATTATTGGCACTGCTAAGAAAACTAAAGTAACTGCAAAGTCGAGCAAGTGAGCGTAAACTGGTGAGCTGCTCCTATTAAGCCTGGAGAATATCTCAGGAAATAGTCTATCAAATGAGAACGCAAATACATACCTTGCAAATACTATAACTCCGAAAGCCATTACGAAGAATTCCCAACTTATTAATGAAATTCCTATAAACCACTGTAAAGCCTGGTTTCCGGCTAAGGCAATTGCAACGCTCCAGAAGTTATAAGTTGCAGTAGGGAATAGGCTGAAATTAAAACCGTAACCTCCAGCAATACAGAGTAAATAGAAAGGTACTGTGATAAGGAAGAGAGTTAATAAACTACCGAGAATTATGTTATATTTTATTCCTCTCTCACTTTTAATTTCAGCAGAAACTGCAGGTCCAGCGTAAAGCCATATGTAAGCAAAAGAAGCAAAGTAAGGTATCATGTAAATTGTTGCAGGTAAACTGAAAGTAGGTCCGGTATAAGTTGAGGGAGTAAGATTAAAGTCCGCTAAGAATGTGGAAATTTTACTGTGGAAATCTGAAACATTTATTCCCACTACTATCATTGAAACTATAGTACCTAGTATTGCTAAAGTACCCAAAGCAGTTACGAGAGAGAACCCCCACTTAGGCTTCAAGATATTTATTCCTATTATTATTGCAAAAGCTATTGCTGCAAGAATATAAATTAATATTTCTTGAGTTAATGTAATAGAGGAGCAATAAGGATTAACGAATACAGTATTAGCTAAATTAAGGAGAGCTTTTTCGTGGTTTAAAGTTCCTATTACTTCAAGTACAGTATTTATTGCGGCAACAGAAAAGAAAGCCGAAAGAGCAAAGTAAGGCGGCATGTTAAAGGCTAGAGCAATTCCCATTATGGATCCGATTTTGCCGTTAAGTTTCCTACTTAGCCAAACGTAATCTCCACCAGTTCTGTGAATTTCTATTATAAAGAAAGTATATAGAAAAACTAGAGGTAAGGTGATCAAGAAGGTTATAAGTGAAGCTAACCATAAAACTGCTCCCTTAACTATATAAGGAGATATACCAGTGAATATTGCGAGCCCTGCTCCCATGTTAGCAATATTTAGCATCATAGCGTCTGTCAAGGAGGCGTTCTTAACTAATCCAGAAGAGTTTCTGACGAATTGCATAAGATGAAATTTTATAGATTATTTTTAAGATTAACTATCGAAAATATGTTCGGTATAATTCTAAGGCAAAAATTTCTTAATCGAACTTATGCTAATCTATGATCTTGATTTTTAAAGCCTTATATACGATTTTGCGCACTTTATGGACATAAAAATTTATTACCAACGGCGTTTTGTATAAGACAGTGATTATTGTGAATAAAATACTTATTATCACATTAGTGTTATTATATGTAGTTTCAATAATAAGCATAATTCCTATAACTAGTGCAACGCAAGGGTTTAAGACCACAAATATAAGCGTTGGCAGTTTTCCTACAGAAATGGCTTACGATTCTAACAACGGATATGTTTATGTTGTTGATTCAGGATCTGGCCAAGTTTCAGTAATTAGCTCATCGACTGTTATAGCTACAATATCCGTAGGCTCTGATCCTACTGCAATAGTATACGATAAACAGAATGGTTTAATTTACGTGGCTAATAGCTTATCGAATTCCATAAGTATAATTAATGGAACAGAAGTAATAGCAACTGTTACCGTAGGAGGAGGAATAGGTTATTCGCCAGTTGCGTTATTATGTGTAAACGGTTTAATTTACGTTGCTAATTTAAACTCTTATAAAGCAGGAGTAGGAATAGTAAGCGTAATTAATGGTACAAAAGTAGTTTGTAATATTCAAGTTGAGTGCCACCCAGTTTGTTTAGTTTACGATCCTAGTAATGGCTATATTTATGTTTCTGATAACGGTTTCGCTACAGTATCAGTAATCAAAGGTGAAAAGGTTATTGCAACAATATCAGTAGGACAAGCTCCAAGGCAGATTATTTATGATCCTTATAACGGTCTTGTTTACGTATTAAACCTAGAATCGAATTCAACTAGCGTAATAAATGGAACTTCAGTAATTTGCACTATTAGTGTTCCATACCCTGTAGCTATAGCTTACAGCTCTTCTTACGTTTATATAGTCAGTTTATGTAATAATACTGTTTACATGATTAGTGGAACTAAAGTTGTCGGTAACATAACAGTAGGGCAGTCTCCAGTATTCATAACTTATGATTCCTATAATGGTTTAGTTTACGTAGCAAACTTAGGTTCAAACTCGTTAAGCGTAATTAACTCCTCCAGAGTAATATATCAAATACCTACAGGAAATTCTCCTAGATTTATACTTGCAACTCCTTCAGCGGTTTATGTCGCGGACTCTGGATCCAATGAGGTAACTGAAATTAGTGTTTGTAAGATAATATACTACTTAACATTTAAAGAATCGGGTTTGCCAGTTGGTAAATCTTGGACCGTATGTGTTAATGGAACTAACGAGACCTCAACATCAAATGAAATAACTTTCATATTACCTCCAGGAATGTATTTCTATAAGGTATATTCAGCATATTATATTCCTTCACCACCTCAAGGAAGCATAACTTTAAGCTCTAACGCTACACTTCAAATTTCCTTTACTCCAGTAAAGTTTAACTTGACTTTTGAAGAAACTGGATTAGTAAGCGGTACAAAATGGGCTGTCTGCGTTAATGGCACCGTTTCTACCTCAACGTCTTCTAGAATTTGCTTCTTATTACCTTACGGATATTATGAGTATAAAGTACTTAATGTGACTGGCTATAAGGTAACGCCCATAATGGGATACATTGATTTAACTAGCAATACCACTATAAAAGTCGCGTTTTATGCAATGCTCTATAATATAACATTCAAAGAGACAGGATTACCAAAAGGAGTATCATGGACAGTTTGTATTGATAATGAAAATCATACTACTACTGCTTGCTATATAACAATAACATTACCTATGGGAGTGTATGAATACAAAGTATTCTCTTCACATTATATGCCCAACGTTACTCAAGGTACTATAAACTTAACAATGAACGAAGTAATTAACATAAAGTTTACTGTAATGAATTATACTCTAACAATATTTGAAAGCGGATTACCTAGCGGATATGAATGGACAGTTGATATTAACGGAAGTAACTATACAACTAAGATGAATGAGATTAATATAACACTACCTTATGGAGAATACATGGTCAAAGTTTACTCTAAATATTATATGCCAATAACAGAAGAAGAATTTGTAAACTTAAGTAAGAATACAGAATTACAATTCACTTTCGTACCTGAGAACTTTACCATAACATTTGAGGAAACAGGACTACCAAGCGGTACAACATGGACTGTATGCATAGACGGAAGGAATTACACAACTACATCCTCGTCACTAAATATAACATTACCTTATGGCACTTATGAGTACAGAATATTTGTTACAACTAATGGTTACTCGCCTAATGTTACACAAGGAACACTGACGCTAACTCAGGCAGTAAAGATTTCAATAACGTATAAGCAAATAACTACTACTAGCACTACAACAACTTCAACCACTTCTACGACTACCCCAAGTATAACCACTACACCTCCTCCAACTACTGTTACTTCACCAACTCTTAACACTGCGTTCGTAGTTGGTATAGCCATTGTAGTAGTTATTGTAATAGCTGCTGCAATAATCCTATTAAGAAGGAAGTAATTTTTATATATCTTTTTAATTATTACATAGAAGGTAGAAAGTAATAAATACTCACCTCATATAATTCATGATATGAAGTGTTCTACTGAAGAGATTAAGGAAATGCGTGGATTCCAATTTTTTGTTAATAATTGCGATAAGGACGATTTATATAAGAGGATAAGCGATATAAAATCCCTTTCCGATTCTTCTGGTAAAACTTATATTCTTAGATTAGCTGAAAGCAATTATTTTAGATTTGAATTACTTTTCATACCAAACACAGTGACGCTAATATCAGTAGCTACTGCTAGGGGTACTAATAATATCAACTTAAGAGATTTTGAAAGTTTAGATGATTTAATCTCGCTTTCATGTTGCGTATCAACTAATGAACAATTAAGAGAAGCATCAAAGAATTTTCTTAATGAAAGGACAAATGAGGCGGAAATAGTTGACTTATTTTCTCAAAAAGAAGAATTTGAAGTTAATACGGATTGTAGTAAAGTAAAATGGAACGAAATAAAGTTCCCCGAAACAGTTGAAGGAAAGTGGAACACAACAGAACTTGCTACAGTAGGAAAACTAAGCTTAAAGGCTCTTGCTGGGCAAATAAAGTTTCTAGCTATATCTACAGAAAGGCCTCAAAACTCAATAAAGTTTACAAACTTTGAAAGATTTTCCTCATTGTGCTGCTTTTTGAATTTAGTTAAGAAAAAGCTAGACGAGTGCCCTGCAATAGTTGAGGCAATTAAACCTTTCTTAACGCAAGAGAAGAAGAGAAGAAGTAGAAAACAATAATTACAGGAAAACACTTTTTATTTTCATGCTAATAGAACTGACGAAGAAACTAATTTCTTTCAAGACTTATAATGACAACGAGCTTCATGAGTGCGCATTATTTATAAAGGATTATTTGGAAAACCAGGGTTTTAAGGCAGAAATTAAGGAATACGTTAAAGGGTACCCTGTAGTAATTTCCTCAAGCGGAAAAGGAGAACCCTTAATGCTTAATGGGCATTTCGACGTAGTACCGCCTGGAGAAGGTTGGTCTTCAGATCCTTTCGTTCCTAAGGTAGTAGACGATAAAATTTACGGAAGAGGGGCGACAGATATGAAGGCAGGATTAGCAGTTCTCATGGAGACTTACGTATCAATGGCAGATAAGTTAGATTATCCTTTACTTTTTACAGCAGTCCCGGATGAGGAAACTGGTGGCAAAAGAGGAAGTAAATTCTTAGCCGAGGAGTTTTCTCCTTTCTTTGTAATAATAGGTGAGCCTACTTGTTCAGAAAGAATAAACATAGGAGAAAAGGGCTTATTGCAAATAAAAATAAAGGAAAGGGGTAAATCAGCTCATGGAAGTACTCCTTCCCTCGGTGATAATTCTATTTTGAAGCTGATAGACGATATTCTAATTTTAGAGAAAGAGATAAACGATTTTTCCGTCAGTATTCCTAGAGAATTGGAAGATGCTGTAAATAATGTCAAGGAGATTGATGAAAAAATATTTGATGATGTGATAAAAATAACCTTTAACCCTGGAGTAATTAAAGGGGGAACTAAAGTTAACGTAGTTCCGGACTATGCTGAAGTTGAAATAGATATGAGGATACCCCCGGGAATTACAAGTAGAGAGGTCTTAGAAAAAATAAGAGTTAAAGGAGAAATTGAAATTATAAATTCATCAGAGCCCAATTACACTTCCTTGCCCTTCTTTCTAGGTCTTAAACCGTTTATTACTCCTTATGCAACAGACGGAAGATACTTTAGGCTGAAGGGAATTCCTACCATAGTTTACGGCCCTGGTGAACTTAACAAGTTGCATTCCCCTGACGAGTATGTAAGAATAAGCGACATAAATATGACATTTGAAAAATTAAAGAAAATTTTAAGGAATTTGGTACCGAAATTTTTATAAAGAATACTTTAAAACTCTAACAAGTTCTTTACATTGTGGCCTAACTAAAAGCTTCCGATCTAGGTATAAATTCAGACAAGAGTTGAAATAAGTAAGAACTGAAAGACCGCACTAGCTGCGTATAAAGGCGAGAGTAACCAGGTTGAAATAAGTAAGATAAGAACTAAAAGGATTTAGATAAACCGTAGAATACGCAGAGAAACAAGAAATCCTAAAAATTTGCTCTAATAGGAGCATTGCTAATATTTTTAGGTTTAGAAAAGCGTTCATAGAAACTGTGAATTGGAATTACGCTCAGATTACTCCAGGAAATTGGACTGCATTATCTTCCTCAATATACGCTCAAGCCCATTTTATGAAGAGATTAAATCATTTCTCGCGCTAGGCATTTTATATTTAGCCCTATTAGCCTTGTGTTTACCCATGGCGTAACTTATCCTTGCTTTTAATCCCTCCACGAGCTAAGGGATCATACACAGTCACCCTAGTCGATGGAAACATCAATACCCTCACATCTGGTCTTCACTCCTATCCTCGTGAGCAGTAATCAGTTAAGGGAGATCATCGTCAAAAACCATTTCGGTAATACTATATAAACATAATCACTTCAAAACGATATTTAAAAGTAATTAAAAATAACTGGTAGTTACGTAGAAGCATTACAGTCTATCTTTTAAGCCTTTACGTAATTTCCTACTTCGGTGGATTTGGCCTTTATGTGTTAATACCGTTCCCTTGGGATACGATAGTTGCAATTCTTCTAGGTTTAGGAATACATTATTTTGCGGTAAAAAGTAGTATAAGGACAAAGGCCATTGACGAAATTATTCAAAGTAGCTCGAAGGTAGTCTGAGTAAATTCCATTCAGGCTTAGAGTATTTTTTCTCATAAAGTTCTTCCGCGAGTTTTATTTCATCCGTAGTTGGCAAGTCGAAGTAAGCCTTTTCTCCTAGAAGAGAAGAATATTCCTTTATTATTGCATCTATTATTTCGGAAGTATCTATTTTCCTTCCTAGAGCGTCAACAAGGTTAGTAACACGATATTTTACCTCTGAGACTCCCTTATCCGAAAGCTTTGCTTTAGAAACTTTAAGTACTTTGCCCATAAGTTCCAGGTTAGTATTTATGAGTAAAGTTCCGTGAAGTAAATAGTATTCTCCTTGAAATGTTGCTGAAGTTCCCGAAACCTTTCTGTCATTAACGACAACGTCGTTTATATTTTCTACCCTTACATTGGCAAAACGTTTTAATGCGTTAACAAAGCCTCTCAGTAGGAAATCGTATAAATAGTTGACCCCTCCGTCTTTCGGCCCTTTAACTGCTATAGTCCATATTAAGCAGCCCATATCTTGATATACTGCACCTCCGCCGGTAAATCTCCTAACAACGTCAATCTTATATTTCCTAACGACGTCGAAGTTTAATTCTTCCTCTGCAAGTTGAAAATATCCTATAATTGCTACATTCTTATGCCTCCAAAACCTTAAAGTATTATCAACTTTACCCTCTTTAAGATTCCTCCACAGGCTTTCCTCAAAGGCCAAGCTAAAATAGGGATTTTCGTCGTTTTCATAAAAGAGAACTCTCATAATCCCACCTCTCTTAAAGCACCATAAATTGAGTTCTTAAAATCTTCAATTGTGCACCCAAAAAGCGTAGCCTTTGATAAAGTTTCCTCTAAGATCTTAGGCAAGTTTTGTAAGTCGTTTAAAGAGAGACCTTGAAGTTTCTTTTCCAGATCAAAAATTACATCTTCTGGGAATATCATGAAGTCCCCAGTTATTTTTATATCTAGCGAATCTCCGTAATATTTTACAGTCGTTCTGATTACTCCTTTCTTTGCCTTTAACTCGTAAATTCCTATTTTCATAACCTTAAAGTATATGACAAGAATTAAAATCCTAGTTTTCCAGATCTCGGAAAGGAAGATTTTTAAAAATCAGGAAGACATAATATCGACTTAATAATCAGTTTTATCTTAGATTTTTTAAAAAGTGCTAGATGATCATAATAAATTATTTTATTGTAATAGTCTAAGGTGCTTGAACAGTTTATTACAGTAAAAGATAGGTTTATATTTCAATGTTATGAGTGCATTACTTCTGTAATAAATTATAATTTAAAAGAGGTCATGTCCAAATAAATTGCGTAGATAATCATGTTATGATGTAAATTTTTCCTAAATTAACCTTATATTATTAAAAAAATAATAAAATTTTAAGTTTTATTCTTTATTATTAGTTTAGAAAATTACATTTTACAGAAACTTATTTGATATATTTCTGGCAATCCATTACTCTGAATTTCTGCATGTTCAGTGATCTTTAATTCTCCGCAGAATGTATGCCCATTATATACCATAGTAACATATGCGTAGATAAATCCAGATAAACTGTTCCCTACAGCGGTAAAGTTGTAGTAATCTATTCTTATACTGAAATTTGTTACGTTCTTTAATAAGCTGTTTAATTGCGGTACTGTGTAATTTCCTGCTAAAGGTAAGTTAGAGCAGAAGAACACATAGCTAGGAAATTGTCCTATTCCTAACTCTGAAATTACTGGGGTATCTTTAGAGCATATTGCGTGAATGTATGTAAGTCCATCTAATGCCATTTGGTACTGAATTTCATTAAAGTAATTATACACGTTTATACTGCTTATCTTCCATGAGAACATTGACGGATTAGATAAGGTCATGTGATATAGTACGTAAATAAACGTTGTTCCACCAGTACTGTTAACGTTACAATATTTTACTAAAGCAGATAATATAAGGCAGTGAGAAGAAGAGTTATATACAACTCCACAACATAAGAATGCTCTAACTATTGGATATGCGAATACTTGTGAAAACATTTTACTTACGTTAACAACTCCACTAAAGCTACCGTTAATTTTACCTACAGAAATGAAGCCTGTTACCTTGGGACAGAACATATTTGCTATTTCTTTAGCATTTGAGGAGGCTAAATATTCTAAAACTTGATATGCTGTAGCATATCCATCTTCAAGGTTTAAGGACTCATTTAAACTCTCATAACACCCTAATAATGTTGTAAAATAGTATTTTAGTGTATTATAATTATTGGATAATTCTGTATAATTAGCCTTTAAGTTAGTATATGATGAGTTCATTGTATAAAATTCACTCTTTAATGCATTATAATATTTATTAGCTAAGGAATTATAGCTGGAAGATAGTGCAGATATTTCGGAATTTAAGTATATTCCTATTGCAGCTACAACAATTAATATAATGATAAATAATATTATTCCTACTTGGTTAGATCTCATATTTATATCCTCAATAGATTGAGTCCATATTAGAATATAAATTTTTATGAAATCTCATAGATAAATAGTGATGTATTAAAGTGAGACCATCGTAGAAGTTAATTATTTTTAACTTTTAAAGTTCTTTATCATCGTTGTGATGAAATGTTCGATTCATATATAGTATTAAAAGTTTAAGTTTTGATTACATATAAAGTGCGAATTTGAGAAAGGTTTTTAAGTAAATATTCCATCAAAAACTTGTATGAAAAGTAAATCTATGTATTATAAAATTCTCTTGCTAGGTATAATAGTTTTATTAGGAGGGATGATAGTTTCGGAGGCGGCAGGAGTTCTTGTAGCACCATCAGCATTAAAACAACATGTAGTTCCTGCAATAGAATACTGTAAATACGGCCCATATTTAGGTTCAATAGTATTCTTATGGAATTACACAGAAAATAAGCAAATCTATTATTGCTTCGAACGTGTTGGTGATATACAATTAATCGATGCACTTCCAGCTTCACAGTTTCCAAGCCAGTATATAGAAAGTCTAGAGAAGCTATCAACAGTGTCTATATATGATGAGGTAACTTATGGCTTTATATTCATTCAAGTTAACTTCAAATATTATCCAGAAAATAATGTATATTTCAGGTGGGCAATAGCTAGTTTAATAAATCCTGCTTGCGTAGAGTCCCAAATACTATGCAGTGGACTTAGGGGTGTACCTAGCGGATTATACATATGTCCTGCAGTATATCCCTGCTTGGCAAGCAATACTACTCTGCTAAGTGAATTATATAGCATATATAACGCTCATGAATCTTACTGTCCAAAGAGGGCTTGTCAATACTTAAAGGATGCAGGATTAGTTTATAACCCATCATTAGGTGAATGGACATATCCTAATGGGACACCAGTAGTTATTCCAGTTTATATCCAAGAAGATTTCTATAATTGTATGGCATGGATAAACATGCTAAAAAGTAATGCGTGTAAAATACATTTTGGTAAGAATTTAGATATTATAGAATATTATCCATATTGCCTTGAGACTGAGTTAGTGAGCTTAAAATACGGTTTAATTAATTTTGGATATTCAAGCTATACAGCAATTATAGAGGACGATTATTTCTCTCTGGGACCTGTGGCTCCTGTAGATGAATTCAACTGCTATGTGAATTCAACAGTTAATGCACAATTGTCTGCCGCATATACTAAAGATCCAACCTTCTCTCAAGCTTTAGTTAATCTAGCTAATGCTTTAGTAGACTTACAATGGGATGAACCATGGATAATATTAGGTTGGACTACATGTATTACGCCTGCTATTATTAATAACTATTATGGCTACGTTGCGGGTCCAGATGGAGGATACACCTCTACATATAATGATATACATGAAGGAAATACAATAACTGGAAGACTAGTAGAGGCGATAGGAACTTGTAAATTTAAAGCACCTAACATGGATATTTTGTACTGTAACTTCTACTCATCATTAGATGTATGGGAGCAGGCAGTGCCAGAACCATTAACTGAACCGCCTAGTGAGCCGACACCTCTAGGTTTACAGCCTTATGTTGCCAATTATAAGATAATACATATACATAATGTTACAATAAATGGGCATAAGATTATAAACGGTACTGAGATTATATATTGCTTCGTTCATAACGCTACGTGGATAAACGGTATGCCTCTAACTGCTTTAGACTTCAACTTCTCTATATGGTATTTTGACATGCCAGGATATTGTCCAAACTGTAATCCGTTAGGACTTAACATTAGCCACGTATACATAGGCAATTATTTCGGTATTCCAGTCTATGTTAACTATTCAGAAATACCAAGTTATGCGATGAAAATAGTATACGATTCAATGCCTTCATTAGTATACTCTTGTGTTCCGGCAAATAATACATACGAAATAAAATTATACTTCAATAGCACATCAGCGTGCTTATTAACTATTAGTGATGAAATTATTGTACCACCATGTATATACTTGAATTACAAACCTTGCCAGTATAATCCAGACTATCCTAGCTTTGTATGCTTAGCGTATAAAGGAGAATTGCCAGGAGGATTCCCGTGGTATGTATATGAATGGAATTACTCAATAGGTGCTATAATAAAGCCATTTGTAGGAAACTTCTTGTGGAATCCAAAAGCTTGTACATATAACGTTACTGCAGGATCTGTTGCAACTATAACTACCGATATTACTCAAATCATAGCATCTCCATACATAGTTGTTCCGTTAAACGGTACTGTTATAAAGACAGCACCTAAGCCTTGTTGCCCAATAACTAACGCTACTGGATATGCTGAAGTTTGGGCATACGGGTCTACAACACCTATAGAGAAGTTAACTCTGACTCATGTAGCTGGAGACGAATACGAAGTTGAGGTTCCAACTAGTAACTTAACTGCGAACGAATTCTACGTAGTATTTATTAATGCAACTTATTACGCCCCAATAACAGTAATGGGACATACGATGATGATGCCTCATTATGCTTATAGGTGGTATGCAGTATATCCGTACTCTCCAATAACTACTACTCATATTTCTAACGTAAGCAAACTAATATCCTGTGCATCTCATTTGACTAGCTATACTCCGCCTACTCCTTCCAGCGTAACAGTAAACTCCACGTTATTAACTTACACGCCACCATCTGTTCCTTCTGTTAGTGATGCAGTAATAGCAATGATAGGAATAACTGTTGTACTAGCATTAATAGGAGTAGCAATTTTGATAAGGTTTAAATAAAAGATAACTCCCAATTTTTTAGGTGTATTATTCTTGGGTTTAGCTTCTTATTTGGCTAAGAGGGCTATAGAAAGGTTAATATTGCTATTAATTTTTACAGCATTCGTCTGGATGTTAGTTCTTGGAATTCCTCAGCTTGTAGGAATAAACCCTGCTTATCATTTTATTAATCCATCAGAGTTCCTTCATTCTAAAAATCCAGAACTTGCAGAAAAATTAGCGATACAATCTATAGATAGAGAGTTAGGACTTAATTATCCTTTAGAGGTACAATTCTTTATTTATTTTATTCATATGCTAACGCTTGATCTAGGAGTTTGTCCAGTTAATCATCAGAGTGTAGCGGTTTGCTTACTTTCTGCTTTGCCTTTTACGGTAATATTAACTATACCTCCAGTTTTATTTCAGACATTGGCTAGTATATATCTAGGTTCTATAGCTGCAATAAAGAGGAATACAAAGACAGACGTTGCTATAATGAGTTATTTTATAGTAGATTACAACTTACCCATCTTTGTAGTATCTTTGTTCTTATGGTTTTTATTTGCTGTGGTGCTAAAGATTTATCCTATTTCAGTATATAACGAGGTTCATGATTGGACAAATATCGTTACAGATTTAAAGGTATTCTGGCTACCTTGGCTCATTCTAACTTTCATATACGGATTTTCGACTAGGGGAATATTAATGAGAAACGCTATGGTAGAAAATCTAGACTCAGACTTTATAAAATATGAAAGACTAGCAGGTTTAAGGGAAAAGATAGTAAGAGCTCACGCAAGAAGAGTTTCGATTATTCCAGTAATAGTTAGAACTGCCATTGATTTAGCTTTTGCAATATCTGGAGACTTTTTCCTTGAAGTATATTTTGGCATACCCGGCTTAGGCTATAAGTTATATTATGCAGCATTGGGTGACGAGATCGAGATAGTTCTTGGCTCAACATTTGTGTTAACTTTATACGCTATTATCTTATTATATTTTGTGGATATAGTGGAATTCATAATAGATCCTAGAGCTAGGAGGTCGGTGAAGTGAGTTGAATTTAAGAAGATTTAAAAAAACATTTAAGGAATTATTAAAAACATGGCAATTTTTATTATCATTTATTATATTATTGGGATTGGTATTAACTGTAGTGGTAGGCAACGTAATATATGCAAAGTGTTGCCCTTATAATGCTTCTTACTATTATGCTGCAGCACCTTTTGCTAGGCCCTCATGGGCTACCCTATTCTGCGGTAATTTGCCCCCAGATATTAAAGTTCCCTCTAGTTATAATTTAATTGCCGCAAAGTGTCCTGGAGTACTATCTTATTGGCATTTAAGGAATGAGACGTTGAATGGAGATAAAATAGAAATAATTTGGAACTCCACATTCGGTCCTTGTAATGAAACGGCTTTTAACAAGAATCTAGCCACTTTCGGGAATACTGGCCCAGGGAGTATAGAAATTAAAATAATTGGCGATAATCCAGTAAATATTACTTTATACCACTGTTTTGATTATACTTATAAATTGCCAAGCATTTGCAATATTTATCTCATGCAGTATAGCGTATATTCTAATACATCACAACTATATATTATAAATGGTAAGATAATTGGGCCAAACGGCACATCGATTTGTGTACTATATCACGGTAGTGGATTCCCTCCGTTTATTAGAAATCCTGAATTTTATAGCTATATCTTCAACCCTGTAAATAAATACGAAATAATCGAGGGACGGTGGAACTTCTTCCAAGCTGGTAGTAATGTCCCATCTTTTACGCCTTATTACTATACATTACCGCCTAACGAGTCAGCATTTGCTACCTTTTATATGATTCAATATTTATTCTCAAAGGATGGAACATATAATGTAACATTTACTATAATGTATTATCCTTCCCCATTAGATGGAAATTCTACCACAATCTACTTATCTGATGTATATTTCGAATTTTTAGGTAGTGTTTATGGAATATTTGGGACTGATGCACACGGTGCTAACGTTTTTGCGGAATTTGTCAAAGGAGGAGTATTTGATCTGGAACTAGCAGGCTTAGCTGGTTTAGCTATAGTTGCCATAGGAGCAGTAGTAGGTATCTTAGCTGGGTATTATGGTGGAATAAGGGATATGGTATTAGTTTCTACAACTGACTTTGTACTTTTATTACCAGGATTAATAACAATTCTATTAATAGTGGAAGTTTTAACTCTTTATGATCCGCAATTTCTTGACACATATAGGCCCATTATATTAGCAGGTATAATAACGATTTTATCTTGGCCAATAACTGCTAGAGTAATTAGAGGAGAGACTTACGTTGTTAGGTCTAAAGCTTTTATTGAAGCAGCTAGAGCTCTAGGAGAATCTAACTTACAAGTTTTAAGAAAGCACATATTTCCTAACTTACTACCAATTATATTTGCTCAGCTTACCTTAGATGTTACTGCAGTAGTTTACACCGAGAGTACGCTAGACTTCTTGAATATAGGAATTCCAACAACAGAATTTCCTACATGGGGTAATATGCTAGGTTACGCGCAATACTATGTAGCTAGCGCTCCGTCCTTTGCTTGGTGGTGGGTACTTCCTCCTGCTTTAGCGTTAGTTCTCTTAGGGATATCGTTATTCTACTTAGGAGAAGCTATATTAGAGAGATATAGAGTAAAATCGGGTGTTAGTTAGCATGCTTCAAGTTAGCGATCTTTACGTTAAGTATAGTATGGGCAAAAAAATGAAGGTAAATGCAATAAACGACGTAAGCTTTTCCTTGGACAAGGGTGACGTTTTAGGAATTATAGGTGAGACTGGCTCTGGAAAGACTACATTAGCTAGTGCAATTATGAGAATATTGCCCGATACTGCGGAAGTTAAAGGAAAAATAATGCTAGATAATCTGGATCTATTAGCTATTAGTAAAAAGGAATTTAGGACTAAAATAAGGTGGAAAAAAATCTCAATTATTCCGCAGTATTCGATGAATGCGCTTAATCCAATCAAAAGAGTAGGAAAAGAATTAACGGAGATTATAATGGAGCATGAAAAAGTAAGCGAGGAAGAGGCTGTTAATAGGGTTTTATCTTTATTTAAAGATCTTAATTTACCAGAAGAAGTTTTCTTTAAGTACCCAGATGAGCTTTCTGGTGGTCAGAGGCAAAGGGTAGTAATTGCTTCTGCACTACTATTAAACCCAGAAGTAGTAATAGCTGACGAGCCAACTACTGCTTTAGACGTTATAAATCAAGCTAGAGTATTAAATTTGCTAAGAAATAAGGTAATCAGCACGTCGAGAATATTAATATATATAACTCACGATATAGCCGTAGTAGCAGGACTTGCAAATAAATTAATGACGCTATATGCTGGTAGAATAATGGAAATAGGTAGTAGTGAAAAAATGTTTAAGAATCCTCTTCATCCCTATACTCAAGGTTTACTCTCTTCAGTACCAGATATTAGTAACGGTAAGCCAGTTCATATTAGTTATATTAAAGGTGATCCTCCGGATTTAACTAAAGAAATAAAGGGTTGTCCTTTTTACCCTAGATGTCCCCTTGCGATGGATATTTGTAAGGAGGAATTTCCTGAGCCTGTTCAAATAGATGACAGGCTTGTATATTGTCATGCGGTGAGGAAAGATGCTAAATAAAAATCTTATTGATGAATTAAAATTTGATCGTAATGTAATTACTGTAGAGAATTTATGGGTAAGGTATCCGCTAAGCAGAGGGCTTTTTTCAAGAGTTTATCTTTATGCAGTTAACGGAGTCTCATTTTCAGTTAAACCTGGAGAAACTCTAGGATTAATAGGAGAGAGCGGCTCTGGGAAAACGACTTTAGGTAGGGCAGTATTAAAGCTAATAGAAATTAATGAAGGAAAGATATTTTGGGGTAATATTGATGTAACTAGAATGAAAGAAAGTAAATTAAGGCATTTAAGAAGGTATTTTCAATTAATACAGCAAGACCCTTACGGTGCTTTAGACCCAAGGATGAGTATTTATGATGCTGTGGCAGAAGGATTAAGAATACATAAGCTAGTAAAAAGTAGGGAAGAAGAAGAGGAAATTGTTTATAAAGCTTTGGCTCAAGTTAAATTAACTCCTCCGGAAACCTTTGCCTCAAAAATGCCTGATGAGCTTTCTGGTGGTCAAAGGCAGAGAGTAGTTATTGCTAGGGCGTTAGTATTAAAGCCAAAGTTCGTTGTAGCTGATGAACCCATATCTATGTTAGATGCATCTACAAGAGGTCAGATTCTTGAAATACTTGATAATGCAAGAAAAGAAAATAATCTTTCAATCCTATTTATAACTCACGATATCGCAATTGCTAGTTATATATCGAATAGAATAATGGTCTTATATAGCGGAAAAGTAGCGGAAATGGCGTCCTCAGAGGAGATTATAAAGAACCCGATGCATCCTTATACTCAAGCTCTAATTGAAGCGATACCTAGACCTGATCCTAACGCCAAGGTTCCGGAACCTAAGATTAAGGGCGAAGTTGTACCTCTCTTAGATAAGCCTAAAGGTTGTGTATTCTATAATAGGTGTCCATTTGCTATGCCAATATGCAAGGAGAAGGAACCTGAGTTAAAAGAAATTAAAAGTGGTCATTATGTTGCGTGTCATCTCTATTAGCTTATTTTTTGTTGTAGTTATTTTATCGCTTTTTGCTCCACTTTTAGCTTCATCTAATTATACAATAAATTACTCAGGGAGATATGAAGTTCACTATCTCTATACAACTTATTTTAGAGCCTATGGTAACACAACAATAAAGGTAAGTGGACATAATGTAAGTGTAAGTGAGAATTTTATAGTTTGTAATAAATCATTAGCTACAGTAGCTTCGTGTATTAATCCTAATATAACAAGTTTATTTAATTTTCATATTTACAATTCCTACTATTATGTACTAAGCGAGAATAACAGTAGAATATGTATCAAATTCTATTTTACAAATTCCTCTATAATGCTTATACCTTATTATTTACCAATAAATATTTCGAGCGGTAATTATAGCATAGTTATTTTAAACGAAAATATCACAAGTGGTAAAGTAGTAAAATATAATGGTACATCAATAGTTTATTGTAAGGGAGGCATTCTTAACATTACCTTTACTGCTCTATGCCTTAATCCTTTCCATTATTATTATATCCACGGATATTATGCATATAATAAATCTAATAATATTTTACAATCATACGAGAATATATTTAGTGGAAAAGTTAGTAATACTCGTGGTAAAGCTCCATTAACTTTCGTGGAAATTTTACAGTTACAGAGGACTTACGAAGCTGCAGTCTCTCACACTTCCAATATATTCACATATATAGAAATTGGAGGTATAGTTATAATAATCTTAGTATTGTCCGTGTTGATTATCAAGAAGAAATTTAAGTGATTTTTAGCTCTTTTTACTTAAAATGGTATATTTAAAGTTAAAAATTCTTCCTAAAATACGTAAGCTCATAATCTTAATGCGGCTCTCTTATATACTGGATCAGAAATTACGTAATTTTTCTCTACCTTTTCAATAATATACAGTCTTTCTAATTTATCTAGAAAATTTGATAAAGTTTCAGTCGAAACTCTCGATTTTTCCAATAGTTCACTCCAAGTAGCTCCAGTAGACATTAATTTCAGCGCTTTTATTTTCCACTTCTTATCTGCAGCATTTTTTAGTTCACTTAGAGCAATACTTATTGCTTCCTCTAAACTTTCCTTTAATGCATCTTCATGAGGTTTAACGCACCTATTAACTCCGTAAAAGTTTAACCAGCCTACTAATGTACCTAAAATGGATAGGGCCTCCTGTATTTCTTTATCAGAGTAAGCTACTCCACATTCTTCTAATCCCAGCTTAAGGTATTCTTTAGCAGTTTCGTAATCCCACGGTTTTAAAGTAATCTTAACCGGATTTCTCCAGCTAACGGTTGTTCTCCCTTTTGCTCTAATAAAGTTTTCATTAATCCTATTTCTGACCCTGTAAATATAATTGAAAGATTTGGGCATGTATTTAATAGCCTATGGAAAACAGGGATTAGGTGGTTTATCCCAGCTTTAACGTCTTGTATTTCGTCTAGTATTAGTATAGTTCTTTTATCACATAAGGATTTTATCAATTCCTCAATTTTCGGAGTAATTTTTTGTTTGATTTTTACTTTCACTGGACCTAGTCCTATGAAACTAAAATTTTCCTTAATTCTAGAAATCACGTCAAGGGGCATTGCTTGGTAAATTCTTGTTAGAACGTCAAGCAAATTCTTGCTCTTTATTAAATCAACGTATACTACTCTAGAATCTAAGGAGTGTGACACTGCTTTAGCTAGGCTAGTTTTTCCGCTCATTCTTGAACCAAGTAGTGCCACCCATTCGTTTTTCTTTAATAACTCAACCAATTGCTTAATCTCCTCTTCCCTATCGTAAATTTCCTCTAATCTTTCTCTAGGTCTAGTGGTAAAGGTAACTTTGCCCCCCAAACTACTTTGCCCCCCAAATTATTAATTCCTTTAGAACATCTAAAGCCTTGCTATTTCTTTATATGGGAAAATTTACAAAAGATTGAAAGCCTAGCCCCTTCCAGGGGCGAGAAAGAAAGTCAGAAAAGTAAGTATTAAGAGCAGAAAGCACTAGGGTAGGGAGGAATTCCCTTTTAATTACTAAATCGGATAATAAAAAGGACTTTACCTTATCCTTTCAGTTCTTCTAAAGCCTTGTGCTCTCTCTTTTCAAATATTAGGAGGGAAGAAATTACTACTAAGCCTAATACGTCAAGGAAAACGCTAGCCTCGACTAGAAGTGGTAAAGGTATTAGGAATAGACCTAACATTACTATTCCGTTTTCTTCTTCAATGTAGCCTATTATCTGAGCAGGAGTGGAGTTCCTAGACACTATCAAGTACAGACCTTGGAAGAAGAGGGATAGAGGAAATAGTAACTCTACCTGGTGAAAGATTCTTCCTATTATAAACTCATAAATTACGATGATAGCTATAAAGAAGAAAGCTAAGTCTATTACTAGTAATGACGCAACGCCTTTTATTTTCTCCCTTTCGCCGAATTTATTACCTAACATTTTAATTAGAACGTAAGGAGTAATAATTCCTCTAAGAGTAACAATTATTATAGCAAGGATAAAATAATCTACAATTCCCGTAATTATTCCTAGAAATGTAGATAGAATTGCTAAAATTATTGATTGTACTCCGCTCATTTTTACTAAAGGTTTATAATAAGCTTGTCCTTGAATGTAGAACGCCGTAATAATAATTATTACAGATATTAATTCTATTATTTCCTCTTTAATCATATTCTATCACCGAGAATATTAAGGATAATATTGATATAACAAACGCAACAGCCAAGAAATCTTGTACTTTGTACAACCTTAGCTTAGCGAGGGAAGTGTCAATGACAACTGCAATGAATATGAGAAATAACCATTTTAGGAACATTATTCCTAAATCCTCTATTGCGCCTAAGATTCCCGTTTGTAGACCCCAAGGTAATATAAATACGTTAAGTAAAACAGAGCCTAGTAAATATTGCTTCATGTAACTACCCCATTTTAACAATGCTAGCAATTTACCGCTGTATTCGTAAGTTAATGCGTCATCTATCATTCCCATTTCTGCTAGGCCGGAACTTTCAACTGGTAATTTTCCTGTTTCGAATAACCATAACATAAAGAAAGCTACAGAAGCAAACACGTGATCAAGTGCAAGGTAATATACTGGATTTTCTGCAAATTTTAGCTCTACATAAGGATTATTTGTCCCAGTAATTAGAGCAACTGCGAAGAATACTGTAATTAGAGTTGCTTCTCCTAGAAAGTTGAATGAAATAGCTCTAGAAGTTCCTAGCGCCACAAAGTTGCTTCCGGAGTCCATTGCAGAAATTATCTTAAGGAACGCTGCTAAAGAAAAGAGTAAAGCTCCGCCTAGAAAGTCGACAGTGGGAGTAAATATTATTGGCTGAGGGTAAACTACAGGTATAACGAACGATATTAAAACGTAAATTGAAAATACTACATAAGGTGAATAAATAAATACTGCAGAAGCATTAATCGATACTACGCTCTCTTTCTTCAATAATTTGAAAATGTCATAGTAAGGCTGGAATATGCTTTGGCCTCTTCTAGTAGATACATTAGCTTTTAATTTGTCTAGAATTCCTGCGTAAAGCGGGGAAAGTAAAGTTACTCCTAAAACTTGAATTATTGTTTCTATTATTATCTCATTCATATTATCACCGCCAAGAGAGTTATTATAATAAAAGCAAGAATCATGTAAAAAATATAATAACTTAATGAACTATTCATATACGAAGTAGATAAAATTCTAGAGAACTTCTTATATGCCTTAGCAAGGCTGTACATTGCCTCCCAAAATATATCTGCAGAGAATACTACCTCGTTTTCTAAAATTTTGGTTCTGAGCAATTTAGATAACATCATTCTGATATTATTTGCTAAAGCAAACGATGAATATTGGTCCTCAATTTTTTCTCCATTATTCCACGTTTCGCTTCTCCTAATTTTAGGTTTTCCAAATATTCCAAAAGTTACTAAGCTTATTACAAATAAAAGTAGTAATACGTATAATGGCGAAATTCCTCCGAACGGCTCTCCATAACTTGAGATTATTAGCAAACCTTCTAGCATGCCTAAACATGGTGCCCCTGCAGTAAACCCCCTAAAGAAAATGTATGAAACTGAACCCAAGAGTAGGACAATGATCCCTACTAGCAGAACAATTGAAACCTTGGCAGAACCTTCTGTTTTCCCTAGCTTGAATATTTGAGTGTAAGAAATAAATTTAATTAACGCACCAGTTGCTAGTCCTTCACCCATTGCTACTATTGATCCTGAAATTATGGGAATAATAGAAAGAACGGAGTGCTCAACGTAAGCTAACATAAATAAGCTCTCTAAAAGCCCCCATGCGGCTACTCCGCCAATATTTGGTAATAATCCTGACATTGAAGACGCAAGCAGGATTCCTCCTATTTTTCCTCTCAAGGATTTAGCAATCTTTATGTAAGTTAAGGATTCCCCTTCAACACTGCCGGAAATAAAGAATAACCCTGTCTTTGCTATAGAGTGAGCTAGGGCGAACACAAGCGTAACGTCAAGAGCGAATTGTGATAATACTCCTTGACTAATTAAATAAACGCCTATTCCCGTTAGTATTGAACCGTTGTTCTCTATTGTACTGAAAGCTAATAAGCCTTTTACGTGTTCAGATACGTAAGCATATAGTGCACCGAAGAAAACAGAAAAGCTACCCATTCCTAATAATATAAAGCCAAAGTCTTGAGTTACTATAGTGCGTTGTGTTAAAGATGCGATTTTAATTATACCGTATACTCCCATTAAAGTCATTGTCGCACTTAGTATTGCAGAGGAATTTGCGGGTGCGGATCCGTGAGCTATTGGTAACCATTCCATTACTAAGAAAGGAAATATACCCATTTTTACTATGAACCCAAATGTAGATATTATGAAAGGTAATGGCGAAGAGAGCTCTGTAAAGTAAATGTTGTCAGTAATAGAATACGAGTAGATGAATGCAGACAATATTAACACGGTGCTCAGTTCTCCGAATGCCATAAAAGTAAATGCCGGGTAATCTATTTTCTTATTTAGACCTATTATAGCATATGCAGGTATTGACATTATTTCCCAACCTGCTAGAAATTCTAGGTAATTATTGGAAATTAGTACGATATACATCCCTAGAATTGAAGTTATGAAAAGTGGAGAAAGCCATTTGCCGTAATTATCGTAAAATATTGAGAAGGCTGAAGAGAGTAACCATACTATTCCGGCTATAAGGAAGAATATGCAATGCAGTCCTTGGTATATTATGAGCGCTGACGCTATTCCTAGTAAGGAGTAGCCTATTTTTCTATTAAACAAGGAAATTACTATAGATACTAATAATAAAAATAAAATGAGCAACTGGAGCATTTTAATCACCTTTTGCCTCTATTAAAGCTTTTAATATTGTGTATGGATTTGGAGGGCATCCAGCTATTCTAACGTCTCCTTTTATTTCTGGCGGCAAGCCTAATAGTCCGCCAGAAATTGCACATACTCCTAGAAGAATTATTAACTTAGGCTCAGGCATAGCTTCATAAGCTCTCATAAGTGCTTCTCTCATTCCTTCGGTCATTATTCCCATTACTAAAAGCGCGTCAGCATGTCTAGGAGTATTTGTAAAAAATATTCCAAACCTGCTCATATCATATTGTGGGGAAGTTAATAACTTAAGTTCTAAATTGCATCCTCCGCAAGTTCCAACGTCTATTGGATAAATATAGAATGATTTCCTAAAGGTAGGATTTCTTTTTTTAACATCAAATATGTTCACGTCTCCGGTAGGTTTATAGCTAGGAAAGCATCTTCTACAGAATATGCATTTTTCCTGAGTCCATTTATTATCCTCTATTGCGTTAGTTGGACAATTAACGTTGCCTTCTCCTTCGATTTGCGTACTCCACGGTGCAACTTCTAATGGTTTTTCCTTTGGGAATTTCTCGGTTCTAATCCCGCGTTTTATTCCTTTTAAGAACCAACTCATTCGAACTTCACCCCTATTTCTGATATCCAAATTCCAAAACTTTCCCAATTAAACGGTAAATCTGTAAAAATATTTTTAACCATAGATTTTGAAAAAAGTTTAATATTTACTGAAGAAGGAGATAGTAAGTAAATCTCGCTAATTTTTCCTTCATTGCTAACCTCAACGTAATATGCGAGGTCTCCAGAAGGACTTTCAACTCTCCCTATAGCTTTTCCCTCAGCTAATTTACCTTTATATTCTATCTTTTTTAGATTTATTCTAGATAGCATATTTAAAGATTCAAAAATCTCCTTTCCTCTAACTATGAATCTGCCGAAGGCGTCTGCAGAATCGTAAGTTGAAATTTTAAATTCAAGGTCTTTATAAGGTAAGCCTATTTCTTCATTTCTTGCATCGTATTCTAAGTTAGCTGCCCTTGCCACAGGTCCTATGCTCTCTTCGTCCTTAATAATCCCATTACCTTGTAATCTATCTATAAATATTCTACTTTCTATCAGAGAATTGAATAAATCATTGAATTCCTTTTCAATAATTTCCAAGTCTTTTATTTTGCCTTCTTCTACGTTAATCCCTCCATAATAATTGACTCCAAAAAAGTATCTATGACCAAAATATTTTCCTATTATTCTATTAACTTTTTCAACTAGCCATAATAGTGAATTCATCGGAACTTGAAATCCTGCAGATTCTGTAAGTCTCTCTATAACCAATAGATTATTCCTTATTCTCTCTAGTTCAATCTCTGCTATTCTGTCTAGTAATAATTCATACGGTACTTCTATTCCCAATGCTTTTTCTATTGCCATTAGAAACGCTATTGTGTGCGAAGCAGTGAAAGGAGCGTTTATTCTCTCTATATAAAGTAAAGCATCGTTTATTCCTTTTCCTTTTATTTTAATCGTTCTAGACTTATAATATGGGTTAACGATAACGTTTCTAATATATTCTCCAAACGTTATAATATCGAGCCTTACAGATTCCATTAATCCGCCTGCACTAGGGCCGTAAACAAAATCAAAGGAACCATAAGCTGGAGAATATGTTCTTTTCTCTATTTCCTCTTCACATTCTACGTAGCCATCATTGTATAAACAGAATTTGCCTAGTTTACCTATTTTTCTCCTCATAATGACCACCAGGCTATAATAAATATTCCTATACCTAGTGATATAATTGCTGAAATTAAAGATATAATACCCAGTGATTTATCTTCGTTCAGTGAATCTCTTTCTCCTTTAAACGTCATTTTGCTAACGTGGTAATTAACTGAGATGAAAGCAGTTGACAAAGCTATAAGGACTATAATAAACTCAATGGCGCACTTTTCTATTAGTGATGATAAAATTAAAAATTCGCCAATAAATGTTCCAAAAGGTGGAGTTCCAGTTACTGCTAATGAAGAAAGCAATAATGAATAAGGAATAAATGTGTTTTTCCATAATCCATACTCTTCAATTCTCTTACTTTCATAAGTTTTAATTAGAAGTCCGCTAGAGTAGAAGGCTCCAGCTTTTCCGAACGCGTGGGAAATTAAGAGAATTACTGCTCCTAGAATTTGTCCGCTGGCTAGTCCTAATAACGCTAAGTTCATGTTTTCAATTGTTGAATAAGCGAAAAGCCTCTTAAAGAACACTTGACTTGCCATACTTATTGAGGCTATTACTATGGAAATTACTGCTATCCAAGAATATAATGTAAATATTGAGCATATTTTGTAAAATTGATAAAGAACGTATAGAGCTACTGGCAATAAGACTCCAGAGAACATTGCACTTATAGGCGCTGGTGCTTCACTGTGAGCATCCGGTAGCCAAGTATTTACTGGAAAAATCCCTACTTTGGTACCGAAACCTACTAGGGCTATAGCCGACGCGATCCTTAAAGTTAGTGAAGAGTAATGGTTCATTACTAGGTACGATACAACTAGAGAGTGCGTGCAGTAGTATACTAGGATGATGGAAATAAAGGCAAAAGTCACCCCTGCGGAAACTATTATTGTATATCTCCATCCAACTTCCATTGCGATTTCTGTTCCTTCAGTTATTACTAATAGTATTGTAGATATTGTTGTAGCCTCTATTCCTACCCACATTAAACCTAGGTTGTTTATTACCAAAGCAAAGAACATTGAAGAAGCGAAGAAATTTAATAGCAAAAAGTAAGTTCTTTCACTTATTTTTGTTCTTTCGCCTTTGAGATAATTAATTGAGAACAATGCAGATAATAGATATATTGAGGATACCATTATTATAAAATACCAGGTAAATGAGGTAACGTAGAAGTAGCATACTATGGGAATTTTGTTAAGTAATAATAGTGAAATTAACACTTCAGCTATTCCTGAAGCTATTGTAGAATATTTAATACCTTTAATAAAAAACGCATTAGCTATTATTGGTACAATTATTAAGCTGATTATTAATACATTCACGGGCCTTTCACCTATCTCCTTTAGAGATAGGCGTCATCAGCCCTCATAAAATCGGGCGGTTCGGGGAATTAAACCCCAGGGGGACGCCATCCCCTAGCTTCATTAATCAGCCAACTAAAACACTTTTAACAAGCTTAAAAGTTTTATTCATGTAAAATTGTATTTTATTCTTCTAGAAAGTTTTAATTGATAACAACCTCTAAGATTAACAAAAATAATTTAAACCATTTATTATTGTATAAGCGATATGGAACCTGAAAGCTTCTCGTCAAACAGTTATAAAGCAATAGTTTCGCAATTTACTGGATTTCTTTTAGATGCTTACGATCTGACAATGATATTAGGTATTGCACCAGTAATAGCAAAAGTCCTTTTACCGCCTGCATCACCTTTAATTGCGACTTTCTCAGTTATATTATCATATTCTCTAACAATAATATTTAGGCCTTTAGGTTCCGCAATTTTTGGCCATTTAGGAGACAAAATAGGTAGAAAAGGAGACTTAATAATTACTATCCTCGGCTTAGGGATAGCAAGTGCATTGACTTCAACTTTACCAACTTATGCCGCAGTGGGGATATTAGCTTTTGTCCTTTTTATTATAATTAGGATTGCAGTAGGAATATTTGCAGGTGGAGAATATGCAGCTGGACACCCCTTCGCAATGGAGTGGACTCCTTTTAAATGGAGGGGCTTAATTAGCGGTATAATACAAGGAGGGTTTTCATTTGGCGCTGCCTTAGCGGCAGTAGTTGAAGCAGCGTTTATTGGGTTCTTTGGAGTAAAGGCTTTAGATGCTTATGCATGGCGTTACTTGTTTTTAACGTCGTTAGTTCCTGCAGTTATTGCATTAATAATTAGAATTACTATGAAAGAAACTCCAGTCTTTGAAGATGTTAGAGCGAACAAATTAATTAGGAAATCTCCATTCTTAGATTTATTTAGAAAGCCTTATAGGAGGGACTTCTTCCAGGTTATGCTTTACATGACGGGATTATTCTTTTCAGCTTATGCTTTATTTGCATTTGTTCCTGCAATATTAGAGCATAGCCCATCTATATATGGCTTAGGTACTGCAGATACTATATATTCTTACGGAACTTATGCGGCCTTTGCTGGAGCCGTAACCATAGGCGCATTATCTCAAATTATAGGTAGGAGGAAAATAACAATTATATGGGCAATAATAACTGCTATCATATCAATTCCAATTTACTATCTCCTTATTTACTCTGCTACTATAGGAAGTGTAGCGCTGTCAACTTTAGCGGTAATAATAATAGGTTTCATTACTCAAGCCCCGTGGGGAATAGTCCCAATATATTTATCAGAAAGGTTTAAGGCCTCTATGAGGGCTTCAGGAGTAGGTTTTGGTTATTCTTCAGGAATTTTCATAGGCGGATGGTTTAGTATATATGTTCCGTTAATGCACCAGTATTTATTTAAGTCCCTTGATACGCCAACTAATGTGTGGTTTTCTACAGCAGTACTATTAATTTTAGGGGCGTTACTAGTTGGTCTAGGAGTATACTTAGGCCCAGAAACTTTAGGAACTAGACTAGCTGAAGAGGTGGAAGAAAGTAAAGTTATTCCTCATTAGATAAAATATCACCTAGCTTTGCTGAATATACTGAAATTTTGAATTTTCCTTTAAGATTTTTTAACTCTTCCTCAGTATAGCTCTCCTTTCCTTCATAGTTCATGTAAATTCCTCTAAATTCTCCATTAATGAATATTAATCTGAAAACACCGTCCCCATAACCTGAAATGTATAATACTGGGTAATTATTGCAACTAGCTATTAATTCTTCAAGAGAAGAGATTAAGTCGTTCGTATTTATTTCTTTTTCTAGGATTAATTTAGATTTAGCGACTAATTTTGTTACAAACGAAATCCTCTTAAGATGCTCGGATAAATTCAAGTTCATGAAGTTTTCCTTATAGTTTACGTAATCAACATAGATTTTTTCCTTTAGTTTTCTATCAATCTCATCGAAAATCTTGTAAAAGCTTCCTTCATTATTACCTTCGTAATATATTTGTGCAAAAGGCTCATCGTCTAGTATTACACTTATTTTCATCTTATCCTCTTTACCTTCCAAGGTAAGTTGGCAGAAATTTTTATCTATCCTTATATAATATTTCATCTTAATTTTTTTATTTATTATGATAGAAGGAATTTCTATTAATATAAAGTTACCATCCTTCAACGCCGATGGAATACAATTTACTATATTATTTAAATCACTAAACCAAGACTTTATGAACTCGTTATCGGTAATGGGAAGCTTCACAATTTTGGAAAGCATTATTGTAGGAGTCTTATATTGCCGTCTAAAAAGCATTTTCTATATTAGTCTTACTTATATTATACGTTAACTTAGTTAAAAATCGATACTAATGTTAATCTGAAGAAATCTGACGTCTCACCGTCCTGGAAGGGCGAGGGTTCCATCCTCATCGTTCCCACCATCGATTCGGCAGTAGGGGGCGTCAGAGCTCCCGTTTGTCCCTACACTTTCATTTCAATCATTTTATGTTCAATCATGATCGAGTGTAGGGACTTAGCC
>QEFD01000232.1 GCA_003086435.1 Acidianus hospitalis
ATAAAGTTAATGAAATATGCCATTAAAATTAGATACTAAAATTAACGAAATAAGATGTAGCTGGTGTAAGAAGATAATAAGAGGAAATCCAATAGTTGTTAAAACTTGCTGTAACAATAAACCTTTAGTATTTTGTAGTAACTCTTGTTACACGGCATGGATGAGACAGTGGTTAAGAAAACAAGAGCAAATAAGAAGGTAGTAATAGGAATAAGCGGTGCAAGTGGAATAATTTATGGCTTAAGGGCAGTAGAAGTACTAAAGGAATATGGATATGATCAGTATGTAATAATAACTAATGCGGCAATAAAAGTTGCTGAAAAAGAAAATGGCATAGACTTAGTTCATGAAGTAAGAAAATTCACTTCTAATATATTCATGGAGAATGAAATAGATGCTCCAACTTCTAGTTCAAGTTTTACTGTAACTACAAAAGGGATGATTATAATTCCTTGTAGTATAAATACATTAGCTTACATAGCTCATGGTTTCGCTTCAAATTTACTTACTAGATCTGCAATAAATTACTTAAGGAGTAGACAAAAGCTAGTCCTAGTAATTAGAGAAACTCCTTTGGGTCAAATAGAGCTATATAATGCATTAAAAATAGCTAAAGCAGGAGGGATTATAATGCCTGCTTCCCCAGGCTTTTATATTAAGCCGACAAAAATTCAAGATTTAATAGATTTTATTGTAGGAAAAGCTCTTGACTTGTTAGGAATAAGGAACGAATTATATAAAAGGTGGTCTAAATCAGATCAAGATCCTTCTTACCAAGTTTCTTAGATATAATATCTTTAACTTTATCTTCATATTCGTCAGATTCTTTCAATTCTTTCTCCATATCGTCTCCATCACTTCTTTTATTTACAGCAAAAGCACACCTATTACCTGGGAGTAGTGCTCTTTTTTCACAATATGCATATTGGCATTCGCCCGTGATACAAGTATCTCCGACCCACCTGCAGAAGCCTACTTTATATGGGCTACCTTTTACATATTTTGTCTGTATCATTAATGCTCTCTTATTACACCTAAAATAAGGGCATAGATAATTGCATTTTTCTCCCAAAGGTAGAGGTTTTGGCTCGTTTTGGGATATTTGTCCTCTTTCTTTATTAAAGCTCCTTCCAGAATAGTTTCTCAATCAAAACCCCCATTTTTCATGTTATGCAATATTATTCTATAATTTCACCCATTTAAACATTACGTATCTTATATTTTTTGGCGAGAGCATATTAACTATCGCTAAGATGAGTTTCTTTCTAGTACTATGAGATACTCTTCCGAAACTCATTAACTCGTTCGCAAGAAGAGTTGAATTTGCATCTAAAACTATTACTACGTAAGGGGCATGTTCTATTCCAGGACCTAATGTATATATTGCAAAATCTGCACCAAACTTTATTCCAGATCTAACTACAAATCCCTTATTTCTTAAATCTGAATATACGGTGAATAGGCTGTCAAATCTTGCTATGTTTTTTCTACCAATTTCATACAAATCATTCTCATTCAGCTTGTTTCCATTATATATAACTTCTATTTCGCCTTTTTTTAGCAAATATAATCCTTCTATTAAAGAAAGTTCCAATGGATATTTTATATCTTCTGCTTTCTTTGGTTTATTTATCCCAAGAGGCTTTCCATAAAAACCAGTAGAATATAATTTTTTGCTATCATTTATATCAAAGATTACTATCTTATCACCGAATAAATATCCTTTTATACTCATCATGTTCTACTAAAGGCTATGTATGTTATAGAGTTAGCTGAATCTCTAATTAGGTCTTCGCTATCTTCTAATCTATCAGCAATATCTTTCATTAACATTACATAGACAAGGTCGTCGTGAGGTTTTTCGAACAATTTTAATTCAATATTTCTATATAAATCGTCAACGTCTTCCTCTAATTTTAAGATATTTCTAGCAGATTCTATAGATTTCTTAGCATTAGAAGATAGCGTTTTAATTGACTCAATTAAATGGGTAAGAGAAGCAAGTATTTTCTCGCACATTACTACAATTAAACCGTGCATTATATTATCAATTTTGCTACTTCTTGTTAGAAGTACGCTTAATCTATATGTTGCAGCATCTATATTTTGCGCTATTTTTTCTAGATTATTCAAGATATCTATATAAAGGTCTACATAGTCTAGTCCTTCTCTTACCTTTATTATATATTCTCCAGTGAGGTACTTCTCATTTTCAACGCTGTCCTTTATTCCATTTATTTTCGCATAAATTTGCATAGGATTAATACTATTATCATCTACAGTAAGGAATTCGTAAAGTGCTCTGGTTTCGTCAATAAGTTTAACTGTTATTTGTTGTAATTTTTCTTCCAATGTTATGTTAGCTATGCTCATGATTTCACTATAGACTTATTTTAGAAATTTTAGAGAGTATATTATCAATTTGCTTTATATCGTCATCTACATTTATATCATATCCCATTTCCTTTGCTTGTGTAGAAAGTTTTTGTAGGATCTCCTTTTCATCCTTAAATCCAACTATATTTAAATAACTTATTATTCCTATAGCCTCTTCTTTTATTCTTGAGTTTCCAACACTATCAATGTGAGTAAGGATAGTATTAATTCCAAGTTCAAGATCCTTCCTTATCTTTCTCATTCTTTTTATGATTCTCATAACTCTATCCATGTCCATCTGCGGAATTACACTTAGATTTTCTAGTTCGTTTAAGTACGTGGAGTGGTCTTCTATCAACGTCTCGAAATGAGTTAATGCTATATTAACTTGAGTGTCACTATCGTTCATTATACTACCCTCAGTGTAACAGTACTATTATCTTCTAAACCAAGTTTGAGCATATCTGAAGGATTTGCCCATACTTCTATATCTTGTAGCCCATCTTGAGAAATTACCTTTAATCTTAGTCTTTTTCCTTTCACTGAAATTTCTACTTCATTTTTAATATTCATTTGTGAAACTAGTTTATTTGAAATTATTATAGTTCCTTCATCAACTTCTGGCTTCTTTCTAACTTTAACTCTCTTTTCTTTTGGAGGTTCTCTTTCTCTACTTTTAAGTGCGGAAGCAGGTGGAATAACACTAACTAATGATTTTATATCTACTTTTTTCTCATTTTGAGAATTATCCTGACTCATTGCTTGATCCCTTTGGTATTATTTCTTCACCACTAAATAACTTCTCCAAAGTATTAATTAATTCCTCTTCTTTTACTCTAATTTGATTCCAAGTGTCTCTATCCCTTATCGTCACGGTGTTATCTTGTAACGTTTGCGGGTCTACAGTTATAGCATAAGGAATGCCTATCTCATCCGCTCTGGCATACCTTTTACCTATACTGCCACTATCATCAAATATTGCATCGAATTTTTCTTTAACTTTACTATAAATTTCTCTTGCTCTACTAATTAGTTCGTCTCTTTCAAGTAGCGGAAATACAGCTACTTCATAAGGAGCTATTTCTCTCGGTAATGATAATACTATTCTATCCTTCTTTTCTCTGTAAGCATTCAGTACTGAGATGTATAAGCACCTTTCTACTCCAAAGGATGGTTCTACCACGTGTGGAATGAATCTTTTACCAGATTCCTTTTCTTCTCTTTCTGTTACAGTTACATATTCTTTAATTTCTTTTCCATCAATTTTTTCATTAAGAATTTTTTCGACTTCTTCAGGCTTTAATGACGATATCCTTTTCATGAACTCTTTAACGAAATCCTTGCTTTCTTTATTTAATTTATCCTTATTTATAATTACTATTTTCTTTTTAATAATCTTAGGTTGATCATATTTTTTAAATACTGATAAATCTTGTCCACTAAACTTGGAATGCCTTGAAAGATCGTAATCTCCTCTATAAGCGTGGCCGGAAATTTCAACTTTATCTTCTCCTACTATAACCATTTGATCGAAAGTTTGGCTAGAGTAATGAGCTCTCTCTGAAGGAAGTTTTTCTTCAAAGTAAACCCTTTCAAGCGATACGCCTAGCTTCCTTACAAATTTATTAGCAGTAGCCATCCAATAAGCCATCCAAGGATTTATAACAATCTTCTCGTCTACGAGTTCCTTTACCTTAAAAGTTGACGGTTTCTCTCCTTTTATTTTAGCTTCAGCAGGTAATACGTTGATTTTATCCTCAGAAAATTTATCTAAAGGAACGTTTTCTGTATCTTCAGGATCCATGAAAAATTCTATTTCCATTATCGTGAACTCTCTCATTCTTATTAAGCCTTGTCTAGGCGAGATTTCATTCCTTGCTACTCTACCTACCTGTGCTATCCCTAAAGGTAATTTTTCTCTTGTAGATTCGTAAACTCTCTTGAATGAAGTAAACATCCCTTGTGCAGTTTCTGGTCTTAAAAATCCAGTACTTCCAGTGTATGGTCCAATATTAGTTGAGAATAGTAGATTAAAATATCTAACATCTCCTAGATCTCCACCACAAACAGGACATTTTATATTCTTTTCTCTTATTAAATTTGTAAGTTCTTCGGCTTTTAATCCTTCAGCACTAATTTTTAAAACCTCCTCTACTAAGTGGTCAGCCCTAAATACTCTATGGCACTTGTTACACTCGACTATAGGATCAGTGAAATTTTCAAGATGACCGCTTGCTTCAAAAACTTTCTTTGGTGTTATCATTGGTGTCTCTATTTCTACTACAAAATCACTATTCTCTTCAACGAAGATCTTTCTCCATAACTGTATTATTTTATTCTTTATCCTAGTTCCTATAGGTCCTATGTCGTATAATCCTCCTACTCCTCCGTAGATTTCATATGATGGCCAAAAAATTCCTCTCCTTTTTGCAAGTTCTATAACTTTTTCCTCGCTCACATAACCCAATTATTGTATTAAGCTTATAAACCTCATTACAACCGTTATATGCATGAGCGATGTAAGACTACTTTACTTGAACGATGTAAGTAGGAAATTTGCAGGTTTTAATAAAGAAAATTCTCCTTTTGTAATACTAGGAATTCCAATGGACATAACAAGTAGTTATAGACCCGGTAGTCGTTTTGCACCATCCGCTATAAGAGATGCTGCGCAATATATCGAATTTTACTCCTTAAGGACAGGAGTTGACATGGGGGAAGTAGGATTTAACGATGTAGGTGATGTAGCTTTACACCCTTCAAATGTTGAGGAGAATGTAAAAAGAATATCGGATGTAGTAAGCTATTTTTCAGAAAAGGGTAAAATAGTAATATCGATTGGAGGAGAGCATACTATAACAGTTGGCACGGCCAGTGGTACAAGCGCTGATTGTATAATAAGTTTTGACGCACATTTAGATCTAAGAGACGATTATTTAGGATATAAATACGACCATGCATGCGTAATGAGAAGATTAAGTGAAAAAGGAATAAAAATCATGGAAATAGGCAATAGAGCTGTTAGTAAAGAAGAATTAGAATATGCAAGAAAAGCAGGAGTTCCATTTATAACATCTTGGGATGTAGAACTATTAGGCTATAAGGAGGTGGCTAGAAAGATTATTAATTTCACTGAAGAATGTAAAAGAATATACATAACATACGATATGGATTCTATAGATCCGTCTTATGCTCCTGGTGTAGCTACCCCTGAGCCTGAAGGATTAAAGCCTACTGCGATTCTAGATATAGTAAAATTAATTGCAGATAAAAGAATAGAGGGTTTCGATATAGTAGAAGTATCTCCTCCTTTCGATCCTTCCGGGATTACATCAGTATTAGCTGCAAAAATTATAATGGAGACGGCTGCAATAATAAAATCTAAATTGCCTTAATTACCTTGATAGTCGGTTTTCTTATCATGTATATTATGTTATATCCACAGTATGGGCATCTAACTCCAGGTAAAACTTTTAATTTATCATCATCAAAAGTTTTCCAACACCTACCACACCTATATTTGTCCATAACAAAAGCTTATCTTTAAGAAGTTTTAAATTTAATGTGGATAGAAAAGCTCAAAAAGGAGTTTTTATAATTCTTAATTAGAAACATGGCAGACAACTTGTGTGGAGGACTTCCACCAGATATATGTGAACAATTAAATAAAGAAGAACAATTTATAAAAATAAAGTTAGAGAAAAGACGTTATGGTAAAGAAGTTACTGTAATAGAAGGGATAAGTAGTAATGACGCAGATCTGAAAAAGATAGCTTCAGAACTTAAGTCAAAATTAGCTGCAGGAGGCACAGTGAAAAATGGGAGAATTGAAATACAAGGAGATCACAGAGAAAAAGTTAAGGACATTCTAGTAAAATTAGGATTTCCAGCAGAAAATATAATGGTAATAGAATAAAATAAAAATAAATTTTAAGATTATAAAAGTTATTGATTTTGTATTTCTATTTTTAATTCTTGAATAAGTTCCTTATATCTATTTCTTACAGTTACTTCTGTAACCCCAGCTACTTGAGCTATTTCTTTTTGTGTCCTTCTCTCATCATTCATTAGTGCTGCGATGTAGATTGCTGCCGCAGCTAAACCTGCAGGATCTTTCCCTGCAGTTAAACCGGCATTCTTAGCTTTTTCTAAGATCTCCGCAGCTAATTTCATTGTAGCGCCGCTAAGTCCTAATAAAGATCCTATTCTAGTTACATAATCCTTAGGATCCGATACCGGTACTTCTACATTTAGCTCTCTTAGCAATAACCTATAACATCTAGCCACTTCTTTTCTATTTGCCTTGGTATATTGGGCAATTTCATCTAAAGTCCTTGCAATTTTAATTCTTCTGCATGAGGCATAAATAGATGCAGCAACAACGCTCTCTATTGATCTTCCTCTCACTAAACCTTTTTCTACTGCTTTTCTATATATTAATGCAGCTTCATCTTTAACAGATTTAGGTAAACCTAATAAATTACCAATTCTTTCCAATTCATTCATTGCTTGAGCAAGATTTCTGTCAATAGATGATTGAATTCTAGCTCTTATTTGCCACTTTCTCCACCTTAATACTTCAAGTCTCCTTTTTGGATCTAAATTCCTTCCTATTGCATCCTTATCTTTCCAATCTATAAGTGTAGATAACCCTCTATCGTGAATAGTCTGGTTCAGAGGCCCACCAACTCTGCTTCTTTTCTCTTTTTCTTCCGGAGTAAAAGCCCTCCATTCTGGGCCTTGGTCAATAATTCTTTCTTCAATAACTTCTCCCGTTTCAGTACAGATGTATTCACCTCTATCAGCATCAAAAACTATTTTATCTGGAGGACAAATGTTATCTTGAGGTTTATCACTCATAAGTAGGTCACCTTAAGCCCGAACATTCTCCGAAACCCTTTTAAATCTTTCGATCATATAATTTATAAGTTTTTCCGTCATGTTTTTAATCTATGAATTTCAGATCTAGGAAAAAGCTTTTAATACTATATTTAAAAATTTAAATCTTAGCCGGGTCGTCTAGCGGTCAAGGATGGCGGGCTTTGGCCCCGTCGACCAGGGTTCGAATCCCTGCCCGGCTACTTTGGTATTACATAACCTGCAATTCTTGGTTTACCTTGTTTTGCGTTAACGTTGACTACTATAAATCTCTTAGATAACGGCATCTCGTTACTTAGCTCAACGTCAACATTACTTCCATTAATTTTTAAGTTAGCCATTACTGATACTCCATTTGCGACTAAATGGTAATTTCCGGATTCGATTTTAGTCCAAGGAAATAGGAAAATTTCACCTGAGAAACTCTTTACGGTTTTCACTTCGTTCTTAACTAAAAGTAATGCATCCTTCATTTCGTCTTCTCTTACATTTCTTAGCGCAAAACCTATTCTGATTCCGGTATCTACAGCCTCTTGATCTTCATCAAGAACTTGAATGCTTTTTATCTCAACTTCTTTATTCTGCGGTATAGCATTCAATTTATCATGTACTTTAACTTGAGTATAGGAAAATCCAGTAATTACTACTCCAACACCTTTCACTACGAATGCTTTATCTATATAAACTACTCCCTTATCTTCTTCTTTTCCTTCAAATTCCTCAGGAGTCTGGTGAATAGGGAACTCCTCTAGGGGTAAGCCTTTGAATAATTTTCTTACATCACTTTCTGGCATTTCAGTTATTATTTCTCCTTTACAACCTGAAGATGTAATTAAAAGTGCTAGTTCTCCTTCTGTCCAAGAAGGAACTATTGGCAGGTAAAGTACGCAATACGAGGAAAGGCTAACTGCCTCAGCAGCTTGCAGAATCTTTTCTGGATATTCTGTAGGTACTAGGATTGACCTTATATAATCTCCTTTTTTCCTATAATAAATTCTCAATTTCTCATTTTCATGAAGTTTTCCTAAACTTTCAGCTATTTTTCCTGCCTTTTCCTTGTCTGAAGATAGTACACTTATAATGTTGCCGTAATACAATTATCAACACCGTTATAAACCTTAGTATCATAAATAATATTATGAAATTATCCGTCATCGGCGTAGGGATGAGTTTAATATTTATAGGTTTCGCACTGCTCTTCATATCAGCTTTATCTTGTACAGTCTCTACGCCGAGTACTACTAGCACTGCTGTAGGAGGACTAGTATTAATAGGTCCTTTCCCAATATTCTTCGGAGTGGGCCCAAAGAATGAATTATTGCCTTTAACAATCTTTGGTATAATTTTCACGATAATTGCAATAATCTTCTTCATATTAACTTTCTATATGTTCAAGAAATGGAGTCAGAGGCCAGAAATTTAATTTTATTTTAGCTAAAAATTATGCGAAATGACTAAAAGCGTTTCCAAGCTTAAAATAGAAGGTAAAGACGTCATTATGATAGAACTTAGAAAGCATGGAATTGATAGCATAATGCTTAACGGAGAAATTAAGGTAGGGGAATACGACGGAGTTGACTTTGTTAAAAAAGAAGTGAGCGAGGAGAAAATGAAAATAGCGAAAGAATATTCTTTAAAAGTTAAGGAATTGCTTAACTTATGCCCTTGCATAATTTCCATAGTTTATTCCGATATGTTGTATGTAAAATTCTATTATGATTCAACAGATGTTATTGCATTTATTAGTCAAAACGGTTATACTACTTATAATAAGCAAATTTCTATAGATAAGTCCACAGAGGAGAGAATAAAGGATTGTGCATTAAAATTTCTAGAGATATTAGGAGTAAAGTTGTAGTTTATTATCGTAAAATGTTTTATACTAGAAATATTCGGTTATTGTGTGAAATGGGACGAAAGAAGAGTTAAAATTGTAGAGGAGCTTAAAGCTAAAGGAATTAATCCTTATCCGCAGAAATACGAAATAACTCACACTATACTTCAGATTAGGCAAATAGGCCTTAATAGGCAGGATAAACCTCACGAGCCCTTTATGTTTGATATTTCAACTGCAGGTAGGGTTGCCAATATTAGGAGGCATGGAAAAGCGTCTTTTGTAGACATTTTTGATGAAGGCGAAAGATTACAACTTTATTTAAGGATAAACGAATTAGGCGATAAATATGAAGAATTCTTTAATTATATTGGAAGAGGCGATATAATAGGAGTAAAAGGAGATCTATTCTATACAGGTAAAGGAGAGCTGACATTACTTGTTAAGAGCTATGAATTGCTAGCAAAGGCACTAATAGAGCCTCCTGATTGGACTAAATTAAGTACGGAATTCAGATACGCTCATAGGTATGTTGATTTTCTCTATAATGATAGTGCAAGGAAAGCTATGGAGATAAGATTTAAGACCATAAAGGAAATAAGAGACTATTTAAATTCAAAGGGATTCATAGAAGTCGAAACACCAATATTACAACCAGTTTATGGCGGTGCGTTAGCCAAACCGTTTAAAACTAAAGTTAATTATCTAAATGAAGAATGGTACCTCAGAATTTCATTAGAGCTCTATTTAAAAAGGTTTATAGTTGGCGGATTTGATAAAGTTTTCGAAATAGGTAAAGTATTCAGAAATGAGGATATAGATGTAACTCATAATCCAGAATTCACTGAGTTGGAACTTTACTGGGCTTATGCAGATTATAACGATATAATGAAACTTACTGAGGATATGTTAAAAACTGTGGCAAGTAAAGTTTTAGGAGACACTAAGCTCAAGTATAAAGTGGCAGATAAGGAATATGAAATAGAACTATCTCAGTTTAGAAAAATTACTATGTTTGATTCGTTAAGTGAAGCCCTCGGTAAAGACGTTGAGAAAATGACAGACGATGAATTAAAAGAGTTAATGAAAAAATATGGCCTTATACCAAGAGGTAACCTTTACGTTAGAGGTTTAATGATTGAAAAATTATTTGATAAATTAGTTACACCCAACTTAATACAACCTACTTTCATAACTGATTACCCAATAGAAACTACACCATTATGTAAGCCTCATAGGTCAAAGCCAGGTTTGGTAGAGAGGTTCGAATTATATATTGCTGGAATGGAATTGGCAAACGCATATACTGAGCTTAACGATCCAATATTACAAGATAAATTATTCAAAGAAGAGCAGGAAATGATGAAAAGAGGAGACGAAGAAGCTCATCCTTATGATAAAGACTTTGTAAGGGCATTATCTTATGGCATGCCACCTACTGGAGGTTTAGGTATAGGAATAGATAGGCTAGTAATGCTATTGACGAATAATCAAAGTATAAAAGAAGTAATACCATTCCCAATGCTTAGTGCAAAATTAATTGAAGAAGATTAAGCACTTATAGATAACATTATTGCATATACTAGCGACATTAAAAGGAAAGCTTGTATAGCCATAGACATTTTTTCGCCATTTTGTGAACTTATCTTTTTAAGTAATTCTGTAAATATTTTTCCTCCATCCGTAATTATTAACGGCGCAGCGTTAAATAACGCTAAGCTGAAATTTATTATAAACATCCAGGTAACGAAAAGTAAGAACGGTCTTACTGATGGAGGAAAATAATAAGTTACATAAACTCCTAAGAAATGTTTTGTAGATTCAGCATGTTTTACTATTGTTGATCCATTTGGTGCTTTTAGCACTATAGTATAATTAGTGCTTTGATTTAGAGCTGTAGTTAGAGAATTGAAAGTATTTGTCCTAATTCCGTTAACAGATAGTATTACATCTCCAGCTTGTATGGAGGCGTTATAAGCTGAACTATGAGGTATTACTCCTTCTATAACTAAACCTTGTGAAAAATATCCGGGCAAAAACATAGCTAGTGGGAAAAATATGCCTGCGAGAATTAGGTTTACTGCTATACCTGCAGCAAGAATTTTTATTTTTGCAGGCAGACTAGACGTCATAAACTCTTCATCTGCAGGCTCTACAAATGCTCCAGGAAAGATTCCTAATAGTATGAAACCTCCGCTTTTTACGTTTATTTTATTTGATGTTGCAGATACTGCATGAGATAATTCATGTAAAGTAACTGAAATTCCTAGAGCTAAAAGAATGTAAGGTAAACATGATAAACTTATAGTAACTCCAGGGATTATTGGTTCTAATCTTACTGTAGTTGATTGTGGGTGAAAAATTAAGCAAAATATTACGTAGTATATCATTGTAATACCTCCAATCATTGCAAGGATTCCGAGGATCATTGCTATTTTTTCATAAATTTTAAACGGCTTTGAGGACGCTAATCTTGGAAACCATAATGACCTGGTACTCTTTTTCCACATTAAAAATAAAGGATATACAGTAAATCCCTTTGGCTCAAGTTTTTTTCTAAAAGCCAAGATAAGTCCCCAAAATATCACAAAGCCTATTGCAAAGATGTAAAGGGAAATATTCATAAGAGTTTAACTTATCTAAGAACTATAAATCAATTGTGCAAATAGAGTATACAGAAGAGCAGTGGAAGTTATTTAATGAAAAGAGGAGAAGGGCAAAAGAGATCCTGGAGTCCTTATATTACAGAGGTATAAAAGGGTACGCTTACGGATCTATTGCTAGGGGAGATGTTAAAAAGACTAGTGATATTGATATTATAGTTTTTGAACCTAATATATTGGAACTTGATTTACTTGAGGCTGACCATAAATATATAATACAAGCTACACCTATATCGACCCCTAAGGCCTATATTTCATTAAATCCTGAGGAAACTGAAGTAATATCTTTTCCATTATCCAAACTTAAAAAAGATGAAGAGGAATTTTACTATTTTGGTGGACTAGTTAGCCTAGAGGATATAATAAATGGCGTTAGAAAGCCGGGTATAAATAAGGAATTGAAGCTTATTATACCAAATAAGAACGGTCATGAAGAAATCCCACTTAAAGGAAATGAAGATTATGCTACTAGGTTACTTAAGATTTCCATAACAACTATTAATGAGAGAGAAAAGCTGTTAATGAAAAGAGAGGACAAAGGTAGAACTGGCGTTTTCTTGAAATATGAGTTAGCTACTAACGAAAACTTTGAGGAAGCAATAAGAGAATTAAGTAGGAGAAATAAATTCTTTAGAAGGGCTCTAAATGATTCAAGGTAAGATAGGAAATCTGGAATTAAAAGTTGTAGATATAAAACAAACTCATATAAAGGAACTTTTCTATTTTAAGTTATACTTAGGAGATAAGCTGGTAGGATATTGCAACTATTTTTCTGGAAGAGATTATTATCCAGATTGGTTGGAAATAGATTATTATCCGTGGTTAAGAGACGTAGGTTTAGAGGAAGAGTTCTTCAAAAAGATCTACAACTTCCTGTCCAAAAGAGGTAGGCTATTTGTGACGTATGATAAGGATAAGGAAACTTTAGATATGATAATGAAAGGTTATTCTGCTGTAGATACTCCTTTAGGTTTTTCTTTGTTAAAAGCAGGATTCACGTGGTTCAAAGTTTGGTACTTTCCTGAAGGGGGAAATGAAGGGAGTCCAAAGATACAAGCTAATAAGCCTTTGGACGAAAATATTGCTATTAAGGAATTGGAGGAATTATTAGAAGATGTTAAAAGTGAGAAAATTAAAGACTGGATAAATGCTAAAAGGAAATCCAGAAATTTCATTATATAATAGAGATTTACCATTAGGATGTAAATATTGTAGACTAGGAAGTAAGCTAGTTGTGTTCATTTCTGGAGAATGCGGAGACTCATGTTATTATTGCCCAGTAAGTGAGGAAAGATTTGGTAAAGACGTTACGTATGCTAATGAAAAGAAAACCGAGAGCTTTCAAGATTTTATATATGAAGCATATAAGATGAATGCACTAGGTGCAGGAATCACAGGAGGAGACCCAATTTTACATTTGGATAAGGTAGTAAAATTAATAGAGATTTTAAAGTCTGAATTTGGAGAGGACTTTCATATTCATCTTTATACATCTGGCAGGTATGTAAATTATGACGCTTTATTTGCTATTCAGAGAGCAAGACTTGATGAAAAGCGTATTCATCCAGTTAGAAAGGAATATCTTAAAGCAGTGGAAAAGGCATTAAATTTCTCATTTGACGTTGGTTTAGAGGTACCAGCAATACCAGGAGAGGAAGAATATCTTAATTTTTTAATAAAGTGGGCTGAAGAGCATAAAGTTAAGTTTATTAATATAAACGAATTAGAGATAACTGAAAGAAATTTTTACAATTTAAATTCAAAAGGCATAACAATTAGTCATGGATTAGCAGGTGGAAAAGGAAGCTTCGAACTAGCGTTAAAAGTACTTGAAGCAAATGTAGATTCTAAATTGGATATACATTATTGTAGTTCAGTATATAAGGACGTGGTAGAAACTAGAACGAGGTTCCTAAGGACTATAAGATATTATTCTAAGCCTTATGAAAAATATAGTGGAGAAGGTACTATAATAAAGGCTTTTGTAAGAACAAACACAGACCTATCAGATTATGGCGAGAAAGCCTCTAATGGATTTTACATTTCTCCAGAGTTTGTTGATGAGGTAATATCAAAATATAATCCTGATGAAGTCAGAATTATAGAGGAACTCCCTTATGGTTTGAAAATATCCGAGAAATTAATTTATTCTAAATCTAAGAATTGCTAGTATTCCTGCGAAATTTTTTACTTGGAAGTATATAGGAGAGTCTCTAGGTATTATGTGAACTTTTCCTCCTCTTTTCTCTACTTCTTCCATTATATTTTGTACCTCTTCGTTTTCAGTTACCATATCTTCTATTACGAGTAAGGAATCTACGGCTCCATATTCTGAAGCTTTTTTTGTCTCATCAATCCCATAAGCTATTAATCCAGAATCCTTATTTAGCAACATTAATGCCTTATCCAGGTCTTTTTCTGACTGAGAAATTTCGTAATCTCTCATTATTTGATCTATGATATCTCTTTTTAATACTTCATTTAATCCAGCTTCTGTAGCAGAAGACACGGAGTCCATGTAAATTTTTACTTTAGTATTTAAGTATTTTCTAACGATCTCCTTAAACGGGCCTGGGCCAGCTATTAGAATTGCGTCTATATTATTATAGCTATTAAGGTAGTTTTCAATTTCCTTTGCAACTTCTCTTGCATTATCTTCTATAATTCCCTCTTCCTTTGTAGGTGTAGATAAGCTTTTTTCCGTAAGTATTTTTATGCCTTGAATCATAGGTATTGCTATTAAGTATTCATCAAAATCAACAAGAGCTATTAATACTTTATTTTTCTTTTCAGCTTGTTTGTAAATTCTATCTAAAACACTTTTATTCCATTTTTCCTTTATAATTATTATTTCATCCCCTATATCAAGATTTATTGTATGATGTGCGCCTTTTATGCTATATCTTTCTGGAGCATCAAGTATTATCCCATGAATTCTTAACCTTGTAGTAAAAGCTTGAAATTCTGTATATTCCACTTGTAGTTCTATAATCATTGAAACTCTTTTTCCTTCATTTCCCATGCTTACGTCTCTAGAAGTCCTTGCTATTACTTTATCTCCCTTATTTAGGATCATGTGTAAAGTCCACAAATCATCCTCGTCCTCTACATGAACTTTCATTGTGCCTTTTTTTCTCATCGAATTCCAATACTTTCATTATCCACTCTAATTTAATCATTTTGTGGTAATTATAACTGATGCGACTGAAGACGATCTACCACAAATTTATGAGATAGAAGTGGAAAGCTTTGATAATCCTTATCCTTACTCTTTACTAAAGGCATACTTATATATAGCAGACGGATTATATTTAGTTGCCAAGGAAGACGGTAAAATTCTAGGTTATGCAATAGGTATTATACAATTTAAAATAAGAGGGCATATAGTTTCTATAGCTGTACGAAAAAACTGTAGAAATAAAGGAATAGGCAAACTTTTGATCAACGAGATTGAAAGGAGATTTAAACTAGGCCATTGCAAGTACTCATACTTAGAAGTTATGACGACAAACAAAGACGCATTCTTCTTCTATGTTCGCAATGGATATTTTCCATTATTTGTGAGAAAAAATTATTATGGTAGAGGAAAGCACGCGTTCATTATGGTTAAGGATTTATATTCCAGAAAAGGGTTGGAGTAATTATTAATCTTTGAAATTTTATAAAGAATATATGATAGGATGCTTTTACATTTTAGACTTTTCATATGATGTAGAAGAGGGTAAACCGGTAATCTATATATGGGCTATCGATAAGGAAGGAAATAGAGTAGCAGTCCTAGAGAAGAATTTTAGGCCATACTTTTATGCTATTTTAGACGATTCAGCAGATACTAATAAAGTAGCAGAAGATATAAAACGATTAAGCGTATCCCAGTCTCCAATTACCAGTGTAAAATTGGAGGAAAGAAAATATTATGGCAATCCAGTAAAAGTTCTGAGAATAGAAACAGTAATTCCTGCATATGTAAGAACTTATAGAGATAAGGTAGCTAAGGTAAGAGGAGTAAAAGAAGTAGTAGAAGCAGATATAAGATTTTACATGAGGTATTCAATAGATAACGACTTAAAACCTTTCAATTGGTTTAAAGCAGAAGTAGAGGAAATTCAAGACTCCAAACTGAGAGTTAAAAAAGTATACGAATTAAAAAAGATTATTCAGATTTATGAAGATAAGCCACCAGAATTGAGAATTATGGCTTTTGATATAGAAGTGTACAATAAGTATGGTTCTCCAAATCCAAGAAGGGATCCAGTAATAATAATTGGTGTATGGACCAATAATGGTGGAAAGCAATTCGTTATGAAGGACGACGATCTGGAAATTATTAGAGAGTTTGCAAAGTTTGTTTTGGACTATGATCCAGATATAATACTAGGGTATAATTCTAATGGATTTGATTGGCCATATTTACTTGAAAGAGTTAATAGCAGGGGTGTAAAGTTAGATATAGGTAGAAAAGTAAATTCAGAACCTTCACAAGGAACCTATGGGCACTATTCCGTTGTTGGAAGATTGAACGTGGATTTACTGGGATTCGCAAGTAGCATTGCAGAAGTGAAAGTTAAGAGTTTAGATAATATAGCTGATTATCTAGGAGTTGTTAAAAAGAATGAGAGAGTCAACCTTGAATGGTATCAAATTCCAGAATATTGGTCCGATCCATCAAAAAGAGATATTCTTTTGAAATACAATATGGACGACGTAAGATCAACGTATTTGCTTAAGGATGTTTTCTTACCCTTTGGAGAACAGCTAACTATGATTACTGGATTGCCATTAGACCAACTTTCTATGGCAAGCGTAGGTTATAGAGTAGAATGGCTTTTAATGAGGGAAGCGTATAAATTTAACGAGATAATACCAAATAGAGTTGAAAGAGAGTATGAAAGCTATAAGGGAGGGTTAGTAATTTCCCCAGCACCAGGAATACATGAAGGCGTTTATGTGCTTGATTTCTCGTCAATGTATCCTTCAATAATGATAAAATATAACATTGGCCCAGATACGCTAGTAAAAGGCGAATGTGAGGATTGCTGGGTTGCTCCAGAAGTTGGCCATAAATTTAGGAAATCTCCTGATGGATTTTATAAGAGGATTTTACAGAAGCTAGTAGAGGAAAGAAAAGCAGTAAAATCAAAAATACCAACAGAAAAGGATGAATACGAAAGGAGAAGACTAGATGAAAGGCAAAGAGCATTAAAAGTTATGGCTAACGCTTTTTATGGATATATGGGATGGTTAGGAGCAAGGTGGTATAGCAAAGAAGGTGCGGAAGCAGTAACAGCATGGGGTAGAGAAATTATATCTTCTGTGGCTAAATTGGTAGAGGAGCGCGGTTTTAAGGTAATTTACGGAGATACTGACTCAGTATTCATAAAAGGATCTGGAAACGTGGATTCACTAGTTAATGAGATAATGAATAAATTTGGATTAGAAATAAAGATTGATAAAATATATAAAAAGATATTCTTTACAGAAAATAAAAAACGTTATGCTGGAATTACCGAGGATGGAAAAATAGATATTGTAGGTTTTGAAGCCGTAAGAGGCGATTGGTGCGATTTAGCTAAGGATCTGCAAAGGAGAGTTATTGAGAAGATACTAACGTCTGGAGTAGATGAAGCAGTAAAACTTGTAAGAGATGTTATTATGAAAATAAGAAGAAAAGAAGTGCCAATACAAGACTTAGTAATTTGGAAATCTTTAGACAAAAGCCTTGAAGAATATGAAGTAGACGCCCCTCATGTAAATGCTGCAAAGAAAGCTATGAAGGCCGGTTACGTGATATTTAAGGGCGGTAAAATAGGCTATGTTATAGTTAAGGGAAGCGGGAAAATTTCTGAAAGAGCAGAACCATACTTCATGGTTAATGATATTAATAGAATCGATATCGATTATTACATAGATAAACAAATTGTGCCTTCAGCTATGAGAATTCTAGAGCAGTTCGGAATAAAAGAAAGTACATTAAAAAATACTAGCTTTGATATCTTAAATTTCTTTAAGAAGTAAGAATATCAGACATTGTGAGTATTTTTACATTATCTAAACTCTTGTTTATTCCTCCTATTCTAACTCCTACCAGTAGTTTAACCTTCTTAGAAGCTGCAAGCTCTAATAATCTTTGCGTAATTACTCCGTCAAATACTATGTAAGCAACTTTATTTTCGCTCATTGCTTCTAGTTTAGGTATTATATCTCTAACTTGAACTTTCTCTACTGGATTCCAATTTTCATCAAACATTATTCCTTCTAACGTTCCTGGTAATTTCTTTATTTCCTCTAATGCAGAAGGAGGGATCTGTATTTCTACCTCTTTAGGAGGCTGAATTACTGTTACAGTCTCTTCTGGTGTTTTAACTATAACTTGAGGAGTTTCTTGTTGTTTCTTTAGATATTGCGATATTGGAACCATGTTAGATAATGCCTTAGCTATTTCTTTTCCAGTTAATTCCTCAACTTCTCTACCTTGCGGAGCTCTGGCTACATAATCTATTTTAACATTAGCATTAAGTAATTCCTTAAGTATTAGATCTCCTCCATGATCTCCATCTAAAAACGCTATTACCGTATTCTTTTGCTTACTTAAGTCTATTATACTTTGAGGTATTTTACCGCTTGCTCCTTCTACTGCTACAGTATTTCTATATCCATATCTTAATAAATTGATAATATCAGCTCTTCCTTCTACAATTATTAAGTTTGGATCAGTAAGGACATCAGGTCCTGCTGGTAATTTTTCTGGTCCAAATTCTGTAATTTCTCCAGTTTTAACTGCACTACTAATTTCATTAAGTACCTCTTTAATATCAAGAGTCTTCTCCTTGCTCCAATTTGTTAATATTTCCTTAGCTCTATCAATAATTTTCTTTAATTTCTCAGCTCTAATATCTTGGATTTCCTTGAGTTCAAATTTAGCTGGATAAGGACCTATTTTCTCTACACTCTCAACCATTGATGCTATTAATGCTGTCTCTATTCTGTCTAAATTTGATGGTATTTCTATAGTTCCTTTTGTTTTTCCACCCTTAGTTTCCATTTCCACTACTATTCTTCCTAATCTACCTTTGTCTTGTAATTCTCTTAAATCAAATTCTTCTCCAAATAAATTTTCAGTTTGCCCAAATATGGCGCCAATAACGTCCGGTTTATCAACTATTCCTTCGGTTTCAAAATATAGTTTAATTATATACTTCATGAGTTTCACCTTGAAACATTTTTTGAAATCTTAGATACTAATTCTTCATATTCTGGAGTGTTTAACTTTTTCCTTATTGGTTCTAGTATCTCATTTAACTTTCTTGCAGTTGCCATTTTTAAGTCCATTGGGTGTAACTTTCCTTCCGCGAAAGCTTTCTCAAGTTCTTCATAGTTATTAAACTCTATATCTCCACCATATTTTATATCTCTCTCAACTTTTAGCTTGTTAACATTAGTAAATATAATATATCTATTAATTTGTAATATGGGATTAAGTTCAACTACTCTGCTAGGGCAATAAGCGCGCATAATTTTTGCTGTAACTTCCTCTGGCGAATCATTTATAAATATCGCATTTTCAGGCTTTGATTTGCTCATTTTTATTTCAGAAAGCAAGTCGTCTTCCTCTACATTGCCCATTCTTTGTCCTCCTTTTAGCCCTACGAGTAGTGGAGTATGAATTGCTATAACCTTTTTCCTATGGAACTTTTCTGCTATTTCTCTAGCCAGCATATGGGCTTTCCTTTGATCGGTTCCACCTAATGCGATATCAACATCAAGGTAAAATATGTCACTTACCTGCATTGCGGGATAAAACAGTTTTGACGTATCTAACTCTGCTTCGTCCGACTTTCTCCCCATTATGGGTAATGCTCTTTTCATTCTAGTTAATGTAGTATTTTTAGCAACTTTTAGTACTAATTCCCAATACGCTTTATCCTTTACTATGTCCTCTGCATCGACTACGTTAATTTTGCTCATATCTAAACCATATGCAGAAAGCACATCAATTGCGTATTTTCCCGCTAATTTAATAAGCTCCATATCTCCGTTTAATTTATCATTTATCCAAGCGTGCCATGTAGCCATTAGAAGCGCCATACTTACTCCAGCATTACTTAAGTCCTTTACCTTCTGTGCCCATATTAGCCAACCTATGTGAAATAGACCACTTGGCTCAAAACCAATGTATCCTGTTAATTTCTCATTGTTTTCTAGTTTCTTTTTAAGATCATCAAGTGTTACAATTTCTTCCACATTCCTAGTTATTAGTGAAAGCTTATCTTCCAAATAATCATCCCCAAATCTAAAAGGAAAGAAGTGAATAAAAAGTACTATTCTTCTAGAAGTTCTTTCAAAAATATTACTATAGGATGGGAATTACCTAGTTTAGATTTTAGGTCTTCGAAAATGAAATCAAGGTCTAAGTCTGCATTTAATATTCTCTTTATTAGAATTTCTGTAAATAAATAAGAGTTTGCAACTGTTTTTTCATCGATCTCTTCATCTTCTTCTTCATTATCTTGAAATAACTTAAACTTTTCATTAGTAGATTGAGGCCTTAATAATGATTTTAAGTAATCATCTACTACTTCTTCTACACATTTTCTGTCTTCGCACATATTTAATTTATATATACTAGGTCCATTTAATGGAGGCAATTTGATTAAGATATAAATTGCGAATACTGGTAAAAAAATCACTATTCTCCCATAACTTTTACATTAACAGTCCTAACTCTAGGTCCATCAAATTCCAATAATATTATTCTCTGCCAAGTTCCTAAATCCAATTTTCCTCCTTTAACTGGTACTACTCTAGAGTTTCCTATTATGGAAGATATTATATGCGCATGTCCATTATTATCAATTATATTATGGTTAAATTTTCCTTCTGGAGGAACAAGTTTCTTTGCCCACTCTAAGTAATCAGACATTAACCCTTTCTCTGCTTCGTTAACTATTACTGCACAAGTTGTATGTTTTACGAAAATATAGGCAATTCCGCTATCTATACTTTTTGCGGCGTCTTCAACGTTATCAGTAATATCTATGCTCTCGAATCTTTCATTTGTTTTTACTTTAAACTCTTTCTCAAAAATCTTCATATGCATTTTAAGTTAACTAGTAAATATAAGCAATCATGGTTGATCTAGAAGGAATAGCTAGAAGATTGCCTAAAGACGAAGCTAGAAAAGAGATAATAAGATGGCTAGAATTTTACAAAGGAAAAAGAGATATTAATGAAAGAATAGCTGATAGTATAATAACTGAAGTGGAAAACTCTAAGAAAGCCTCAATTTATGAGCCAGTATTATCTGGAATAAAAGCTGGAGATGCAGGTTTAGGCTCTAGAGGCATTGGTGATCATATAATTCATCAGAAAATCTTGGAGATAGCAGGTAAGAAAGAATTTGAAGATGCCGGAATTGCAGATGACATAATAGCCTCAATAGACGGTATTCATTCCCGGTTATCATATTTCCCATTTTTAGTCGGTTTTCATGCAACTAAGGCTACTTTAAGAGATATAATGGTAAAAGGTGCAGAACCTCTAGGGGTTATTGTAGATATACATTTAGCAGATGATGCCGATGTTTCATATCTTCTAGATTTTGAGGCAGGAGTTACAACTGTTACAGATTTTTTAGGAGTTCCTATCTTAGCAGGTAGTACATTAAGAATAGGTGGAGATTTAGTTTTAGGAGAGAGGATAAGCGGAGGAGTAGGAGCGATAGGAAAGCTTAAGTCAAAGTTTTTTGCAAGGCACAACGTTAGAGAAGGAATGAAAATAGTAATGACTCAAGGAAACGGTGGCGGAACTATTTCTGCTACAGCAATATACTATGGATTTCCAGAAGTAATTGAAGAAACATTAAGTTTAGATGAGCTAGTAACTTGCAAGATTATCTCAAATAATCCAAGTATAGCCGAATCCATGACTGACGTGACTAACGGAGGATTAAGAATGGATGCTATAGAAATTTCAGAAGCTAATAGGTTATCATTTATAATAGACTCTGAGAAATTTTTACATCTTATAAATCCTAAGGTTTTAAAAATGCTTAATGAACTGCAAATAGATCCTTTCGGAATTTCTATAGATTCTATCTTAATATTCACTAATAATGAAGATAAAGTTTTAGAATTACTGAACAAGAATAAAATTAAAGCCGATGTAATTGGTTATGTTACTACCTATAAAGGCTATCCGATATTAACGGAAGATGGCAAAAGATTAGAACCAAGATTTAGGGAAAGTCCTTATACACCAGTTAAGAAGGTTATAGGTAATTATTCTCCTTATACTATAGATGATATTGAGAAACACTTATCTAATGCAGTAAAGTTTTCGAAGATAAGAAAGGAAAACGTATTGAAAAATTTAAAAAGCCATTTTGCATAGAACATCCAGTCGATATTATATGTCAGAGTCATTTAAGTACATAGTTAGGCTCTTTGGGCAAGACGTAGACGGTACTATGAAAGTTCCTTATGCTTTAGCTATGGTAAAAGGAATTGGCTATAATACTGCAAGAGCTATAGTAAGGCAATTAGGAATAGACAAGGATAGAAGGCTTGGAGAACTTTCAGACTCAGAGTTAAAGAAAATTGAAGAGGCATTATCAGATAAGACAATAAAAGGATTACCTACATGGATGCTTAATAGGAGGAAAGACTATGAATCCGGATTAGACTTACATTTAGTTACTTCTGAGTTAATTTTCTATGCTAGAAATGATATAGAAAGAGAAAAGAAGATCAAAAGCTGGAGAGGAGTTAGACATTCACTAGGCCTTAAGGTTAGGGGGCAAAGAACAAGGACTACTGGAAGGACTGGGACTACTGTGGGTGTAAAGAGAGCCAAAGCAGCACAGCCTGCAGGTGGCGGTCAAGCTCAATCTTCTCAATCTTCTCAAGCTAAGAAATGAGGTGAGTTAAATGGGAGATCCTAGAAAAAGTAGGAAAAAGTGGGAAGGACCCGGTTTACCTTGGATAAGAGAACTTTTACTTCATGAGCAAGAGTTGTTAGGAAAATATGGGCTTAGAAATAAAAAGGAAATATGGCTAGCAAGAACAATAGTAAGGAAATTTAGGCATATGGCTAGAGGTTTATTAGCATTGCCACCAGCAGAAAGAATGGTCAGAGAAAAACAATTAATATCAAAATTATATAAGATGGGTTTATTATCATCACAGAACGCTACAGTAGACGACATTTTAGGCTTAACGGAAGAACAATTATTAGAAAGAAGACTTCAAACAATAGTATTCAAAAAAGGTTTAGCAAAGACAATATATCAAGCTAGACAATTAATAGTGCATGGCCATATAGCAATAGGAGGTAGAAGAGTGACTTCACCAGGCTATATTGTGCCTAAAGATGAGGAAGATTTAATAGATTATTATCCAACTTCTGTATTCAAGACAAGACCTCCAACTGCTCAAGTTACCCAATCCTCTCAAGTAACTCAAGGTGGTGAACAGAATGTCCAGCAGGCGTGAAATTAGGTGGGGAATAGCCCACATATATGCTTCACAGAATAATACAATTATTTCAATAACTGATATAACAGGAGCAGAAATGATAGCTAAAGCTTCAGGCGGAATGGTAGTTAAGGCTGATAGAGAAAAGCCCTCACCTTATGCGGCAATGCTAGCAGCAAATAAGGCTGCAGGAGAAGCATTAGATAAAGGCATAATGGCAATCCATATTAAGGTAAGAGCCCCAGGAGGTTCTGGTCCTAAGACTCCAGGACCTGGAGCACAACCTGCAATAAGATCTTTGGCTAGGTCAGGATTTATAATAGGCAGAATAGAGGACGTTACGCCAATACCTCATGATAGTATCAGAAGACCTGGAGGAAGAAGAGGAAGGAGAGTATAAAATGATAGATATAATAAAAAAGGAAGGAAATTTTATTTCCCTTTCTTTAGATGGATATCCTTTAGAGTTTGTTAATGCAATAAGAAGAGCTTGTATGTTGTACGTTCCAGTAATGGCAGTAGACGATGTGTATATTATAGAAAATAATAGTCCTTTATATGACGAAATATTAGCACACAGATTAGGTTTGATTCCTTTTTCATCGGATGAAGCTATAGACCATTATAGACCTCCAGAAGAGTGTGCAAATTGCCAAGAGAATTGTGACGGATGCTTTAGTAAGATCTATCTAGACGTAGAAGCTAAGGATTCAGAAGTCATGGTATATTCTAAAGATATAAAGTCTGATGATCCAGCAGTAGTTCCAATAAGTAAGGATATTCCTATAGTATTATTAGGTAAGAATCAAAAAGTCTCATTAGAGGCTAGATTAAGGCTAGGATATGGCATAGAGCATGCTAAATTTAATCCAGTTACTATTGCTGTATTAAGATATTATCCTCATATTGAATTAAAAGATGATAGTTGCGTTAAAGCGGCAGAAGTATGTCCAGAAAAAGTCTTTGCAGTAAAGGACGGTAAACTCGTAATTGCTAATGAGATTGCTTGTACATTATGTGAGGAATGCTTAAGATATTGCGAGGGGATAAAAATCTCTTCTGTTGAAAATAAATATATCTTAGAAATTGAGAGCGTAGGTAGTTTAAAGCCAGAGAGAATTTTATTAGAGGCTGGTAAGAGTATAGTTCGTAAACTTGAAGAATTGAAGAAGGTGATCTCATGACTGGAAGTACAAATATTATGATTAGAAAATTAATTAGGAGTCTAGAAAAGCAGAAAAAACCTTTATGGAAAACCGTAGCAGAGAAACTTCAAACTCCGAGTAGGAAAAGATGGTATATTAACTTGTATAAAATAGAAAAGTATACGAAGCCTGGGGATATTGTAATAGTACCAGGTAAAGTTCTAGGTGTAGGAAATTTAACTCATGAAGTTACAGTAGTAGCACTTGACTTTTCTAAGTCGGCCAAAGAAAAGATACTTAAAGCTGGAGGTAAAGTTATGAGTTTGTATGATTTTGATAAGCTAGATTTAAAGGGTAAAAACGTGAGGTTGATGAAACAATGAGTGAAGTTGTAATTGTTAATGCGGAAAATCAGATTCTGGGCAGAATGGCAACTAATGTAGTAAAACTACTCAAAGAAGGTAAGAAAGTTGTAATTGTTAATGCGGAAAAAGCTGTAATAAGTGGTCCTAAAAGTAGAGTAATTGCTGGTTATAAGTTATACTTCTCACTTAGAACTCTATTTAATCCGGAAAAGCAAGGAGTTAGAAGGCCCAGGAGCCCAATTAACATAATAAAAAGGACAATAAGAGGTATGTTGCCCAAAACTCCAAAAGGCAGGCAAATGCTAAAAAGTGTTAAGGTTTACATAGGTGTTCCGCAGCAATATAATGGTAAGAACTTCATAAGCTTTCCTGATGCAGACGTAAAAAGACTTAAAGGTAAGTATATTACTGTAGGAGAATTAGCTAAAGAAATGGGGTGGAAAGTTTATGTCAGAGCAACAGGCCAATAAAATTATAATAACCTCAGCTAGAAGAAAGATGGCAAGAGCACAATGCCAACTTACTGAAGGAAAGGGTAGAGTATTTGTAAACGGAGTGCCAATAGAACTTATACCAATCGAAATGATAAGATTAAAAATTATGGAACCTTTATTACTTGCAGGCGAGTCATTAGCCTCAAAAATAGATGCGAGAATATACACATTCGGTGGGGGAATAATGGGTCAAGCAGATGCTGCAAGAATGGCGTTAGCTAGGGCATTAGTTAAGTTTAGCGGCAGTAAAGAATTGGAAGAACTATATAAGCAATATGATAGGACAATGTTAGCAGGTGATCCAAGAGAAACAGAGTCAGAAAAATGGATGAGATATAGTGCTAGAAGATGGAGGCAGAAGGCTTATAGGTGACACTTATGATAATTCCCGTCAGATGCTTTACTTGCGGATCTTTGATAGCAGACAAATGGGAGCCCTTTATAACTAGAGTAAATGCCGGAGAAGATCCGCAAAAAGTATTAGATGACCTAGGTGTTAGAAGATATTGTTGTAGGAGAATGTTATTAAGTCATGTAGATATTATAAAAGAGGTAGTTAATTATACTAGACCAATATGAAGGTGATTTAAATGTCAGAAGAAGAAAATAAGGGAACCGAGTTATCTGAGGCAGAAAAGGCGGAATTACAAAAATCAGAGAAAGGAGCAGTAATAGAATTATTAGCTCCATTAGAGAACTATCTTTCCGCAGGCGTCCATATAGGTACACATACATGTACTAAGTATATGGAGAAATTCATTTACAGAGTAAGGCCAGAAGGTCTTTACGTACTTGATGTTAGAAAAATAGATGAAAGATTGAGAATTGCTGCAAAATTCCTTTCAAGATTTACACCTAGTGGAATCCTAGCTGTTGCGTCAAGACCTTACGCATTTACTCCGGTTCAAAAATTTGCAGAAGTAGTAGGAGGTAGGGCAATAACCGGAAGATTGGTTCCGGGTACTTTAACTAACGCATACCTTGACAGATTTATAGAGCCAGAAGTATTACTCGTGTCTGATCCAAGAACTGATACTCAAGCAATAAAAGAGGCAGCAGATATGGGAATTCCTGTGGTAGCTTTTGCTGATACTGATGCTAAAATAGAATATGTTGATTTAGTAATACCCGCAAATAATAAGGGGAGGAAATCTTTAGCTTTACTTTATTGGCTACTAGCTAGGCAAATACTTAGGGAGAGAAAGCAGATACCTATGGATGCCGATATACCAGTGAAGGTTGAGGAATTTGAGGTGAAGCTTGTTCAATGAAAAGATTACCTGCAGTAGCCGGTGCATTTTATGAGGCAGATCCTCAGGAATTAAAGGATCGAATTGTTTGGTCATTTACTCATCCTGTAGGCCCTGGTAAATTACCTACAGTCCCAAAAGAAAAAGGTAAGAGAGATAACTTATTTTTTATTGTTCCTCATGCCGGTTACATTTATAGCGGTCCCGTAGCAGCCCATTCTTATTATTATTTAGCTTCTGAAGGCAAGCCGGATCTTGTAATAATTCTAGGTCCTAATCACACGGGCTACGGATCTTATGTTTCCTTATGGAATAAAGGTTGTTGGGAGACTCCTTTAGGCGACGTGAAGATAGATGAAGAGATGGCAATGGAGCTTGTTAAGTATAGTGAAGTTATCGATATAGATGAGCAAGCGCATTTATATGAGCATTCTGTTGAAGTTCAAATACCTTTCTTACAGTTTTTCTTTGATTCAGAAATAAAAATAATTCCAATAGTTATACTTTATCAAACTCCTGAGATAGCAGAATACATAGCTGAAGGAATATATAGATTGATGCAAAAACATCCTGAAAAAGATATAGTAGTCCTAGCTAGTAGTGACATGAATCATTACGATCCTTACGATATTACGTATAAAAAAGATGAGATGGCGATAGAGAAAATAGAACAACTAGATTATAAAGGTCTTTACGATGTTGTAGAGAATAAAGATGTAACAATGTGTGGTTACGCACCAGTAATGGTTGCAATGATATTAGCAAAGAAATTTAATAAGAAGCCATATATTCTAAAGCATGCTACTTCTGGAGATACATCAGGGGATAAGTCCTCAGTAGTGGGATATCTTGCAGCAAGATTTGGAAGTTAAAGTCCCGTTTTGTTATTCCGGGCTTCCCTTGGAAGTTAATAATCCAGTTTTAATCAATTTTGCAATAGTTAAAGTGAGAGAGGTAAAAAGAAAACCAAAAATAGATAAATTTCTAGAATACTTTCGTGAGGCTACAGGCTTTTCTTGTAATATTGAGTACGATATAGAAGGGAATTTGCCTTTTTCTTCCTATTACATTTACGTAACGAGAAAGCTTGTTGAGTTGGCAATAAACAAATGCGAGATTCCCATGAACGAAAATGACGTTAAGGAAACACTAGAAATGATAGATGATGCAATGTTTGACTCAAGATTAATAAGAGCCTTAAGAAAGGCCCAAGAACTTAATTTGCCTATACTTTACCGCGATGGAGAAGATCCGGTACCTCTTAGTGAAAAGGAAGTTAGGATAAACTTACTTACTAGTTTCCCATTACCTAAACCAAGGTTTTTAGAGAGTTCATTAATTCACTTGGCTGGCATTTTGCCTGTAGAAATATCTAAAGATTCTAGTCTAATTCAATTTGAGAACGGCTTATGGAGTTCCCTTTATGGTTTGCCATATCCTATGAACAACAGTTGGAAATGGATATGGGACTTAAATTGGGCTTCGCTTATAGAATTATTAAATTAGGAGGAAGCTTAATAACAAATAAGAATATACCTTATTCTTTTAATGAAGAAATAGTTAGGAGAATTGCACGTGAAGTTAAGAAGTTTTATCCATTAATTATTATACATGGAGGAGGAAGTTTTGGTCATTATGAAGCCTCTAAGGGTGACAAGATAAAAACTGTTATTGCGATGCAAGAATTAAACCTTAAAATAATGAAAATCTTTTATGATGAAGGAATTAACGTATTTCCTTTACCAGGCAGATTCTTTTCCATAGATATTGTTAAAAGATATTTACAAGAAAGGCTAGTTCCAGTTATTTATGGTGATATCACTGAATCAGGAAAAATAATTTCTGGAGATGATATAGCGATCTTGTTAGGCAAAGAATTTAACTCTAGAGTATTTTTTGCTACAGATGTAGATGGAGTATTTATCAATGGAAGGGTTGCTAAGGAAGTTAATTCTCCTTTTATAGACGATCTATCTTCTTCAAGCTTTGATGTTACTGGTGGTATGAAGGCTAAAATTCAGAAAATTTTAGAAAACTGTATAGAAGCCTTAATATTCAACGGCAGGATCGAAGGCAACATATATAAGGCATTAGAAGGAAAGGATATAGGAACTCTTGTAAGGTGTAAAAATGATAACAAATAGAAAGTTGGAGCACGTTGAAATTTGTCTTTATGAAGACGTTGAAGGTTATATACCAACATTATTTGATGATGTAGTTTTAATACACCAAGCAATGCCATGTCTTTCATTTAATGAAATAAATACTAACGTTAAATTTCTCAACAAAGAAATCTCTGCACCACTAATGGTGACTGGAATGACTGGAGGAAATGAAGCCTTAGGGAAAATTAATGCAACAATAGCAGAGGTTATTGAAGAATTAAGATTAGCCATGGGAGTTGGAAGTCAGAGGATTGCAATAGAAAGGGCAGATGCCAGAGAGAGCTTTAAAATTGTGAGAAAAAAAGCCCCTACATCACCTATAATAGCTAACATTGGAGCTCCTCAGTTAGCTAAGGGTTATGGATTAAAAGAACTAAAGGAAGCAGTAAGTATGATAGAGGCAGACGCTATAGCAGTGCATCTAAATCCTGCTCAAGAATTATTTCAGCCGGAAGGAGAGCCAGAATATCCAAGTGATATTTTAATAAAACTTAGGGATATTTCAAAAGAATTGGGAGTGCCAATAATAATAAAGGAAACAGGAACAGGAATTTCAATGGAAACTGCAACAAAATTTAAGGAAATTGGAATAAAATACTTTGACGTTTCCGGACAGGGAGGAACTAGTTGGATTGCCGTAGAAATGGTAAGAGATAAGAGGAAGAATAATTGGAAAAAAGAAAGTGCAGAGCTTTTTGCTGGATGGGGAATTCCTACCGCTGCCTCAATAATTGAAACAAGGTTTGCAGTTCCTGATGCATTTATAATAGGTAGTGGTGGGATAAGAAATGGTCTTCAAATTGCTAAAGCTATAGCTTTAGGAGCAGATATTGCTGGAATGGCAAGTCCAGTTCTAAAGAAGGCCGTAGAAGGAAAGGAGTCCCTAGTTTCCTTCTTTAATAAGGTAATTTTTGAACTCAAGGCGGCGATGATGCTAACGGGAGCTAAAAATGTGGAAGAACTTAAGAGGGTTCCAGTAGTTATTTGGAAGGAATTAAGAGAATGGATGGAAAGTAGAGGGATAAGTTTATCTACATATGAGAAATTAAGAAAAAGAGAATAATGGAACTAGATAAGTATTTTGACGAGATAATTAAAAATGTAAATGAAGAGATAGAAAAATACATAAAAGGCAAACCAAAGGAGCTTTATGACGCTTCAATTTACCTTTTAAAAGCTGGAGGCAAAAGACTTAGGCCACTTATAACAGTAGCATCTTCAGACTTATTCTCTGGAGATAGAAAAAGAGCGTATAAAGCTGCAGCCGCTGTAGAGATTTTACATAATTTTACTTTAATACACGATGATATAATGGACGAGGATACCCTTAGGAGAGGAATGCCAACTGTGCATGTAAAGTGGGGAGTGCCCATGGCAATTCTTGCCGGCGATTTACTTCACGCAAAAGCTTTTGAAGTGCTATCAGAGGCTTTAGAAGGATTAGATTCGAAGAGGTTCTACATGGGTTTATCAGAATTTTCTAAGTCAGTAATAATAATTGCAGAAGGCCAAGCAATGGATATGGAGTTTGAAAATAGGCAGGATGTTACAGAAGAAGAGTACTTGGAAATGATAAAAAAGAAAACAGCACAACTATTTTCTTGCTCTGCATTTTTAGGAGGTCTAGTTTCTGGTGCTGAAGATAAAGACCTTGAGTTGCTTAAAGAATTTGGACTAAATTTAGGCATCGCTTTTCAAATAATTGACGATATTCTAGGTTTAACCGCAGATGAGAAAGAACTTGGCAAACCTGTATATAGCGATATCAGAGAAGGCAAGAAGACTATCCTTGTAATAAAGGCATTAAGTTTAGCGTCGGAAGCAGAAAGAAAAATTATAATTGAAGGACTTGGATCCAAGGATCAAGAAAAAATAATTAAGGCAGCGGAAGTGGTAAAGTCCCTTTCATTAAATTACGCATATGAAGTTGCAGAAGAATATTATCAAAAATCCATGAAGGCCCTATCAGCTATAGGTGATAATAATATAGCTGGAAAGGCTTTAAAATACCTTGCGGAGTTTACAATAAAAAGGCGAAAATAGTGCTACCTATTTGTGCTCTTATAGCCTTTATTATAACATTTCTTACTACTAGATGGGTAATTCATATAGCAAAAGAGAGAAAAATTGTAGGAAAAGACGTAAATAAGCCCAATAAGCCCGAAGTACCTTCACTTGGCGGAATAGCCATAGTAGCAGGTTTTGTTTCTGGAACTTTTGTACTTTTAATCCAGGATCCAAATTATGAGAGAATAATATCGTCAATTTTACTCTCCTCGTTACTAATAGCCTTTCTTGGACTCATGGACGATTTTTTGAATCTTAGGCAATCAATTAGGGCATTCACTCCAATCTTTGCTGCAGTACCATTAGCGGTTTTTAGCGTAGGGCATTCAGCAATATCCATACCTTTTTTAGGTGTTATAAATTTAGGAATCTTCTATTACGTGATTGTAATACCAGCTGCACTAACAATTTCTTCTAATGCCTTCAATATGCTTGAAGGGCTTAATGGATTAGGAACTGGAATGGGCATAATAATGTCAGCTAGCTTAGCTTACATTGGTTTAACAAGGTCTGGGAACATATTTGTTGCAGGAGAAATGGCCTTGATCTTGTTAGCTTCTCTTTTAGCCTTTCTTTATTATAATAAATATCCCGCTAAAGTTTTCATAGGAAACATAGGGACATACTTTGTTGGTTCAGTAATAGGTTCTATTGGAATAGCTGGTTATATGTATACTGCTTTGGCTGTATTATATTTACCTTACGTTGCGGAATTTATATTAAAGGCAAGAACAAGGTTTAAGGGAGTATCATTTGGCAAAGTTAACGAAGATGGGACATTATATTGGAATGATATGCCAAATTCTTTAACTCATGTAGTTATGAAGATGGGAAGATTTAAGGAATATCAAGTGGTGGCTATACTTTGGATTATTGAAGGTATATTTGCAATACTCGCAATCTATTTACAAACTACGGTAATAGTTATATGAAAAATTTTTTAGGCTAATAATGTACTGTAAAAAATGGGGCTGTAGTCTAGCCAGGACTAGGATGCCAGGCTTGGGCCCTGGTGGTCGCGGGTTCAAATCCCGCCAGCCCCACTGTGTTAGGGGAGGACACCCCTAAAACCCCCAATGCTATTTCCACTATCGTATCTAAGGGGCCAATGTACGCTGTCTTACGTTACCGTCTTTGTCCTTCTCTATTAAGAAAACATAATACTTCTTCCCTCTTTGACGAATCTTATATTGTTCAACCTAGATATCGCTATAACCCATATTTAATCCATGTCCTCTACATGTCATATAAGCTTTTAAGCGCGGGGCTATTTCCTACTCAGTCGTGGAGTTGAAAGCTAATAGCAAAGATTGCACAAATAATATTCAGTAATAAAAATTTAATCGTGTTCTTTGGCATATGTAGTCTAATGTTTATCGTGAAGACGAGTTTTCAGACTTTGTAGAACTTCTATAAAAGAAGAACGTAAAATAAGGGCTCAGGCCGGGATTTGAACCCGGGACCACTGGGTCCACAGCCCAGCGCTCTCCCTGGCTGAGCTACCTGAGCCAAAACAACATTATACTTTAGATTTTATAAACTCTTCTCTTACGATATCTAGCAATTTTCTAGCTATAATTGTTTTATAACTTTTAGGTATCTTTATAATTTCACTATTAGTAATAACAATTACCTCATTATATTCAGATGAAAAACCTATATCCTTTCTTTTTACGTTATTTGCAACTATCATGTTAAATCCATGCCTTTCCTTCTTTATTTTAGCTTTTTCTATGAGTTCGTCATCATTATTTACAGTTTCCGCAGAGAATCCTACTATGAAAGCCTTTCCCCTAATATATTCTGAAATTTTAGGTGTTTTTTCTAACTCTACTTTGGGCACTTCAGTGTGGCTATCAATTTTTTCTCCCCTTATTACCTTAAACTTATAGTCTGCAGGAGCTCCGGCCAATATTACTATATTAAACTTTTCTTTTTCAACTAGGTTTACAACATTTTTTAGCATATCTTCTGTAGTCTCGACCTCGATAGTCGGAGAATAAGGATACAAATGAGAGCTAATTGGGCCATGAACTAAAACCACATCTGCTCCTCTGAAGTAAGCTTCGTTAGCTATTGATACGCCCATAGTTCCGCTACTTGGATTTGTTAGAAATCTTACTGGATCCATGTATTCTCTAGTAGGTCCTGCTGTAACTACAATTTTTAAACCTTTAAGATCCTTCTCTCTTAAGATATAAGAGGTAATCCTTGAGGTTAGATATTCAATGTCTGGATAATGGGCTAGATTATTTACTAATTTAGGCTCTATAATTTCCACATTATTATTTTTCCTTAAGATTTCTATAGCGCTCTGGAGTTGGGGCGAGTTCCACATTTGTAAATGCATTGCAGGAACTAGTATTACCTTTTTATTTAATTGAAGAAAATTTATTGCGGTTAGAACTAAATTATTATCTGTAATACCGTAAGCTAGCTTTGTTACAATGTTCATGGTTGAAGGGGCAATTATCATTACGTCGAATTCCTCAGCTAACTGTACGTGTTCTAATTTACCTCCTATTTTTACAACTGTTTTATTTCCAGTAGCCCAGGTAAACATTTCTGGGGAGATTAGTTTAGATGCTGATGGAGTCATCATTACCTTTATTTCTGCTCCTCTTCTCATTAGATCTCTAGCAAGGTCAAGGGACTTGTATAAAGAAACACTGGCTGATACTCCTAATAGTACCTTTTTACCTTTTAGTTCATCGCTAATTTCGCCTATTATTCTCTTCGATGGATGAGTCATAAATAGGTTCAAACATGTATATAAACTTCTTAATAAAAATATTATAGCATGGAGCAAGCAACAAGCAATAAATCTACAAACTCATTTCTTATTAGAAATGTTAGAATGGATGATATAGACGATATAATAATGATTAATAGATTATCCTTACCTGAAAATTATCCTTATTACTTTTTTGTTGATCATATTAAAGATTACGGAAAGGCGTTTTATGTGGCAGAAGTTAACGGTGACGTTGTAGGATATATAATGCCTAGAATAGAGTTGGGCTTCAGTAATTTGAAGAATTTGCCTTCATTAGTTAAGAAAGGCCACGTAGTTTCTATAGCAGTTTTGGAGGCTTATAGAAATAGGGGAATAGGTACTGCTCTTCTTAAAGCTTCGATGAAAAGTATGAAAGAAGATTATGGTGCTGAAGAAGTTTACTTAGAAGTTAGGGTAAGTAATTATCCGGCTATTTCAGTTTACGAAAAACTTGGGTTCATGAAAATCAAGGTATTAAAACATTATTACGCTGACGGAGAAGACGCGTACTTAATGGCTACTTATCTTACTTAACTCAATCTTCTTTTCTTCCGGATAATAAATTGCAAGATACCCTTTTTCGAAGGCACCTATAGAGATTACTTGAAATCCGTGAGAGTTCACTATAGTTTGGTTTTCTGAATGGCCGTGTATTACAATTTTAGTCTTACTTGAGAGTATTTTTGCAGAAATTTCCTTCTTTCCTATTTCGACGTTTATAATTATTCCGGACTTAAATCCTTTAGGAGGGAAATGAGTTATACTAATTTCAGTTGAAAAATCCGTTGAGAGACCTAAGAATTCCTTTGTTATTAGTCTCTCAGTTTTTTTAAGGTATTTCATGATATAAACGCTTTCCATTTCACCTAAAATTCCGTGAAAGTTATTAAGATATTGAGGGCATTCTACATCTCCTAAACCTATCACTCCGTCAAAATTATTATTTATATATTCTACTGCATCCTCTTGGCAAGGGAAGCGGGTAATCATTGCGAGTTTTTTCATACCACTTATCAAGTAAATATAATGCAACACCAGAGGCTATAATATCTGCCGTAGATCCTGGATTATAATTATTCTTAACTAGAAAATTATTGAAATCCAAAAGTTTTTTCTCAGTAAAATCTCCCTTCACTTCTCTTGCCAGGTGAGAAATAAGCAAAGCAATCTTTCCGCCATACTTTCGGTATATTAATCCATCCGGTTGCTCTGATAAAATTTCTATGAAAGCTTTCTGTATTCCTTTTTCAAGACTTTCGCTGTCTTTTATTATTTTATATGCAATATAGGAATACTCATAGTTTCTTATCATATTTCTAGCTATAGTATCCATATTCGATGAAAATACTAAAACTTCATACATGGTTTTATTTGCTGTTTCCCTATAATCCATGACGTCAATTTTACCTAAATAACTCAATTCCACTTGTTTTAGAGCTTCAAAAAACCATTTGGTGTCTTCAACATCCAAAGAAATTATGAGTTCGCTAAGTTTTCTCCTTAAATTATCCACATTATCAGCTAGGAGTGATGAATAAGAGATAGGAAGTAATAGTAGCTGTGTACCTAGAATTGAATAATTTACCTCCATCTTCTTACTTTCTTTTATAGTAAGGTAAAGCAGGTCGTATAGCGGTCTAGAAGAATTATATCCTCTAATACAGGCCTTTCTATAATAGGCATTAGCAAGATTTGCTGAAAGTAGAACATCCTCATATTTTACGCTTTTAATATCTTGTATCCTCGAAGCGTTACCTGGCTTAAATACTGAAGCTTCTATAATAGATGAAGACGATAAGATATATGCCACTTCACTACATAATTGGTCTAATATATCCTCCAATTTTTTTATCACCTATTACGATTTCTAATTCGTCTTCGCATTTCATTAGCATTCCAAAAGCCTCTATTTTCTTGCTATAATAGAGAGCCAAGCTGTAAATTCCTTCATATGATACTATATTAAACGTTTTACCTTGGGAATAAAGAGTAGAAATTGATGGATAAAATAAAGCTCTATAATCGCTAACATTTTCTCCAATTGCTTTTATAGGATTTACTTCTATACACACTTTTTCATTGTATTTCCAAGGATGATCATCTACAAAGAGGAATGAATATTTTACTCCCTTGTATTTTCCTCTAGTTTTCTTACTATATATTGTTTTAACTACTTCTATCGGTAGAGAATAATTCTCAGAAGTTTCAATTATCCAATCTTTATCCTCCTCGAAGCCTCGAAAAGTATTAACGAAATCCTCGGCGTATTTTTTACCATAAATTACTAGATCAACATCAGAGTTCTCATGAGATATTCCTGCAAGCAATGAACCAGTTACTCCAATCTTATCTAAAGGCAAGTTTACTTCCATTTCAGCTAACATATTTATTACAGTTTCTTCCAGCTTATTTGCAGGCTTATGAATTATCTCCTTAATTTTATCCTCAGGCTTAAAATGATTTTTAATTTCTGATATTTTAAGCACAGGAAACGTGGATCCATAACAAGGTTCGTATTCGAAATTTTGTTTAATCTTTATCAAATTTTTTACTCCATATTTTTTAAAAACTCTTTCGTAACCTTTCCAAAGTCCTTCCCCTGTATACACGTATTTTAAATATGCAAATACGTATCCCGGGGGATTATAATTAGTAATAACTACGTAAAGATTATCGTTTTTATCCTTGATTATGTCTTTATCAAGGAAGTAATCTCTTCCCATCCCTTTAACCTTACATAATCTAATGCTGTACCGGAGCTATTAAGCATATCAATGTACTTTCTAAAAATTCCTCCACCTATTGCATTTGCTATAAACGCTGCACCTACAGAAGCTTCCTTGTACTTTATCTCGAATTTGATTCCAAAATCAATTTTATCCTTAGCTTTTCCAGAGACTATTATTGGTAAATCTAGTTTTTCACTATACCATTCCGAGATCATCCTTAAAATCTCTAAGGATCTCTTTTCCTCCCCTTGAGTGTATATAGTATCCTTAGTTATCCTTGAATACTTACAAAGTAAGTAGGCAACTTCTCCATCGATGCATCCTGGTGAAACTAAACCTGGTATTTCAGTTCCTCCAAATCCGTCTATTATTTTACCATCTTTAACTACTATAACTGATGAGAAATGTCTACCCATTTCGATTAATACGAAACTGTCGAAAATAGTCCTATAAAAGAATGCAGAAGCAACTTTATCCGCTGTACCCATATCTATCTTATTTATCTTCCTATATTCTGGTACACTCTCAAGTTCTATTACTGAAGGTATAGTAAAGGCATTCTCTTCTGGTATTATTGCTCTTAAAAAACTCCTAAGTGGTCCTTCCTTTTGAGGATCCGCGAGCGTCAATAGAAAAATTTCCTTCTCACCTATTCTAGAAGCTCTAACGAAAGGCAATCCATGACCAGAAGGTAATGCAATAGTGTTAGGTCTTTTATCTCTTATCAATTTAACTAGTCTCATGGAATCGTGAATAATTAGGCCAGTAGGTATTTCATAATACGCAACTATTCTTCCTAACTCGTCTACGAAAGTTATTGCGTAACTTTCGCTCCCCGGATCAACTCCTGCAAATAACACTTAATAATTTAAGCTATAAATGGAAATAAGACTAACAGATGATGACCCAAAGATAACAGAACAGTGATGTAAGTGGGCAGCCACTGATTTTATATACAAGTGTATACATCACTATTAATATGGAAAATGAAAATAATGGTAAACGTCAACCTTGTTTTATGAGAAAGGATATTTATGATGAAATAAGAAGATTAACGGAATTAAATGGCTCTTCAATATATAATTATACAAATGACCTACTAGCTGCATCAATACAGATGGAGAAGAACGGAGTAGATATTAAAAACGAGATAAGTACGTTTATACTCTTGTCTAAGTTAATGAACAATTATAAAGGATTTATGATTCTTGTTCCTTTCGATTCCTTAAGAGACTCACAGATGAACCTAGAAAAATGGAAAGAGTTAGGTAAAAGTTTAATGAGTTACGTAAGTCAATTAATGAATAACGTTGAAGTGTCATTTTTATCAATTTTACGTTTCTTTCTAAGCTTTATAGGGGACGTGAATGTCGATTATAATGGCAAATATATTGAAAGTTTCTCTCCTTATTTTCAAGGTAGAATAATAGATTTCATAAAAAGCCTAATAGATGGAATGCTAGAGGTAAGTAATTTAAAGGCTGATGTTAGCGCAACAACTGGAATGATAAGAGTAAAATTAATTAGCAAGAATGAAAAATGAATATTTCTAGTGATATAATCTTCGAGATATAACATTAAATACAATGTGCTAGCATGTAATACTTAACATTTCTAAAACATCTGCACATGTTACAATTAGGTTAGAGTTATAGAGTTTTCTCAGCCGGGCAATATAAGATTCGTCAAAGAGGGAAGAAGTATTATGTTTACTTAATAGAGAAGGACAAAGACGGTAACGTAAGAGAGCGTTACATTGGCCCCTTAGATAAGATAATCGAAACTTACCTTAATGTGGGTCTGGGAGCGCTTACCAGACCCTTATGGGCCCGGAGGGATTTGAACCCTCGACCACTCGGTCTCTCACCGAGGCTATGAGCCGAGCGCTCTACCTAGCTGAGCTACGGGCCCACTATTTTCTTTTTAATAAACAATCCTTTTTAAGACTTACGAAAAAAATTATGTACCATATTTCCATTGCTTCATATACTCCTTTTGTTCTTCTGTCAGTTGCTCTATTTCTATTCCCATTCCTTTTAATTTCAGTAGTGCAACTTTCTCATCTATTTCTTGAGGAACATTGTATACTTTTATCTCAAGTTTATCTCTATTATTATAAATATATTCTACTGAAAGTGCTTGATTTGAGAAGCTTAAATCCATTACTTCGCTTGGATGGCCTTCGGCTGCGGCAAGGTTAACCAATCTACCATCTGCTAGTAAATACACTTTGTTACCGTTAGGTAATTCGTACTCATCTAAGTAAGGTCTTATGTTCCTAACAGATTTTGCAATTTCTTTTAAGCCTTTAACATCTATTTCAACGTTAAAATGACCGGCATTAGCTAATACTGCTCCATTCTTCATTTTTAATATATGTTCTTTGCTAATTACATTTATATTGCCAGTAGCTGTAACAAATATTTCTCCTACTTCCGCTGCTTTGCTCATTGGCATTACATCGAATCCATCCATTACTGCCTCTAATGCTCTTAAAGGTGAGGCTTCAACGACTATGACTCGGGCTCCCATACCCCTTAACCTGGTAGCTATTCCTCTTCCTACCCAGCCATAGCCTACAACTACTGCGACTTTTCCTGCAATTAATATATTTGTAGCTCTTAGAATTCCGTCTATTGCGCTTTGCCCTGTTCCGATCCTATTATCAAACAGATACTTTGTAAATGCATTATTTACAGCAATAACTGGATATTTTAATACTTTAGATTCCTCCATAGCCTTTAATCTAATAACTCCGGTGGTTGTTTCCTCCGTACCTCCTATTATCTTTAGAGACTGGCATTTTTCATGAATATAAGCATGTAAGTCACCTCCATCGTCCATTACAATGTTAGGCTCATATTTCAATATTTCTTTTATATTTGAATAATAATCTTCTTCGCTTTCTCCTTTCCAGGCAAAAACTTTTATCCCATCTTCAACTAGTGCGGCCGCAACGTCGTCTTGAGTGGATAACGGATTACTTCCTGCAAGCGCGACTTCTGCTCCAGCCTCTTTTAATGTTCTTACAAGTGCAGCTGTCTCTTTAGTTACGTGAAGTACGGCTGAAATTCTTACTCCCTTGAGGCTTTGTCTTTCCTTTAGCTCTTTTCTTACGCTCATTAATGCAGGCATATGCATTTCTGCCCATTCTATTTGTTTTCTGCCTTGTTCAGCGAGTTTTATGTCCTTGATTTTATAGTCCATATGAGAAAATCTTGTTTTACGTAAAAAAGTTAAGTGATATCGAACGTGAAAGAACAATAAGTTTAAAGTCTATAATCTTAACTCTCTCTAGATCTGAATGTTTAAGGATAACGATTTCGTGTATATAGATTATGTTAGTAAAATTAAAGATACAGGAGAAGTAATTGATACAACAATAGAGGAGGAAGCAAAAAAGGCAAACATTTATGATCCAGAGAAGAAATACAAACCACTCCTAGTAATAATAGGGGAGCACAGAGTTCTAGAAGGATTGGAAGAGGCATTAAGGAACTTTAATGAAGGAGAGCAAAAGGAGATAGAAATTCCTCCGTCAAAGGCTTATGGAGAAAGAGATCCTTCAAAGGTTAAATTAGTATCTTTAGGAGAATTAAAGAGACAAGGCATTAATCCTAGGCCTAACATGGTAATAAGATTAGCAGAAGGTGGATATGCTACAGTAAAAAGTGTAAGCGGAGGAAGAGTAATACTTGATTTGAATCATCCATATGCTGGAAAGACTATAATTTACAATGTGAAGGTAGTTAAAGTACTTAAGGACGAGAAGGAAAAAATCCAAGCATTAGTTGAAAGGTGGTTTGGTGAAAATAATAAAATGACATTTGAGCTTACAGAAGATAAGAAGAGCGTAAAATTCGAAGTCCCAAAGGATTACTTTCTGTTAGAAGATTTGCAGACCAGAAAGTACGTCTTAGCTAAAGACATCATAACTTTCGTGCTTCCCGAAAGTGTAGTAAGCTTTGTAGAGAACTATAATAAGGAGACTTTTAAGTAATAACTCCAGTGTTTCTTGCAACTTTTTCAGCAGATGCCCAGGTTAATCCTCTATCTCCAAGTATAGTATATCTTTCTGGGCGAATAGTGTGAGCAATAGTTAATGCCTTTATTATTATTTCATTTGGTACCCCTAATTGCTTTGCAGTAACTGGTGCACCTATTCTAATTAACGCTTTTCTTATCTCTTTCCATTTTATGCCATGAATATATGCCATCATTATTGTGCCTACTCCTACTAATTCGCCATGAAGTGGTCCTTCCGGATAAAGCATCTCTACTGCATGGGCAAATAAATGCTCTGAACCACTTGCGGGTCTTGTACTTCCGGCCATACCCATCGCTACTCCACTGCTTATTAATGCTTCTACTAAAAGCCTTACACCATATTTAAGGTCTTTATTTATAATCTTAGTACAGTTTAACGCGTGCCTAGCAGAGAGTAAGGCTAAAGAGGCAGTATAATCGCCATAATATTCCCCTCTTAATTTAGCAGCAAGTCTCCAATCTCTTACTGCAACTATTTTTCCTACAGTATCTCCTATGCCAGCGTTAATTAGCCTCCTAGGTGCAGAGCTTAGCACGTCAATATCTGCTATTATTGCTGTAGGTTCTTTAGCTTTCATCGATATAGGTTTTCCTAGACCCTTTATTGCAGCAAAAGGTGATGTAATGCCATCATGGGAAGGAGCAGTTGGTATACTCACAAACCTTTTATTTAATTCAAATGCTGAGAATTTCGCTACATCTATTGCTTTTCCTCCGCCAACTCCCAATATTACGTTACTCTCATGTTTTTTAGCAAATTCCTCAACTTTTCTAACTTCATCAAGGTTTGCTTCTTGAACTTCTATTACATCAGCAGGTATTTTATCTAGTATTTTACTAACTATTAGCCTTCTTACGTTACTGCCCGTAACTATGAGGAAAGGACCAGTAAGTCCTAACTCAGAGAAGTATTCGTCTATTCGAGATATTATCCCGTTACCGATAAAAATTCTTTCTGGTAAGCTGATTATATGCTCTCGCATTTCCATATGGTAATGTAAAGTTTTAAATATTAAAAAGTGAGTATGTTAGTTGTTAGTCTCCTTCTTGGTGAGTTAAGTGACAAGTAGACTTGAAATTTTAGGTGCAATATATAGTGGAATTCCAAAAGATGCAGGAATAACTAGAATAGAGTTTGAAGGACCAGAAATAGCCGTATATGTAAAAAATCCAAATTTTCTAACTAATGGTGGTGATATTATAAAGAAAATAGCTAAAGAAATAAAGAAAAGAATTGTTGTAAAGGCCGATAAAAGCGTGAGGAAAGATGAAAAGGAGGCAATAGAAATAATAAAAAACATTGTACCGAAAGAAGCAGAAATAACTGACATAAAGTTCGACGAAGACTTAGGAGAAGTATTAATAAAAGCTAAGAAACCTGGATTAGTAATAGGAAAAGGAGGTTTAATACAACAAAGAATATTCCTTGAAACTTTCTGGAAACCAGAAATAATTAGAGAGCCACCAATAAAATCTAAGACTATAGAAAATGTCATAACTCACATATATAATGAAACAGAATATAGAGCGAAAATCTTGAAGACTTTTGGAGATAGAATACATAGAGAAGTATTATTTAAAGATAGATATGTTAGAATTACAGCATTAGGCGCTTTTCAAGAAATAGGCAGATCAGCAATATTAGTAGAGACTCCAGAGAGTAGAGTTTTACTTGATACTGGAGTAAATCCAAGCGTCAATTTCGGAGAAAGGATGTTTCCTAAATTAGATATAGACCAGCTTAGATTAGAAGACTTAGACGCTGTAGTAATAACTCATGCACATTTAGATCACTGCGGTATGGTTCCCTACCTATTTAAGTACGGATATGAAGGTCCGGTTTATACAACTCCGCCAACTAGGGATGTTATGGCTTTAATGCAATTAGACTTATTGGACGTTGCAGAGAAAGACGGAAGACCTTTACCTTACAGTGCAAAAGAAGTGAGAAAAGAGCTTCTTCATACAATAACATTGGATTACGAGGAAGTTACTGACATTGCACCAGATATAAGGTTAACATTCTATAATGCTGGGCACATTTTAGGCTCAGCGATGGTTCATTTACATATAGGCGAAGGAACTCATAACATTGTATACACTGGAGACTTCAAGTATGCAAAAACTAGGCTATTAGATAGGGCTACTAGCGAATTCCCTAAGGTTGATACACTGATTATGGAGACAACTTACGGTGCTCAAGAGCAAACTAATAGGGAGGAATCTGAAAAACAACTGATAGATATTATAAATAATACAATAAACAGAGGAGGCAAAGTCCTTATTCCAGTCTTAGCAGTAGGGAGAGGTCAAGAAATGATGCTAGTAATAAATAACGCATTAAAGAACAAATTAATACCAGAAGTTCCAGTATATGTGACTGGATTATTCGACGAGGTGACTGCAATACATACTGCTTATCCAGAGTGGTTAAGTAGAGAAGTTAGAGATGCAATACTTTATAGAGATGAGAATCCGTTCGTTTCGGATCAATTTAAGAGGATAGAAGGATATAGGGAAGATATTGCACAAGGAGAACCTTCCATTATTTTAGCAACATCTGGTATGCTTAACGGTGGACCTGCAGTGGAGTTCTTTAAAGCTATGGCTCCAGATTCAAAGAATTCCATAGTATTTGTAAGCTATCAGGCGGAAGGAACTTTGGGTAGAAAAGTAAGGGATGGGGCAAAAGAAGTACAAATAATCGGAAGAGATGGAAGAGTAGAAAACATACAAATTAATATGGAGGTAAAAGCAGTTGACGGTTTCTCAGGACACTCAGATAGGAGACAACTACTAAAGTTCTTACACGACTTAACTCCTAAGCCTAAAAACATTATTCTAGATCATGGAGAATATAATTCAATGATGGCCTTTAAGAGACTTATAGATAATCCTAAAGAGAAGGAAAGACTTGGAATTAAAGGAGCAAACATCTACACTCCTGCAATACTCGATAGCTTAAGAGTCGTATAAGATGTTGCAAGACGGATTTAATTTTTTAAACCAAAATAGCTTTTAATATCTTGTAAAGGGGCCCGTCGTCTAGCCTGGATAGGACGCTGCCCTGACGCGGCAGTAATCCTGGGTTCAAATCCCAGCGGGCCCACTTTGAGGTTATATTATCTTTCATTCATTGTATTTGTAAATTCAACTCAATATAGCAATAGACGTTAAATATGCAGCGCAGAATCAGACGAGGTTACTAAGAATTACCTTTTTATGTTCCTAGTTTCTATTATAACTGAAAATATTCCACTAATTATTATTAATATTCCGCCTAATAATGATATTAAAGTCGGTATTTGATGTAAAAATATAAATGCAAATAACATTGCGAATACTGGATCTAGATAGCTTAGAATTGATGATAATTGAACACTTATTTTAGTAAGTGCATCATACCATAGGAACAATGCTAATAAAGTATTTACTAACGCGGCTATGGTAACTATTACTATATTATTTAACGTTAAATTGAATCTTAGTATTAAAAGGAAAGGCGAAGTGATTATCGTAGATATTATCGTCTGATAAAATACTAGCTCTTTAGAATTTACTATTCCAGTAGCCATTTTGCTAGCAACAGCTAGGAGTCCATAAAAAATTCCGCTAGCTAATGCAATTAAGGCGCCAATACTAATATTAAGTGTTGTTGGATTAATTATTATGAAAATTCCAGTAAAGGCAATTATTATGGAGATATATCTATTTATGCCTATTCTTTCTCCTAGAAAATGCATGATAAGGATTGCGAATATTGGACCAGAGTAATAAAGCAAAATAGCCTCTGATACTTGAATAATTGACACAGCATAGAATAACAAAATCCAATTCAGTGCTAAAAATATTCCAGACAAAAAGACATATTTGTTAATAAGGTTACGCAAGTTTACCCTTTTTCTAATTACTGGTATAAGAAATATGCTTGTAATAAACACTCTAAAGAATACAAAGACTGGCGATGGTAAATCAGAAAATATGGCAAGAATTGGAATACTTCCCCATATAGCGGTAGTTATTATCATCTCTAAAACTCCAAAATTTTTTCCTTTCATTTTTTACACCTTAACGAAAACTAGAACGTGAGTTCCACTTCCCATCTTTCCTTCTCCGGTAGAGTAAACCTTGTAATGAGAAACTAATTTTAAACCCAGTGTTGAAGCCTTTGAAACAAACTTCTTTACTGAGGTCTTTTTCTCTTCTATATAAGCAATTCCAAGCATTAGGGATGTTAATTCTAAATAATAAAAGTTAAGAAAGGCTTTTTCAATATCTTTAGTGGTTACCTCATCTTTAATTTCATTCATGATTTCCAAATATGTTTTAGATAGTATACTTAGCGAGAGGTCAAGATTTTTAGCTGTATGATAAGATGAGAGGAGACTATCTCTAAACTTAGGTAATTGTATGTCTAATAAATATCCTAAATGATGTCTTATTACATTTATTTTCCTCTCTTTTTCCGTGGAGTAATCTTTTATGAACTCATCTGATATTATTAGAATTCCTTTCTTTCTAAGTTTTTCTGTAACTATTTCAAGAAAATTATCTATATGGTGAGAAGATCCAAAAGATACAATAGCCTCAGAATCATTGGGTATTGAATCAATTACATTAAATGGCGACAATTCCTTGAAAAATCGAGAATTTTCGATACAAGTTATATTTAAATCGGGTATAATTTCCTTTAATATTCTCTCATGATACGCAGGGCCGCAGCCTATACTAACAATATTTCTAATTTTTCTTTTCTCTAATTCGTAGGCAACATATACTGCTTGTTCGGCATAGCCTGGATGAAGAGGTTCATAAATATAGTATCTTAAAACGTCTATATTATGTTCAAAATCTGTAGTTTTAGTTATTTCGGAATTACTTACTTTATTCATTGATTCAAAAACAGCTTTAGGTAGTGTTAAGTTATCACGTAACGTTTTAAATTCAGCAGAAAGTATATCAAATACTAATCGAGTATCGTCGATTATGCTATAATTGCTTATTGCCGAAATAGCATTAGCTAATGTTTCATTTCCTATTCTTTCATAATCTTTAATTAAATCTCTATATTTTTCTATTTTTATATTCTTATTATTAATATAAATTTTTCTATTAAGATTATTAGCATTTTGTTGGTAATATATCATTGTAACTATTGCTTCAGCATCACCACCTAGGGCTATATAAACGTGATCTATTCCGCCGTAGAACTTAGTAACTCTTCCTTCCCAGATAAACCTTGGGCTTTCAACTGGTCCAACTATCATGGCACCTTTAATTACATGAACTATTTCAATCGGGGCTGTCTTGTGCGCTTCAGAACGTTTAACAACATTAGAGATTAATTTAATTATATAAACTTCCCTATTACCTTCTCGTTCTATTAAACGAACCTCATATCCTTCATCCTTTATTACGATATCATATGTTATGAGTTCGCTAAATGGAACTCTTAAGGCATTTGCTATACTCCAGAGTGTAGAAATTGTTGGGCTTATCTTATTATTCTCTATCTCCCATAATGTGGACTTCGAAATTCCAGATAGTTTAGCAAGTTGAGATATACTTAATCCTTTCTTTTCTCTGAGCTCTGTTATTCTATTGCCTACTAAGTACTCCATATTTAAGGTTTTATATTTAGAACCTTAAAAAGCTAACTTTTTAGAATATGATTGCAAATTAATGTACGAGAATGTTTTATATTTAGATCAATTAAACCTAAACTTAGGAAAGCAAGAGAATAGCGTAAATTTAAGGGAATTTTTATTTAAGAAAATGTAAATATATACTAATACTTTTAATTTCTAATATAATATGTATTGCTATCTATAAGAACTAAGAATAACCAAATTCTATCAAGTGTAATACTTGTGCTCTAACTTTATTCTCAGTCTAGAATTAAATATCATATATTAATGTATTAGATTTGAAGTCTAATAAAAAGATATTTAACATAATAATAATAAATAATGGAAAATTATGATAAAATTAACTTTAGTCTATTAGTACTTATCAATGGCCTCATATTGTTAGAACTTCATAGCCTTCTTTTATTTTTTGCAAAACGTAAAGACCTCCTACTGGCGCAAATTCGTCTACTAATCCATCTTCAATATCTTCTTTTTGCAAACCTACATTGGCCATAGCTACTTCGCATGCTACTATTTTAATACCAGCTTTCTTTGCTTCTTTTATTGCTTCTAACACGGGCTTAAACATTACTTGCCTCTTGTTTAAAGTTTCTACTGCAGGCGTAAGAAAGATAAGTTCTACGGTAAGTTGCGGATCTGCAGTTTTCATTTTAGTTGCCATGCCAATGTTTGCTAATAATTTAGCAAAATTTTCTCTTCCGGTCATGAATACGAACAATACTTTATCATTCATAAGTGAATCAGCGTATTTTCATTTAAAAAGATATTATCATAATAAATATAATTGTGTATAAACTATAAAAAAGTCCTATCAATCAAATATTATAATTTCACATCCTTATGAGAACAGAAGAGTCGTATTGTGGATCAATATTTACATTTATAATCCTAAGTTTATTATCTCCTTCATTATTATTCAACGCTTCTTTTAATTCTGCAGTAGAATTTACGTCAATTGCACCTAAGAATTTTAAATCTATGTTAATCGATGACCAGCTTCTTTTTATTGTAGGTGCATCAGAGGCCGTAGTATCAAGGTATGTGGAAGCTTTGTCATTAAATATTATTAATGTTCCTTTAGCTTCATCTTTCTTTGATTGTAATAATCCTAAGTTTCTAGTAATTGAAGGTAAGTCTGTTACTCCTAAAGCGTTTTTATCCTTAGATTGTATAACTCCCGCTATTCCTATACCTTTGGAAATAATACTTTCTGAAGTGAACCACACTGGTTTCTCAACAGGATACCTTATCATGTCGAAAGTCACTGCAGACAAGTCTACAAAGATTTTACTAAACTTGAAGTCCATTAGCGTCTTAACTACATCCCAAGGCCATAATCCGCTATGAGCTCTTAATTCTGGTTCCTTTTTAGATCTAAGTATTTCGTACCTAATACCTCTATCAATTTTATCTTTAATCTTCTGCTTTAGTAATACGAGTAGCTCTTTTAGAAATAGACCAGTGTCTGCCACTATGGGTAAATGGGGCATTATTACTTTTCCTATATCTTCGCCATCAATGTTATTATGCATTGTAAATCCCTTGAATTTCATTGACCACCCTCCTGTAGACAATTGAGTTAATCTAGTACCTAAGAAAAGTATTGAATCGGCTTCTGCCAGAAGCTTATTGCCTATATCAGTCCCTATTATACCTAATCCTTCGCCTGCAAAAAGTTGGTGAGATGCTGGAAAACTTCCTTTGCCTTTTATTGTAGTAATTACTGGTGCATCAAGTAGTTCTGCAAGCTCTATTAATTCGTTATAAGCCCCGCTAGTTATAACACCATATCCAGAGACTATTACTGGAAGCTTAGAGTTTGATAAAACCTCTGCTACTTTTGCTACAGTATTCTTATCTGGTGTTCTCTTTTCAGGCTTTTGTTCTGCAGGAGACAGTGGGTAAGCCTTCATCTTGAAAAGATCTTCTGCTATTTCAACGAAGGCTGGCCTTGGTCTATTGCTTAAAGCCTCTTTATTTGCCTTCTCTACAGTTACCGTTATTTCCTCGATACTTATTGCTCTTTCTCTCAATTTGGTAATTGGAGCTAAGGTAGAGCTTAGATCATCTGGAGTTCTTAATTCTCCTATTCTAGCTCTACCTACGTCTCTATATGATCTTAGACTGCCTATAATTAAAAGAGGAACTGAATCAGCGTAAGCTTGTGCTATTACATCGATTCCGTTAAGTATTTCTGTGCCAGGGATCTGAATTACCACTCCCGCAGTATTATTTTCCATTGCATAAGTTTCTGCTAAAAGTAACGCGTCTCTTGAATTTAATGAAATATCTTGCTCTATTTCGTATTCTTTCAGCCTTTCTCTTAAATTTTCGGGAAGACTAACTGTAGTAAATACTTTTTTTGTACCTATTTCTTTTAAAACGTAAGCTAAAGCTTCGTCTCCAGTCATTTCTTTTCCTACAGTTTCTTCCTTTCTTTTAGGTGTACTCAAATAATCACCAGAAAATTAACGGTGTTTAAAAAATTTAAATTTAAGATTAAGGTCATTGTAGCCACAGGGTAGGATAAGTTAAAAATATAGAAGATTTTGCTATCATAAGCTTGTGAGCTAATTGATAAGTTTTAACTCAGTTGGAGAAGTCTTAGAAGAATTGAAAAAAATATCAGATTTTGTAATAATAGGAGATACAATAGTAGACCTACTTTTAAAGAGAAAGGGAACTGAAAGCGATGTAGATATTTTCCCTACTGAAATAAGCGCTATAGCTGAAGGAGAAAAATATAGGGAATTGGCAGAAGAGAAAAATTGGGATTTTGGTTCAACGCCTATAGATACACCTAGAATAATAGTTCCAGTAGAAGAAGGGCAGTTACAAATTGATATTTATGATAACATTCAGGATTTCTTTGTACCGCAAGAGATCTTGAATAGTGCTGAGGAAATGAAAATTGGAAAATCCACATTTAAGGTAATAAGACTTGAAGATTACATATTGTTAAAAGTTAATGCTTATAGAGAAGAAGACGAGGATGAGCTGAAAGGCATTCTATATTATATAGCTGAAGGAAAATTAAAAATAAACAAGGATTACCTTGAAAAACATATAGAACTATTTGAAGAAAATGCTGATAGTATAAAAGAAAGACTTAAGGATATCGGTTTTAAGCTTTCTTAGCCGGTAGTTCTTTCTTTTTGATTCTTAAATTCCTACTATGGCATCTTCTGCATTTGGTAGCTCTTATTGAGTTTAAAGCACCGCAGTTTCTACAAACTTTTTTAATGAACACTCTTTCTTGGACTATTCTGAGCTTTTCAGGGTCGGTAATAGGCATTTATATAACCCGCTACTTATATATCTGACAAGATTCATAAATATTGCGGTAATAGTGGAGCGTGGATTTGGATGAAAATTCCCCTTGATTATTTATGCGTAAAAAGTGGTCTGCTTTGCAATAGATGCCAGAGTCTTGTAGATAGCGGAGAGGTAGACAGTTTTGAAGTAAAGGTAATGCAAGCTCTTTTAGAATTAGAGGAAACTCAATTTAAAGAATTGAAAGATTCAACATATTATAAGGCAATTAAGGTAAATGATCTTTTAATCCTTCTAGTTGGGAGTGGCCCATCTATGACAATACAAAAGTGGATAAAGGTTGCCAAAGCTCTACAAGATAAACTTCATATGAAAGTAAGGATAGTAGAAAAAACTAACAATATTAAGAATAGTGCAATACAATTACTTTCACCTGCAAGAGATTTAGGAGTTAATACAGTGTGGTTGCCCGACGGTTCTGTTCAATACGTGATAAGAGTTTCAAAAAGCGAAAGAAAATTATTGCCTGCTGACTCTAACATCTTAGAATCAGCTTTATCAAAGATTCATGATACAAGAGTTAAGATAAGGGTTGAGTAAATGCTTAAGTCCGATTTTGTAGCAGAAATATCTCCAGAGCAAGATGGGAAAGAAGTTACAGTGGCAGGCTGGGTTCACACTATAAGAGATCTAGGAGGAAAGAAATTTATATTACTTAGAGATAGGTCAGGCTTAGGTCAAATAGTTATTGATAAAAGTAATACGAAAGCTTTTGAATTAAGTAAAGATTTAACTCAAGAATCTGTGATCTTAGTTAAAGGTGTAGTAAAAGCTGATAAGAGAGCTCCAAACGGAGTAGAAATACATGCAAATGAACTTGAAATTTTAAGTAAAGCAAAAGCTCCTCTTCCGTTGGACGTTTCTGGTAAAGTTAACGCAGATTTAGACACTAGACTTAGGGAAAGGCTATTGGATCTAAGAAGGTTGGAAATGGAAGCTGTGATAAAAATACAGTCTGAGGCTATAAGAGCCTTTAGAGAGTATCTATACTCGCAAAAATTTGTTGAAATTTTTACACCTAAGATAATTGCTACTGCGACTGAAGGGGGTGCACAGCTATTTCCAGTTATATATTTTGGCAAAGAGGCATTCTTAGCTCAAAGTCCACAGCTTTACAAGGAACTATTAGCAGGAACAATTGAAAGAGTGTTCGAAGTAGCTCCGGCGTGGAGAGCTGAAGAGTCTGATACTCCTTATCACTTATCAGAATTCTTAAGTGCAGATATTGAAGTAGCGTTTGCAGATTATAATGATATAATGAATATCGTTGAAAATACATTAGACTTTATGGTAAATAGAGTAAGGAGTAATTGTCAAAAAGAATTGAAAATACTCAATCATACTTTACCAGAAATTAAAAAACCTATTAAGAGAATAACCTATTCGGAAGCAATAGAGATATTGCAAAGCGCTGGAGTTAATATAAAATTTGGGGACGATATAGGAACACCAGAGCAAAGAATTCTCCACCAGAAATTAAATGAAGATTTATATTTCATAATTGATTGGCCTTCTACTGCTAGACCATTTTATACAAGAAGGAAAAGTAATAATCCTGAATTAAGCGAAAGCTTTGATTTAATTTATAGATGGGTTGAGATAGCCTCTGGAAGCAGTAGAAACTACAAGAGGGAAGTTCTAGAAGAAGAATTAAAGACTAGAGGGCTAAATATAGCAAGTTTTGAGTTCTTCTTAAAATGGTTTGACTATGGAATGCCTCCTCATGCCGGTGTGGGAATAGGAGTACAAAGACTAATGATGCTTTTCACTGGATTACAAAACGTAAAAGAGATCTCGTTATTCCCAAGGGATAAGAAAAGACTTGTTCCTTAGGTTATTTTTCTCGCATCTATATTTAATAGTTCCACTAGAAAAACTGTAGCATACATTCCCCTATCTAATGCAAAAGATATTTCGTTATTTTTTTCATCAGCTTTTAGGTTTCTTACTTCCGTAAACGCTTTTCTAACTAGTTGAGGCTTATTTATTTTCAACTCTTTTATCTTAAAATTACTTGGATCTATTCCTTCTTCATCATAAATTTCTTTACATATTTCGTCACATTTGCGTATATCAGAATATATACCTAAAATAGAATTTCTTTCTATATCATTCATTTTTCTAGATAAAAGCTTGTTAAACAAATAACTTTGATACGCTTCAACATAAAAACTTAGAGGAATAAACGAGTTTTTTAATGCTAAAAAGAAATTGTTATTCTTGATAAGATTCTTCAGAAGTACTCTTTCCTGTTTAAACTTACTTGGCGTGAAACTTAATGCCTCTTTGTAATTTCCTTCCATTATCATTTTCCTTATATCTTTCATTAAGTCTGACTCTGAGTAAAAAGGGTAAGCTAATATAGACATTACTGCATTATACCAGTCCTTCTTGACAATATAATAACCTATAACATGAGTCATAGGTCTCCTAGTTCCAAACCTTTGATAGCCTACAAAGGCTGGGATAAAAGTATCTTTATTAATTACCTTAATTCTTTCGATTACTTCATCAAATTTAGAGGTTACAAGTTTTATTCTGAAGATATTGCCTGTATGATTGAACTTTTGATTTGAATATCCAAGAAATTTTAGCTTAATTCCGTTACTTTCGAATTGTTGTACAGTAGATGAAGAGTCTGTGTAAACTATTTGGGACGTGATTGCATTAGTATCTTTTATTCCTATGTAGTTGACTTTTCTCTTTAGAATTTTAGTTAATTCATATATTGCAGTAAAATGATCAACATTGGTTTTCTCTAGAAGATATACTGCGTATTTCCCAGATTTTTCTCCTTTCCATTCAACGCATGGTTTGTAGTTTATTTCTTCTATTACTCTAAAACCTTCAGGTCTAGGTATTTCTGCGTCAATTGTAGGCCATTCGTGTAAATGTCTTTCAATTCCTATTGCAATATCTATGGAATTTATAGTAATTTTAGATCACCGGTTATTGAATCTATTAAGGAGTCCTCACAAGGACCTATACCCGCACAAGTTATAGTCCCAGGTTCAACTTGAGTTTTTCCTGCATCCTGGATTATAGTTACTGGTAAATTTTTTTGCCTGGCAAGTTCTGCTCTCTTCAGTAGCTCCTCAAGATTTTCGACTTTTACAACTATCTTAGGCTGACCTTCGTTTATCCATTCCTCAAGGCAAGATTTCCAGATATTATTATTAGAATTTAAAATATCTAAAACTAGAGAAACTGCTGCATGAGCAACCTGGGCAGCAATCTTACCTTTGCCCATTTTTATGTCATTCCGTACCATTACCACCATTTTCATAAATCCTAAGTAATCTGACACTTTTATAAACTCTCCAGAGTTGATATTTAGAGGGAAATAAAATTGTCAGTCAAGCTTAGTTTAAGAGAAGAAATAGAGCCTCCAGTTTGCAGTAGTTGTGGAAGAATTATACATCCTAGAGAGAGAGGAGTAGCATTTTATTGCCCGAATTGTGGTGAAGTCTTGATATTAAGGGATAAATACTGTAGATTACAGGGAGTAGAATATACTTGCCCTAAGTGCGGTTTTACTGGACCTTAAGAGGGGATTATAAAATGACAGATGTTTTGGTAGTACTAAAAGTATTTCCTGACAGTGATGAGGTTAATTTAGATAAGTTAGCAGAGGAAATAACTAAGAAACTTCCTCAAAATTATTCCATAGTAAGAAAAGAGACAGAGCCCATAGCTTTTGGTTTACAAGCTCTAGTTCTTTACGTTAAAATGCCAGAAGAGACTGAAGGAGGAACTGATACGCTTGAAGAAATTGCTTCTAATATAGAAGGAGTAAGTCATGCCGAAGTAGTTGGAATAACGAGGCTCGGTTTTTAATAAGTTAATCTCTTTTATCTAGTTTTCCATATATTTTAGTGGAGATCATATTTGGCAACCAGTTCTTCTGCTGAAGAACCCAGGAAGCGTGAGCTTATATTAAAAGTTGTTGAAGCTAGACAAAAGGATGTAGGAAGAGGAAAAGTAAGGATAGACTTAGATTTGCTATCTCAAATCGATGTCAGTCCAGGGGACGTTGTAGAAATTGAAGGGCAAAGAAAAACAGCAGCAATTGCATGGCCATTATCCGCTGATGATTATACTGGAGAAAAAGATATAATAAGAATGGACGGAATAACAAGGAAAAACGCTGGAGTGTCCATAGGAGATAAAGTAATAGTAAGGAAAGCTACTGTAAAACCTGCAACGTCTGTAAAGCTAGCTCCATCTAACTTCTCTATTACCGTAGATCCAGGTTTTGTTGCATATGTTAAGAAAAAATTGAAAGAATTTCCATTAGTAGAAGGAGATACTGTGCTAATACCAGTACTTGGGCAAGCTATACCATTTACTGTAATTCAAGTAAGGCCTGCAGGAATAGTAATGGTTACTGATGAGACTAGTATAAACATAAGCGATAAACCAGTTGAACAGACTAGGTATCCAAGAGTAACTTATGAAGATATAGGAGGATTAAAGAATATAATACAAAAAGTAAGGGAACTTGTAGAATTACCATTAAGACACCCAGAATTGTTCAAAAGGTTAGGAATAGAACCACCAAAGGGAGTATTGCTTTATGGTCCTCCAGGCACAGGAAAAACGTTGTTAGCCAAGGCTGTAGCAAATGAAACGGATGCGTATTTCACTTCAATTAACGGACCAGAAATAATGAGCAGGTTTTACGGTGAAAGCGAACAAAGACTAAGAGAAATATTTGAAGATGCTAAAAAGCATGCCCCGGCTATAATTTTCATAGATGAAATAGACGCAATAGCACCTAAGAGAGATGAAGTAATAGGAGAAGTAGAAAGAAGAGTAGTAGCGCAACTATTAACTTTAATGGATGGGTTAGAGAGTAGAGGCAATGTAATAGTAATTGCGGCAACTAATAGACCAAATGCAGTAGACCCTGCACTTAGAAGGCCAGGAAGATTTGATAGAGAAATAGAAATACCTTTACCAGATAAGCAGGGAAGATTAGAGATTCTTCAAATACATACTAGAAACATGCCATTAGCTAAAGATGTAGATCTAGAAAAATTAGCAGAAGTTACTCACGGATATACTGGTGCAGATTTGGCTGCGTTAGTAAGAGAAGCGGCAATGAATGCCCTAAGGAGATACTTACCAAAGATAGATATTACGTTAGATAAGATTCCACCAGAAATTTTAGAATCGATGGAAGTAAAGATGGAAGATTTCATGAACGCTCTAAAGGAGATAGTACCTAGTGGAATGAGAGAAATTTACATTGAAGTACCAGAGGTAAGATGGGACGATATTGGCGGGCTAGGAGATATAAAGGAAGAATTGAGGGAAGTTGCGGAATATCCGCTAAAGTTCCAAGAATACTATGAGATGACTGGAATTGAGCCACCTAAGGGAATCTTACTATTTGGCCCGCCTGGCACTGGAAAAACAATGTTAGCTAAGGCTGTGGCAACTGAAAGCGGAGCAAACTTCATTGCAGTAAGAGGTCCAGAAGTATTATCAAAATGGGTAGGAGAAAGCGAGAGAGCAATAAGAGAGATCTTTAGAAAAGCTAGAATGTACGCCCCAACAGTAATATTCTTCGATGAAATAGATGCAATAGCGCCCATGAGAGGAATGTCACCAGATACTGGCGTAACAGAAAGAATCGTTAATCAATTATTAGCAGAAATGGACGGAATAGAAAAACTTGATAATGTAGTAATAATTGCGGCAACTAATAGACCAGATATATTAGACCCTGCATTACTAAGACCAGGTAGATTTGAAAAATTAATATACGTACCACCACCGGATAAGCAGGCAAGGTATGAAATATTAAGGGTTCATACTAAGAAGGTAGTACTAGGAGAAGATGTTAATCTAGAAGAAATTGCAGAGAAGACTGATGGCTATACTGGTGCAGATTTGGCTGCGTTAGTAAGAGAAGCGGCAATGATAGCAATAAGAGAAGGTATGAAAACTTGTATAGATAAGGTAAGTAATCTATGCCCACCAACTGATACTGACTGTCGTGACGCTAAAATGAAAGAATGTATGAAAGGTTCTAGTGTTAAAATAGAAATGAGGCATTTCGAAGAGGCACTGAAGAAAGTAAAACCATCTGTATCTCAGGATATGATACAGTTCTATCAATCTTGGTTAGAGAAAGCTAGACAGCAATTACCAAGACAAGTGTTAAAGCCTTCGACATACGCGTGATCTACATGTGGAGGGAAGTTCCATTAACTCATATTATTTTAGAGAAACTTAGAAAATTGGAGGGACCCATAAAGGACGACGATCTGTATAATGATGTAAGGAAATCAGTAGACTATGAAGTTCCATTTGGAGATTTTTTGAGAGCTTTAATGTCATTGGAAATTAGGGGTTATATCTCAGTATCATTAATTAGGGAAAATTCTAGAATGATAACTTATATAGGTGATAAGGAATAGGAGTAGACCTTGCTGATTTGGTAAAAGAAATCAAAAGAGAAGTTCAGCTAAGTGAATTAAAAGGGAAGAAAGTAAGCATAGATGCTTATAACGCTATTTACCAGTTTTTGACTGCAATAAGACAGCCAGACGGTACTCCACTAATGGACTCACAAGGAAGAGTTACTAGTCATCTTAGTGGAATATTTTATAGAACAATAAGCCTTTTAGAAGAAGGAGTAATTCCAATTTATGTATTCGATGGAAAACCACCAGAACTTAAAGCTCAAGAATTAGAAAGAAGAAGAAAAATAAAGGAAGAAGCTGAGAAAAAATTGGAAAAAGCCAAAGAAGAAGGAGAAACAAAGGAATTAAAGAAGTATTCACAAATGGCAACTAGGTTAACTAATGACATGGCAGAAGAAGGTAAAAGACTTTTAGAGGCAATGGGAATTCCAGTAGTACAAGCTCCAAGTGAAGGAGAAGCTGAAGCTGCATATTTATGTAGTCAAGGATATACTTGGGCAGCGGCTAGTCAGGATTACGATTCTTTGCTTTTTGGTGCAAATAAATTAATTAGAAACTTAACATTAACTGGAAAGAGGAAATTACCTAAAAAAGACGTATATGTAGAAATTAAGCCAGAACTTATAGAACTTGAGGATTTGCTTAAAAAGTTCGGAATTACTAGAGAACAACTAGTTGATATAGGAATATTAATAGGAACTGATTATGACCCTGACGGAATAAAGGGAATAGGGCCAGTTACTGCTCTAAGAATAATAAAGAAATACGGAAATATAGAAAAAGCTGTAGAAAAAGGAGAATTACCGAAATACATTCTTGATCTTAATATTAATGAAATTAGATCTATCTTTCTTAATCCGCCAGTAGTTAAGCCTGAGAGCTCGTTAGATCTAAAAGAGCCTAATGAGGAAGAAATCAAGAAAATCCTCATAGATGAGCATAACTTTAGTGAGGATAGAGTAACTAATGGAATAGAAAGACTGATTAAAGCCGGTAAGGAAGCTAAAGGAGCTAGTAGGCAGAGCGGTTTAGATCAGTGGTTTTAGCAATTTAAATTGTTATTATAATTAGGTTTATATGTTAGGTATCCAATAATTTATAGTGTCAAACTTACCATACTTCCCAGTAATATTAGACCTAGAAAAGTTTAGAATCCTAGTAATTGGAGGAGGAAAAGTAGGAAGTAAAAGAGCATTAAAATTTCACAAGTACAGTAAAAATGTAACGGTTGTTAGTGAAAACTTTTCTGAAGACTTACTCAATTCTCCAATAGAAAAAATAAAAATGAATGCAGAAAATTTGTCTGAGGATTTCTTAAAGAGATTCGATATAATTGTCACTGCAACCAACAATAGGGAATTAAACTCTAAATTATGTAATTTGGCAAAGAAACTAGGAAAATTGTGTAATAATCCAACAAATCCAGAAGACTCAAACTTTATTGTACCAATTTTTTATTCTGATGAAAATTACGAAATTGCTGTAACTACTTATGGCAAATCTAGTCTTGTTTCAGAGTTTATACTTAATGAAATTCTTGATGGCCTTTCTCAGAAGAAAGATTTTGTAAACTTATTAACGAATGCTATGGCTAGAGTTAAGGAAATTGCTAAGAAAAAAATTAATGATCCGTCACTTAGGTTTGCATTGTATTATAAAATATTTTATGATAAGTTATTTTCAGATTTTTTAATTAATGGAAAATATAATGAAGCAATAAATAGAGCGGAGGAGATAATGAATGAGTATATTAAATGAAATTGAAAATAGATATTTTGCAATTATATACACTTATAAGACAATTGGATTTGACAATTTATCTTCTCATTATCTAAGAGAGAACGAAATATCATTAATTCATAATATTGTCGGCTCGCAAATGGCTATAATACAAACTTGTAATAGAATAGAAATTTACTTATATTCTGAGGACTCCGATACTACAACTAAACTATTAAATTTTCTTGATCAAGTACATGGTAAGAAAATAAGTATTGATGCTACAATCCTTACTGGAAGTAAAGCTATAGAGCACTTATTTGAGGTAGCATCAGGAATAGATTCAATGGCAATAGGAGAATATGAAATATTAAGTCAAGTAAGACTTTCTTTGGAAAATGCAAAAAAATTACATATGATAGGAAAAGAATTGGAAATTTTATTTGAGAGAGCGATAAAAGTAGGAAGGAGAGTTAGACAACAGACAAACATCTCTAAAGGAAAAGTAGGTTTATATTCTATAGCTATAGAATTAGCAAAAACTAGAGTCGACCTGAAGACTGCAAATATAGCAGTAATAGGTGCAGGGCAAATAGGAAGTAGACTAATATCAATGCTAAACTCTGAGGGAGCCAAAAATATTACTATTCTAAATAGAACTGTTGAAAAAGCTAAAGAATTAGCAGAGAAGTATGGTTATTCTTACTCAAGCTTAGACTTTTCAAAGCTTGACGGTTTTGATGTAATATTTTCTGCAATATTTTACCCTAGAGTTATAAGGATTGACAACAAGTTTATAATAGATTTATCGTCACCACCAATATTTCAAGGTAATGAAGTATATACTTTGAAGAATTTGCAACAAATATCTGAGGAAATAAGGAAAAAGAGATTAAGCGAATTGAGTAAAGCAAAAGATATTATAGAAGAAGGGATAAGGGACTTTATACTAGATTATGAGAATTTAAAGTATGATATGATTGTATCACAAATAATGAAAAATATAGAGGAAATCAGGCAAAATGAAGTAAAGAGAGCATTAAAAGAACTTAACGGTGATAACGCAGAAGAAGTACTTAATGCTATGACTAAGTCTATGGTAAAGAAAATGTTTTATCCATTGTTATCTAAAATTAAAGAAGCTGTAAGAAATAATGAGACAAACTACATTAACTTGATCTTGGAATTATTTAATAATGGCAAGCTTTCCGATAGTAAGACCAAGGAGATTGAGGAAAAACAAGTTAATAAGAGATATGATAGCAGAAACCAATCTAACTGAAAAAAATCTAATTTTACCAATTTTTATCAAGGAAGGCATTTTAGAAGAAGAAGAAATAAAGAGCATGCCAGGAGTATTTCGCTATCCTCCTAATGATAAATTAATAAAATTCGTAGAAAGCAGTTATGATAATGGAATAAGGAATGTTATACTCTTTGGAATTCCAAAATATAAGGATGATATTGCTTCCTCAGCTTACGATAAAAATGGAGTAATACAGACAAGCGTTAGACTACTTAAAGATACTTTTGGAGATAAACTAATTGTAATAACAGATGAGTGTACAGACGAGTATACTTCTCATGGCCATTGCGGAATAGTAAAGTACAATAGTAAAGGAGAATATTTTGTCGATAATGACGAAAGTTTAAAGATACATGCTAAAATAGCTCTTTCTCAAGCAGAAGCTGGTGCAGATATTATAGCTCCGTCAAGTATGATGGA
>QEFD01000233.1 GCA_003086435.1 Acidianus hospitalis
TATTATGTTTACAAATTAGGGTATGAGAAAGACAACGTAAGAGAAACTTACGTTGGCTCCTTAACTGACGTAGTTAGATCATATCTAAAAATGAAAGAAACCGTAGTATCCTCCACAGCGGGCCCGCCGGGATTTGAACCCGGGACCTCTGGTTCCGGAGACCAGGGCTCTGTCCTGGCTGAGCTACGGGCCCCTAATTTTTAATGTTATTTAATAATATTGAGCTTAATGGATGCTAAAGAAATAGTCGCAAAGTATTCAATTGACTATATAAAAGATAAAAAGATAATTGGAATAGGAACAGGAAAAACAATTAGGAAATTGATAGAGACAATAAGTGATATTGATATTTTTAAAACAAAACAATATATGGCTAGCTCAATAGATAGCGAAATTGAGCTAAGTAAAAGAGGGTTCTCGGTAATTTCGCTATTTTCTGGCATAATTCCAGACGTTTATATAGATAGCTTTGACTTCCTAATTAGAGAAAATAACGGTAAAATAGTACTCATAAAAGGAGGTGGCGGGGCATTATTTAGGGAGAAACTATTAACTGTTAATTCTAAAGAGAGAATTTTTATTGGAGAAATAAGCAAATTAAAAGTACCAAAAATTCTTCAAATACCAATAGAAATAGTTCCAGTCTCGCTAAGTTATGTATTAACCAGTTTAACTAGTCAAGGATTTAGAGTCAAAATACGAGAAAGTCAAGGTAAAATAGGCCCATTAATATCAGATAACGGCAACATAATTCTAGACATGGAAGTTGATAATACTCAAGATCTATGCAAGTTAAACAATGAGCTAAGTAATATTGTAGGCGTAATAGAAACAGGTATATTTTGTGACTTGTACGATACTATAATATTGGCAGATACTGATGGAAGACTTGAGATTATTAAAAAAAGCTAAAATTTCCGTAATGCAAGGCAGAATAGTAAAAATACGATCCAAGCAAGGGTTTCTTTTTACATACGTTTTTCTGGGTAAAGACGGTTCCAAGCATAAGGATCATATAGTAAATGAAAACTACTGTGATTGCGAATTCTTTATCTTCAATAAGATTTACAAGGATAAAGCTTTTTGTTATCATATTTTAGCATTAAAAATCGCGTTACATAGAGAGAAGATTATTACTATAGATGTCGAATTTAACGATTTTTTAGATATAATTAGAGAAATAAGACATGACGGAAAATCATTAAAATTAAGAAAACTGATATACACCACATGAATATAATGGAAATTACGCTGATAGCCACTATTCTAGTATTGGGATTAGGAATTATTTATGTTACTTTCTTGGAAATTCTTGAGGAGCCAAGAAAGAAAAAGGTATTAATTTCTAATAAAAGAAAGAAGAGGGAGTAAAAATGGGAGGTAAAAGAAAGAAGAGAACTAAGATTATTAAACCCAAACCTAAGTTACCAAAAACCTTTGAATGCCCTAGATGTGGTAGAATTGCAATCTCTGTAGAGATTAAAAACGGTATTGCACGCATAAAATGCGGTAATTGCGGACTATCTGCAGACATAGAGGTACCTCCTGTATTCGATGAAGCAAATGCATATGGTAAATTCATAGATTTGTACCTTGATGGAAAGTTAGAAATAAAAGAAAGCAATAAAGAGGAAAGCACAAATGAAGGAGAAGATAAGCAAGTACATACAACAACTTAGTGAAGAAGGTGCGTTACATTTTTCTCTTATAGATCCAGATAAAATATCTAATTTAGATAAGCTTGATTCCCTCGCAAGAAAGCTATACGAAGCTGGAACTTCGGCGTTTTTAATAGGAGGAACCTTAGGCGTTTCTAAAGATAAATTAGATAATGTTCTAGAAATTCTGAGCGATATTAAAATTCCTAAAATAATTTTTCCAAGTAACATAAATTTAATTTCAGAGAAAGCTGATGCTATATTATTTCTATCTCTTCTTAATTCAGACGATATATATTACGTAATAGGTGCTCAAGTTGTTGCAGCTCCTTTGATAAAAAAACTCGGTATAGAAGTATTACCTACTGGATATTTAATCATAGGTTATGGAGGTACTGCAGGACATATAGGAAGAGCTAGAATTATTCCATTCGATAATAATGACTTAGCGTTATCTTATGCATTAGCTGCAGAGTTTATGGGTATGAAATTTCTTTATTTAGAAGCAGGTTCTGGATCTCCAGAGCCAGTTAAGCCAGAAATGGTGTCATTAATAAGAAGATTTACTAATCTTACAATTATAGTAGGAGGAGGAATTAGGACTCAAGAAACAGCAATAAAATTAGCAGAAGCAGGTGCTCACATAATAGTTACAGGTAACATAATAGAGGATAACCCAGAAAAAGCTATAAAAATAATAGAGAGTATTAGAAATTATAGGCGAGTTTAAATGCCTTCAACTAAAAAGAGGAAAGAAAATATACCTTTAGCTTCTATGGCTGGATTAATAAGATACTATGATGAAGAGAATGAGAAAGTTAAAATTGACCCTAAAGTTGCATTAATTGGAAGTATTGTTTTAATAGCAATCATATTAACACTATCTAAGCTAGTTCCTCCACCATAAGGTATCTAATATGATTCCTGATTTTTCTGAGCTTAAGAAATTAAGGCAAATAGCTGGTTTAACTCAAGCAGAATTAGCTAAAAGGGTAGGCGTGTCACAGTCTTTCATAGCTAAAATAGAGAATGGTAAGATAGACCCAAAATTTTCAATAATTAAGAAAATTTATGATGAATTACTTTTAATGATAAATATTCAAGATACTGCTGAAAAAATAATGCACTCGCCAGTTATTGTGGCTCATGAAAAAGATGATATACTTAGTGTAGTAAATAAAATGGAAAACTATAACATTTCTCAAATACCTGTAGTTAATAATGATGAAAAATTAATTGGTATAATTTATGATTACGTGTTGCTACGCAAAATTATCTCTAATAATATTAAGAAGCTTACAGCATCAAAAGTAATGTCTCCCTTACCCCCACTAATTCAGAAAACTGAACCTATTAATGGAATTTTAAGGCTATTTAGTAAATATTCCGTTGTACTAGTTATAGATGATAAATTACATCCATTGGGCATAATTACTAGAAGCGATTTAATAGGATTCTTGGTTAAACATAAATTGGAAGAGCCCCAGTAGGGGGCTACGGGGATATCCTGAGGAAACTCCAGCCTCCAGATCAAGGGAAGTCCCGCGAGGGACAAGGGTAGTACCCTTGGCAACTGCACAGAAAACTTACCCCTAAATATTCAATGAGTATGATTCGACTCTTACCTTGGCGACAAGGTAAGATAGATGAAGAGAATATTTAGGGGTTGAAACGCAGTCCTTCCCGGAGCAAGTAGGGGGGTCAATGAGAATGATCCGAAGACCTCCCTTGACGCATAGTCTAATCCCCCAAATACAGAAGCTGGGTTATTGCTGGGGCTCTTCCTTTAAAAAGGATTTTTCTATCTCTATTATTTCGTCTTTATGTTTCCCTCTATAACTTTCTAAAAGCTCCTTATTCAGATCATAGAATGTCTTTCCCCATTTATATAATGATAAAAGTTTCAAAGAGATATCTATGAAGTTTAAAATATAAAGGCTAGCAGAAACAGCTTCCAGTGAAGATAGTTTATAGGGTTTTGCATAATTTATCGGATTACCTGCAAATAGTAAAGGCAATCTTCTAGAGAATCTAGACATAAATCTTGCATAAAATTTAGCATCACTTTTATTCCAAGAACTATCAATCACACTTAAACCGTACTTGTTAACTATTTCAACATCGTCTATAGAGATTACTTCTTCAGATAAAGGATTTAAAACAATGCCTCTGGGTTTTTCAGTATATTTAGCAAATCCGAATCTCACCATCTTTCTCCCAGTTGACTTCTCTGGATCATCTTCATAGAGTTCTATGACAAAAATTTTCAAAATTACTCGTAAAGTTCTTATAGTGCTATATATTAAAACTAATGGGAGTTTAAAATTGATATCAAACCCTCAGTCTAAAAATGTATCCGCGATAATCTTAATAAATACAGACGCTGGAGGAGAGGAAGAAGTTTATGAGAAATTAAAGGAACTAAAGGAAGTTTCGGAAGCTTATATAGTATATGGTGTTTATGATATAGTAGCTAAAATAGAAGCGCAAGATATGGATTCATTAAGGAATTTTGTTAGCTCTACTATAAGAAAATTACCTAAGGTTAGATCTACCTTAACAATGATCATAATGGAGAGTAGCACGATGAAAAAATGAAATACATAATAGGTATAGATGATCACGATTCACCCAATAGAGGTTGCACCACACATTTTGCTACAAATTTAATTAAGATTTTACATAAAGATGGAATAAAATTACTTGATTTTCCGTACTTAATAAGACTAAATCCTAATATTCCATGGAAAACTAGAGGTAATGCATCAATTAAATTAATAGTAGAAAGTGACAAAGATATTGAGGAAATTGCAGACATTGTATGGAATGCTTCACTTGATTATGTAAATAATGTCTCTCAAGGTCTAAAATATGGAAGAAAACCTGGAATGGCTATTGTAAACTATGAGTCGTCGATTATATTAGAGAATTTTTACACAAAAGCAGTTTCCGACGTGATAACCCAAGGCTTCATGGAGAAGTATATACAAAAGACTAATGCAATAGTACTTGGAAGCAGAGGAATAATAGGATCGTTAGCTGCTATAGGATTTGAAGGAAATTATACTTTTGAATTGCTTACGTATAGAAAAGAAGAAAACTGGGAAAAGAAAAGGGAAATAGACTTAGATAGCTTAATTGCCTTTGATGAAAAATTCTTTCCTAAAGTTTTTGCTAACGTAGATTATATTAAAAAAAGACCATTAATACTTTCTCACGGAGGAGATCCGGTTTTTTACGGTATAAGAGGAATTGACCCAGAAATATTATTAAAAGGAATTGACATGATACAAATAAAAGATGAGGAAATAGAGAACTTTATGATATTTAAGTCAAACCAAGGTACAGACGCACATATAATTAAACCTGGAGATAAGGTGTATCAAACCTATTATGGTAAAGTAACTATAAAAGACGTAGAAATAATACCAGGTGGAGACGTAATTTTACGCACAGAAAATGGCCTTACAATCTTTGTATATAAAGAAACCGGGGAGTTAAACAGCATGGCTAAGCTCTTGTTGTCAGGAGACGAAATTGTCGTTCTAGGTGCAATAAAACCGTCTAGCAAATACGGTAGAATAATTGATGCTGAAAGAATAGAGATTTTATCATTATCAAATAAGGTAGAATATAAAAACCCTAAATGCCCTAGTTGTGGACATTCAAGTGAATCTATAGGTAAAAATAAAGGATATAGATGCAAAAAATGCGGATACAAATTCAATTCAGAAAAAGAAATTATAGAATTTCCAAGAGACATTTGCTTAGGAACTTATCAAACTAGGTATTATAGACATTTAACAAAGCCAATATTCCTTGAATTTTATAATGATTATAAAAAAGAAACTGAGGTTCTAAATAAAATTTTAAACATTCTACTCCATAATTAAGCGAATTTTGAACTTTAGGTAAAAATACGACTTATATACTAATAAAACACTTCATTAAAGAAAAGATAGCTACAAGTTTCTCCCAACTTAATGATATAAAATAAATGAAAGAAGAAGATCCAATTTAATAATAAGGATAAAGTAACTTAGACTCTACTTATTGCCTAATATTTGATAATTCAGAATTTAATAAAAATTTACATGATCTAACATTTCTAGTATACAATAATTAATCGAAACATGATTTTTGTATAACTGCGGAATTATTATCACCGCCTTTTTACTCAACGTCTGATATGATAATTAACAGTCCTTAAATAGCCCAAACTGATAAATATGGGCAGGGTTATAAAGTTTTCTCAGCCAAGCAATATAAGATTCGTCAAAGAGGGAAGAAGTATTATGTTTACTTAATAGAGAAGGACAAAGACGGTAACGTAAGAGAGCGTTACATTGGCCCCTTAGATAATATAATCGAAACTTACTTAGTAATGGGGGTCTGGGGGTATACCCCAGAGTGGACCGGCCGGGATTTGAACCCGGGACCTTCCGGTTGCAAGCCGGACACTCTTCCAGGCTGAGCTACCGGCCCCATATTCTAATTAAAATCTAGGTTTATAAGTTCAACTATCTAAGTGTCTCTCCCCCTTTATTTCTCTTGGAAAATATCTACTAAAAGGGACAACATGTATATTATACAAACTTTATATTCTAGTTACTCAAACCTAAGTTTTCCAGTGGAAATAAAGGGGTGCCTGTTTTTCTCTTACAATTTCCAGTGGAAATAAAGGGGTATTTTACTCCCCGGTTAAGGCAAAGTTATTATAAGCAGTTTTATTACGATTCATATATTGTAATGAGTGACATCATAGATGAGGTCTTATCCAGCGTAAAGAATTCCAATATTTTCAAAAATAGGCAATATTTATCGCCCGATTATATCCCTGACGAGTTACCACATAGAGAAGAACAAATAAAGAAAATTGCCAGTATATTAGCTCAAGTATACAGAGGAGAGAGGCCTAATAATATATTTATATATGGTTTAACCGGTACAGGGAAGACTGCGGTAACTAAGTTTGTTTTAAACAAATTATATGAAAAAATTAAATCATTCAAGTATATTTATGTTAATACTAGGCAATCAGATACCCCTTACAGGATTTTAGCAGATATTATAGAAAGTTTTGGAGAAAAAGTGCCATTTACTGGGTTATCTACTGCAGAGCTTTATCGGAGAATGCTTAAAATTCTTAACGATGAGCGTACTATTATTATAATAGTTCTAGACGAAATAGATGCTATGGTTGAGAAGCATGGAGATGATATTCTTTATAGGTTAACAAGGATAAATACCGAATTAAATAATGCTAAGGTTTCTTTAATAGGTATAACTAATGATGTGAAATTTGTTGATAATTTGGATCCTAGAGTTAGAAGTAGTTTAAGTGAAGAAGAATTAGTTTTTCCTCCTTATAATGCAGAAGAATTAGAAGATATATTACGTCGTAGAGCTTCCTTGGCATTTAAAGATGGAGTGATTTCGGATGACATAATAAGACTATGTGCAGCATTGGCAGCTAGAGACCATGGTGATGCTAGAAGAGCTCTAGATTTATTACGAGTTGCAGGAGAAATTGCAGAAAGGCAAGGAGATACTAAAATAACTGAAGATCATATAGAGAAAGCTAGAATAGAGATTGAGAGAGATAGAGTGTATGAAATAATTTCTACGTTACCTTTTCATTCTAAAATCGTATTGATATCCATACTTAACGGATTAAAATATAAGAATACATTAACAACTGGAGAAGTGTATGAGATTTATAAGAAATTAACAAGCGAAATGGGTACAGAGTGCGTAACACAAAGGCGTGTCAGTGATATTTTGAATGAGCTTGATATGGTAGGAATAATAACGGCAACGGTTATTAATAGAGGAAGATATGGCAAAACAAAAGAAGTGAAATTAGCCGTAGATAAAGCTACTATAATTAGAGCTTTAAAGGATAATGATGAGAAATTAATAAGCCTTATTAAAGTCTAGGTTCTAAGCTAGTTTGTGCTAGTAAGTGGTATAGACGATGGATATTTTCCTTTGACATATAAAGGGAAACGTGGTAAATGTCCTTTAGTTTCAGTCACATTTGATGGATATAAATTAGTAGATGTTGACGTAGAGTTCATAACTGTAGATGGTGATGATGCTACAACCGCATACAAAAATCTTAGAAAAGGAGACATAAAGATACTTGATAGTATAATTGTTGGTGGATTTAACTATATTATACCAGATAATAATTACATTATTTATTATGCTAGTAAACCAGATATTGATAGCATATTAAATGCGGCAAGAAAACATTATAATGATAAACGTGTTAATGCGATTAAAGAGTTTTTATCTAATATGATTGCATTATCTACTAATCGTGGGACTGTTTATGTCAATACCGATTTAGACCTTAAAATGGTAAAAAGCGTAATAGAGTATTATCAAATATTTTCAAAATATCCAGAACCAATAAAATATGCACATATAATAGGAAAGGCAATAGGTCAATCGCAACTTATTTCTGATTGAAGTCTCTTACTCGTTTTTACTCTTTCTTCTCTTTCTTTCAATCTTTCCTCGAATATCTTCTTCTCTTTTTCACTAGCTGGATTTAATTTAGGAATGGGTCTCGGTTTACCGTTCTCGTCTATAGCTACAAACGAGAAAACAGTTGAGGTGACAAGTCTTTTTTCTCCAGTATAATGATTTATTGCGTAAACTTTTCCTCCAACATCTAATGACGTATTTCCAGTATATTCTACTGCACCTTGAATTTCCAATATATCTCCTATTTTTACTGGTGAAATAAAATCTGCGGGACCTGCAGATACGGTAAAAGCGTTACCCTTGGAATATAGCTTTGCAACAATTGCTAAAGCTTCATCAAGCATTGTATACATCTTTCCAGCATATAATATACCATTTCCAAATCCATGCTCTGGATAAATAGTTCTTATGTAACTTCTAGTAAAACTTAAGTCGAGTATATCATCTATATCACTCATTGTATGTTTCTTTCTCTCAAGCCTTTGCATTCTTCTTTTTTCTGCATTCTCATCTGGAGGAATCTTAATATCGAGTTTTCTAGGTTTATTATTTTCGTCCACAGCAACATAAGTCATTAATCCTACAGCACCTAATTCTTCTTTCTCTCCTCGTCTAATGCAACCTTTAACCTCAATTTCTACTGAGCTATTCCACGTTGCGTTAGCTTTAGCTATTACTCGTAATACATCACCTAATCTAGCAGGTCTAAACAAGAAAATATAATCGACAGAGGCAAGTAAATAATTTCCTTTGCTAATGCTTGACATTAAGATTCCTGCAGTGTCTATAAGCCAACTCATGTATATGCCTCCATGTAATGAACCAAAATGATTAGTGTGCCAAGGGAAAACGTTATAATAGGTCTCTGTTCTCATTTTTTATCACTTCCAGTAATTTCTTTTAGTCTTTCGTCCCCTTTTATACTTTTTATATAGTTATATACACTACTAGGTACTAAATCTTTCCATTCTTCATTCATTATTATTAATTTTCTTATCAATGTAGAATTATATTTCTCCCTATTAAATGCAGGAGGAATATCTATTTCTACTCCCGCTTCCTTAAATAGTCTAACAACTAATGGATTTCTTGCAAATACCTTTTGGAAGGCTGGTACATACATTTTTACATGATATGCCCAAACGTTATTCATTAAAATATCTGGAATTGGAATAATATAATATCTATCTGTAGGAATTCCGTACTCTTTTAGTGCCATCCTTATCATTTCTATTCTTTCTCCTGCAGTGAATGGATTATTTAGTGTGTGACTTTCTTGCGCACTACCTACTATTATTATTAGTTCATCAACTCTCTCTAAAGCCCATTTTACTACACTTAAATGACCTAAGTGGAATGGCTGGAATCTTCCTGGATAGATCCCTCTAAGCAAATATCTTCACCTTCTGAAGCATTAAGTTTTATAGATGCATTCTCTTTATTAATACCTATTTCTATGAAGCCGTAACCATTTTTATATACTAGGAACTCATTACCTTTGCTTTCGCCAAAAGTATTTACTTTTCTTGCAATTAATCTGTTGTTATTGAAAATAATCTTTACATTTTCGTCTACAAACGAAATATTACGGATGCTCGTAGCTATATTACCAAAATGATCTATGTATATTATCTTACCACAAACTAAATTTTTATCCTTTATTATATTATAATTGTAGCTAAGTTTTACTAGTTCATCCTTACTTATTTTCGGACCAAACGTATGAATATCTACTCCTGCTGACACAAAACCTGCAGTAGTTGCAAATATATCCCTGCCATGGAATGTCCTAGAAATGTTTTTTGATAAGTATAACCTTGGATTGCTTATTTCGATCACTTCGTCTATGCCGTCCTCAGATATTGCAGGATATAGAACTCCGTTATCTGGACCTATAAAGAAATAATTTTTTGATTTTACCAATAGAGCTTTTCTACTTGTGCCTACTCCTGGATCTACTACCACCAAAAATATTGAACCTTTTCTGAAATATTTGTACGCCGTATAAAGTAAATATGATGCCGCATACAAGTTGAAATTTTTCGAGTTAGGTGTTATATATGTTATATCCACTTCGTTATTTATTCTTCTAATTACTGCTTCCATTACTCCATTATAATTATCGCTTATTCCAAAATCAGTTAGAATTGCTATGGTTTTCCTCGTTTTTACTCACCAGTAATTCTAAGTATGACTTTTTAATCTGTGTTGCTCTTATTTTATATTTTTTAAGAAATAAATTTACATATTCAATAAGTTTTTCTTCAGTTGAATTCGGTATTACTATTTCTATAAATTCTCCAAGATCTTTCACGCTATCTAGACAAATTATAAATTCTCCATCTTTTAGAAAGATTCTATTTTTAACAACTGTGTATACAGGTTTAAATCCAAGTTTTTCTAAAATTTTAATAAGATTATCCGCATTATTTACATTTACTGTTATTTCTTCTCTAGACTTACTTATTTTTCCTATTTTAGGACCTTTATACGTAAATTCTATTCCACTATCTGTCTTTCTTATTCTTAATGCTTCATCTGTTTTCCTGAAATCTCTAAATTCACTATTAAAATAAATATCTTCTTCTGTTTCTTTCTTTATTAATTGCATTCCATCATTTAATAATTTATCATAAAGTTCTGTTAATGTAGGAGATTCAAGCTTTAATTTTACTTCTCTTTCTATTATATCAGCCATTTGCATGTCTACTATTGAAAACTATATAAAAAAGTATGATAAAGTCTTTGAAATTTCTCCTTCGTTAAAAGCTATAGAATTATCACGTAAGTACGGATTTTTAGATTATATGGTGGAAAGATATTTGCATATATTTAGACACGAAGCAGAAGATTTTCTATATTCGTGTAATTTTCCATTGAAAAAAAGTATAAGATGTAATACATTAAAGATAGATTGTAATGAATTAGAGTCCAGAATGGAACAGAAAGGTTTCAAATTAGAAAAGGTAAGTTGGTTAAAACATGGTTATATAGTAAAGAAAGCGCCTCCTAAACCTTCCTTAGGGGCCACATTAGAATATTTACAAGGTTATTATTATATTCAAGGTTTAGCTTCTATGGTTCCAGCATATGTTCTCAATCCTTCATCTTCAGATACTGTGCTAGATATGGCAGCAGCTCCAGGAGGTAAAACTACGCAGTTATCTCAAATAATGAATAATGAAGGTTTAATTGTAGCTGTAGAGAAATCGAGATTAAGAGTAACATCCCTTTTATCAAATATTAGCAGGCTTGGCGTCCGTAACGTTTTATTATTAAGATCAGACGTGAGGACTTTAGAAAAAACTACTCTCTCATTTGATAAGATACTTTTAGACGCTCCGTGTTCTGGAGAAGGATTAATACCCGAAGATCAATCTAGAAAAACAAAAACTTCACTTGATGAACTAAAACGCTTTAGTTTTACTCAGTTACAATTAATTTATACTGCGTACAAATTACTTAAAAAAGGAGGAGAACTTGTTTACTCGACGTGTAGTATAGCTCCAGAGGAAGATGAGATGATAGTTAATTTTGCTATTGAAGAGCTAGGAATGAAGGCTATAAAAATCTCTGGATATCCTGCAGAAAATGGTATTGTAGAATATAATGGAGTTTCGTTTAATGAGGAAGTGTCGAATTGTATCAGATTTTATCCTCATAAGAATGGGACAGAGGGATTTTTTATATGTCATCTCAAAAAATGCTAGTAAAAACTATTAGTGCACATGAATTAATGAAGATTTTAGAAAAAATAATAATGGAATTTGATTGTTCATACGATGAAATCTATGAACATTTTTCCAAGTGCTATATATATGAAATTATTGGGGAAAAGTTCTCACAAATAAGTTTATCTACATCAGATTTTTCAAATATAATTAACGTAATGTCAAAAATAGGATTACATCCATATATGATTGGCACCCCGATTTTAAGGGTAACTAAATCAAAAAAGATATTTCCTTTATTGCCATTAGGCAATATTCTCACAAAATATTGTAAAAAAATTATAAGACTAAATGAAAACCTTATAAATAAGATAATTTATGGAAAAACTATAGAAATTAATGATAAAATTGGTTTTAACAGAGCTATTATAGTAAACAAATATGGAGAGTTTATCGCATATGCTAAAATCAAGCGAGAAAAAAATTATACGTTGATAATACCAGAATTAGATATAGGTTGGTATTTAAGGAAGGGTGGATAAAATATATAATAGTAGTTGTCAAAGTTCTAAGTTTAGAAAGGTGAATAAATTTGGCTGATCAAGTCCAAGAGAAGAAAAAACCTAAAAGTATCGAGGATCTTAGCGGAGTGGGCCAAGCTGTATTAAATAAATTAATAGACGCTGGGTATTCAAGTCTTGAAGCAATAGCAGTAGCGTCTCCACAAGACCTTAGCGTTGCAGCAGGAATTCCGTTAACTACAGCACAACGTATTATAAAGGAAGCTAGAGATGCACTAGATATTAGGTTCAAGACTGCTTTAGAAGTCAAAAAAGAAAGAATGAATGTTAGAAAGATAACTACTAGTAGCCAAGCTTTAGACGGATTATTAGGTGGTGGAATAGAAACTAGGACAATGACAGAATTCTTTGGAGAATTTGGATCTGGAAAGACGCAAATATGCCATCAAATTTCTGTAAATGTACAATTGCCACCTGAGAAAGGTGGGCTGTCTGGTAAAGCAGTTTATATTGACACCGAAGGTACCTTTAGATGGGAAAGAATAGAAGCTATGGCAAAGGCTGCAGGATTAGATCCCGATACTGCAATGGATAATATATATTATATGAGAGCTATAAACTCTGATCATCAAATAGCGATAGGAGACGATTTACAAGAATTTATAGCTAAAAATCCATCAGTAAAAGTAGTTATAGTAGATTCAGTAACTTCACATTTTAGGGCAGAATACACTGGTAGAGAGAATTTGGCCGCAAGGCAGCAGAAATTAAACAAGCATCTTCATCAGTTAACTAGATTAGCAGAAATATATGATCTGGCAGTTATTATTACCAATCAAGTAATGGCAAGGCCGGACATGTTTTACGGAGATCCTACTGTGGCAGTAGGAGGTCACACGCTTTATCACGTTCCAGGAATAAGAGTCCAATTAAAGAAGAGCAGAGGAAACAAAAGGATAGCAAGAATAGTAGATGCACCGCATTTACCAGAAGGAGAGGTAGTGTTTGCAATAACAGAAGAAGGAATTAGGGACGCTGAAGAATAATTTTTTAAAATGGCCAATATTTTCAATATTATGGATTTTCTATGGGCTCCTTGGAGATCTAAATATGTAGCAGACTCGTCCAAGAGTAAAAGAGAAGAAAAATGCATATTTTGTGAGTTTCCCGAGCAAAATGATGATGAAAGAAATTTAATAGTATACAGAAGTAAGTACGCTTACATCATTCTTAATAGATTTCCGTATAATCCAAGCCATGTCATGATTGTTCCATATAGGCATATTTCATCTGTTGAGCTATTGGAAGATAATGAGGCCCAAGATATTTTTAGGTTAATTAAAATTACATTAGCAGCGATTCGGAAGGTTTATTCTCCCGATGGCTTTAACATAGGTATAAATATTGGTAGAACGGCAGGGGCTGGTATAGAAGCTCACGTGCACGTGCATATTGTACCTAGATGGAATGGCGATGCTAATTTCATGCCAGTACTATCAAATACAAAAGTATTACCAGAGGACTTAGAAACCACTTATGTAAAATTAAAAAAGGCAATTGAAGATATTATTAACAATGAAGATTCTCTCGATCACTGAAACATGATGAAGGCAGGGTTTGCAGATGACATATATAAAATATTTTGATGAAATAGTAAAAATTAGGGAAAGAATATCTCCATATATTCATGAGACTCCATTAGATTATTCTACTACGTTCTCAAGAATGGCAAATTCAAATGTTTATTTAAAGCTCGAAAATTTACAAAAAACTGGCTCGTTTAAAGTTAGAGGAGCTTTCTCTAAGCTTCTCACATTATCAGACGAAGAAAAGAAAAGAGGAGTAATTGCAGTTTCTGCAGGAAATCATGCACAAGGCGTTGCTTATGCCTCTAAAGTTTTAGGAATTAAATCAGTAATAGTAATGCCAGAAACTGCGCCTATTTCAAAGTATTTATCTACTAAAAGTTATGGTGCAGAAGTTATACTTTATGGTTCATATTTACATGAAAGTATGAGCAAAGCTGAAGAAATAATAAAAGAGCGTAACTTAGTTTTAGTTCATCCCTATGACGATATTAATGTTATTTTAGGTCAAGGCACTTTAGGACTAGAAATTCTATCGCAGATATCTCCAGACGTAGTAGTCGTTCCAGTAGGTGGAGGAGGTCTAATTTCTGGAATATCTATAGCATTAAAAGCTAAAAATAGAAACATAAAAATAATAGGCGTTCAATCTTCAGCTTCTCCTTCTTTAAAAATTTCAAAAGATCTAGGTAGGTTAACTGAGATAGAGCCTTCATATTCTATAGCTGACGGAATATTAGTAAAAACCCCATCTAAACTTACTTTTGATATAATAAGTGAACTAGTAGATGATATCGTGTTAGTTGATGATGATGAAATAGCTTGTGCAATGTCCTTGTTATTAGAGAGAGCAAAAACACTTGTAGAAGGAGCCGGGGCCGCTTCTTTAGCAGCTATAATTTCATCTAAAATAAAGCTTAATCCTTCTCAAAAAGTAGTTAGTATATTAAGTGGAGGGAACGTTGATCTCTCGTTATTATCTCATATTATAGAGAAAAATCTATATAAAATAAAACGTATAGTGAAAGTAAAGGTAATAGTTCCAGATAAACCAGGATATTTAAATAAAGTCTTGAGTTATGTTGCAAAAATTAGAGGAAATATTATAGATGTAGTTCACGATAGAATAAGTAGTGATGTAAAACCAGGATACACTAAGATATACGTAATGTTTGAAATTTCATCAACAGACGCAATAAGTGAATTAATTCTTGATCTAGCTAAGGAAGGCATAGATGCAAAGATTGTAGATTAAATTTTTATTTTAGAGAAAGAGTAAGAAGTGGGATCCAAATGGAATTTATTATCTAGGTCCTAAAGGGAGTTTCTCACATGAAGCCGCTTTAAAGATTAGCAATGCTATTTATGTAGAAGTACAATCGATATCAGAAATATTTTATAAAGTGAGTTCTGAAGGCAAGCTGGGTATAGTTCCTATAGAAAATAGTTTAGAAGGTCCTGTCAACGAGACCTTAGATAATTTATTTAAGTTTGATGATATATTTGTTAATAAAATTATTGAATTAAAGATTAATTTGGTTTTAGCATCTAAGGAAGATATTAATATAAAACATATAAAGAATATTTATACGCATTTATACGCATATAAGGAAGCGCAAAATTCATTGCGTAAACTGGGTATTACTAATAATATAATACCAGTAGAAAGCACTTCTAAGGCAGCCCTATTAGCTTTGTCTGATCCAAATTCTGCAGCCTTATGTTCAGAATTTGCTGCTAGACTTTATGGATTGAAAATTTTAGCTCATGGAGTTCAAGATTATGATAATAATATTACTAAATTCGCCTTAATTTCCAAAAATGTTAGCTTTAGAGGAGAAAGATCCATGATTTTATTCACTGTTCCAGATTTACCGGGGAGTTTATATAAAGTTCTAGAAAAATTTTATGTGTTTAATAAAAATTTAAAAATGATATATTCTAGGCCCGTAAGAAGCATACCTTGGAATTATTACTTTTATGTGGAGTACGAAGGATCTTATGAGGAGAAATTATTAAATGAACTCAAAAAAGTAACTACTTCACTCAAATTTAAAGGAAGTTATAACATTACATAACAATACCAGGTTTTAAGTTTTCCAAACTAAATAATAGCATATAGCTCTTTGCATCAGTTTCGCCTATAACTTTCTTTACAGCATTAAAAATAACTTGTTTATCCTTGCCATGCAACATGCAATAACATAAATAATCCCAAGGCTTATTGCTCTCTCTTAAGACTACATGTGTGGCTTCATTTATATGAAGTGCGATGTTTTCGCATGCTTTCTCTATATCTTCAGTATCAATTAAAAGCATCGCGTTCTCTTTAATTCCTACTTTTTCGCCATTTAAAGTAGCTCCATAATCTTTTACTACATGCTTATCTTTTAGCTCTTTAATTAGGTCTATTAACTGATCTTCTGTCATATTGAATTTTTCTGCTAATTCCTTAAATGGACGTTTAGTTATAGGTAACGGAACAGATAACGCTTTTAGTAATTCTTTACTAATACCTAATTCTTCGGCAGTTGGTATTTTTTCTGGTAATGTTGTTTCATTATTTTCACTCCATGAAATTCCCCTAATTATATCATATTTTACACTTAATTTTAGTGATTTTTTAGAATATAGTACTATGTAATCTTTTGCATTAACTTCTTCCATTAAGTTCTTTATGTTATAATCCAGTTTTTCTCTATTCTCAGCTTTTATAACAAACCACACATTGTATTTTGGATGATTTCTTATGAAATTATGAGTTAATTCTCTAATTCCCAAGGCGATTCTTCTATACTTTTCAAGGTTTTCTAAAGGAATCTGTGCTGCAACTAATGCCCCATCCATACCTTTAGCTCTAAAGTTTATATACATGCCAATTCTTTTTATTATCTCTACATCAACAAGCTTTTTTATCCTATCTATTGTTTCGTCTTCTGAAATACCTAGTCTTCTAGAAATCTCATAGAATGGAGTAGGAGAGTAAGGAAAATGATACTCTAATTCCATAAGTAGTTTTTTATCAACTTCATCTAACTGCATATATAGTTCTTTTCAATCTGAAATAAAAAACGTTAGCTTAAACCCAGTTTATTTATAATTCCTCTTGCTGCCAGTATTCCTGTAGCAGCAGCTACATTTATTCCCCTTGACAATCCAGCTCCATCGCCTGCTACAAATAGATTATCTACCACAGTCTCCATGTTACTATCTACTACAGTCTTCACACTATAATACTTAATTTCTGGTGCATAAAGTAAAGTATTTGAAGAGTATATACCAGAGGCTATATTATCTAATCTTTCTAACCCTTCTACTAGGTCTGAAATTATTCTATATGGAAGTCCCATGCTTATATCTCCTGGTGTAACGTCTCTGAGAGTAGGCTTAACAGTAGATCTATTTATTCTCTCCCAAGTGCTTCTTCTACCTTTCTCAAAATCTATAAGACGCTGAAGTATTGGCTTTTCTCCTCCAAGCCTTGTCATAAGCCTAGCAATACTTTTACCATATTCTATTGTATCTTCTAATGGATCAGAAAGTTTTATTGTAGCAAGGAATGCAAAATTGGTATTATTGCTTTTTCTATCAACGTATGTTTCTCCATTTACTCCTATGGTTCCATCGTCATAGACTTCTTTCATTATAAAACCTCTTGGATTAACGCAGAACGTTCTAACTTTATCGTCATACTTTTTAGAGTACATAATAATTTTTGGATCCCATACTGCAGATGTTAGCTCGTCCATAACGAAAGACTCTACTTCAACTCTTACACCTATATCTAATGGACCTGGAACAGTGTCAACACCTAGCCTTTTAGTTTGCTCATAAAACCATTTTGCTCCAGCTCTACCTGGCGCTACTAAGACTATCCTTGACTCTATTTCACCTTTACTAGTTTTTAGATTAAACGAATTCCCAGTTTTTTCTATTTGATATACGTCTGTTAATTCAGAAATTTTTATTCCATTTTGTTCAATATAATTAGTTAAATTTTCTATTACTTGTGGACTTTTATCGGTTCCTATATGCCTTTGGACTATTGGTACAAATTCTGCACCGACTTTTGCAGCTTTCTTTTGAATTTCCTTTGTCTTCTCCGGGTCTGGTTTAAATAGTCTATCTTTTGGGGCTCCAAATTTTACAAAGATCTCATCTACGTAATTTATTAATTGTTGTGCAGCGTCCCAGCTACGCATAAGTTCGTGTAAATCTCCTCCTATATCTGGCCTTAGATTTATTATACCACTACTAAAAGTCCCTGCGCCACCAATACCGTAATTTATATGACAAGGATTGCAAAAAGTACACTTTTCTTTAGGAGTTAATAGCGGACAAGATCTTTTAGAGGCTCTAACTCCTTTATCAACTAGTAGTATTTTATAATCGGACTTTCCTTGTAAAGCGTTTGCTAGTTCGTATGCAGCAAATAAACCTGCAGGTCCACCACCAATTATTACTACATCATACATTTTATTCACCCAATTTCTCTTTTCTAAGATCTATTGTATCCATAGCATCTTCTCCAGTACCTATGAGAGTTATTGGCACTTTAAGTTGATCCTCTAGATCTTCTATCCATTTTTTGGCTTCGCTAGGTAATTTTTCGTACTCTCTTACTTTATATGCATCCTTAAATAATGCATCCAGCTTTGTTATTGCAACCTGTGTTGCCGTATTTAATTGGATTGCTTTCTTTGCCAATTTGATATTAAATGGTGCAACTCTTCTCTTTCTTCCAGTTACGGTTGCAATTTCAATTAGACCTAATTTTTCAGCTTCTTCTTCGTTTAATTCTCCTTCTAACGGTCCATTTCCAACTCTAGTTACAAATGATTTAAACACTATTATTATATCTTTTACATATTTTGGTCCAATTCCTATCTCACTAAGTATGCCAGACGAGGTAGTATTTCTACTAGTTACATAAGGATATTCACCATGATATAAACTTAAATATGTACCTTGAGTCCCTTCAGCTAAGATTTCACTTCCTTTTTCTATTTCTTCAATTAATGTATTAGGTACGTCTATTGTATATTTTGAAAGTTCTGGATAATCTTTTGCAAGCTTTAATATTCTTAATATCCTTTTTGCTTCGGCATATCCTACCCCTTGCCCTGTACTCCCTACCGATTTCATTAGGTTTTCGTCATTTCTTTCTTCATAAATCTCTTTTTCAGTTATAATACCTACGTGATAATCCATGAAGAATCTATCTTCAGAATTCGTTTCCTTAAGTTCCTTAATTAATTCGGCTATAGAAGTTAATGCACCTGGCCCAAGCATTAGTTTAGTAGATTTATTTACAAATGCTGAAGGAATTATCCTTATTTTCCATTTATTATTATTATAACATACAGTGTGCCCTGCATTTATAGATCCTGTTCTTATAGCAATATGCGGTGAATCCTTAAGTGATAAGTAAGATGCCATTTTACCTTTACCTTCGTCTCCGTAGAATCCGCCAACAAGAATATTAAGCATTTAACACCGTTTTGGTAAATATGCTCTCAAGATATAAAAAATTCTCTAATGGCAATCTATAATTATCAATACACATTTCTAGAGCGTTTAAATATGTAGTATTTACGATTAATTTATAATTAAAAAATAACCTTCTCTTCTAATGACCTATTCATAGCTTCTTTAATTTCTATAGCTATTCTTCTACCTAAACTTATTGGTTTGCCGAAATATAGCTTCGAATATTGACTACCTATCCCCATATAGGCATTAGTTCCTCCGCCAATTCTTGGTGCCACGTCAAAAACTACTATGTCTAAGTCTGGAGTTACTGAAAGCTGTAAAGTAAAAGGACCTATTATTCCAGGTGGCTCAAGTTTTTGTGTAGCTTCTACAAACGCATATCCTATTTCAAACAACTTCTCAAGTAAGCTTTCTCTTATAGTAGCTGGCTCGTGGCCAACTTCTATAAGTCTAGGAGTTCTATTTAAACTAAGTTGAATATCAGCAGGTAGTTTATAGAATTCATCCCAATCACTTTGTATTCTTCTATCTATACTAATAATTTCTGTCCTATTGAAAATAGGACTATAGAAATAATTAACATTAAAATATGCTCCTAATATGAATTCTTCTATTACCATTTCCTTTATGCTTTCTTCATCTATTATTCCGTCCTTTTCTAGTTCCTCTAGTTTTTTATCAAAATCTTCCTTATTCTTAGCAAAAAAGAATCCTCTTTCTACACGTCTTTTTGATTCTGGAAGTTTTACTATAACCGCAGAATCTATATTATCTGGAGTATAAATTCTAGGTCTTCTAATTTTTGCTTCGTCTAACAATTTATAATAGTTCTTTTCGCCCTTTCTTTCTTCCCATCTAAGCATTTTTCTATTACCAAAAAATTTTACCTTCATATTCTCTAGATTATCGTAACCAACATAAACAGCAAGACTTCTATTTGGTACTATAATTGCATTTTCAGAAATTAGTTTTTGTTGAACGCTTTCTGACGGTATTTCTTTAAAATCGTTTAGTAAAATACATTCGTCTACTATTCTTTTAAACTCTAAATATGGTCTTTCTCTCCCTTTCTTACACAACGCAATTGTGCTAAAACCTTCGTCCTTAGCCCCATCAAATACATCTAAAGCCGAATGACTAGCTAGTGCAGATATTCTAATCAAGTTGTAACTTCACCAAGTTTATTTTCAAGTTTGGCTATTTTAATCTCTCTTGCAATCCTCCTGCCTACGCTCATGGGTTCGTCCCAATAAAGCCAACTATATGGACTTCCTTCTATATATAGATTTGTACCTGCAACTATTCTTCCAGAAAATTCGAATACTACTATGTCTAAATTATCTGTTACAATGGATTCTAGACAGAATGGCCCTATCATACCAGGCGGAACATTTTCCTTTACAGTATTTACGAAGTTTTCAGCATATTCAAATGCCCTAGGTAATATGCTTTCTCTAGCTATAACTGGAATATTACCTGCTACAACAAAAGTCGGCTCTACGCTAATAAGATTTGTTGGCAATCTTCTTAATCCGTCCACGTTAGTCTCATACCTAATATCCATTCCAGTTATTTCTACTCTTTTAAAAATAGGGCTATAAAAGAAGTGAAAATACATTGGTATTCCTATTACGTATTCTTGAATTATTACTTCATCTATAGATTTAATAAGTTTAGCTTCAAGTAATTTATTAAGACCTTCTTTTACTTCCTCCTTATTTTTTGCTATAAAATAACCTTTCCCACCTTTAGCTCCAGGTAACTTTACTATAACTAATCTATCAACATCTTCTGGGCTTTCAAACGACTCTGGAATTTTTATCTTAGCCATTTTTAATAAACTCATTTTTTTATGCTGATTAGCTTCCCATTCAAACAAATTCCTATTTCCAAATATTGGAGTTCTAATTCTTTTTACTCTTTCCATTCCTAAATACTCTATAAGGCTACCATGTGGTATGAATACACTTTCTTCATTATTCTTGTTTATTAAATCTAACGCCTCATCTAAACTATTATAACTTCTTACTTCATCAATAAAATTGAATCTTT
>QEFD01000234.1 GCA_003086435.1 Acidianus hospitalis
CAACTACCAAAAATACAAGCAATATGGCCAATAATAGAAAAACTAACAAGCGATAGAGCTCTAGCATTATTGCAAAAGATTGACGTTGACGCAACTCTGTCTGCTATAGAGGCATTAACTCCAATGATGCAAAAACTAACTTCTCCTAAAGCAATTTCGTTAATACAGAAATTTGACATAGACTCAACATTGGCAGCCATTGAAGCTCTAACTCCAATGATGCAAAAAATGACTAGTGAGAGAGCAATAAAATTGGTACAACAACTAGACGTAGAAGGCTTACTTACTGCAATGGAAGCCTCATTACCCATTTTAAAGAAATTAACTGACGAGAGAACTGTAAAGACGCTTACTCAAATAGACATTGATTCCATGGTTAATATGATGGGCAAATTAGCAGAATTACAAAAGAACGGAGTATTAGATAAGATGGTAAGATTAATTGACGTCTTCAGTGATCCTAAATTAGTAGATAACCTTGTCTTAATAATGGAGAAAATGAGTAAAGCACTTAATATATGGGTAAGTGAATTGCCAAACGTTAAGCCCGTAGGCACTATGGGATTATTAAGGATGACATCTGATAAGGATGCCTCCTATGCCTTAGGTATGATGAAAGCATTATTAGAAGCAACTGGAAAAGCGTTTAGAGAAAGTTAAAGTCTTTTTCTTGGTAGTAATTCTCATGGTGTCAATTATTAATTTTTATAGTGTCAATAAGTAATTTTTATATGCATACTTTGTATTACTTATGATGTTCCTTCAGGACGCATTAATAGTGACCCTCTTAGGATTAAGTCATGGGCTAGATCCAGATCATATAGCTACTGCAAGAATTTTGAAAAATTCTGTTAAAATTCTAAAATTTTCCCTATTTCATTCTTTAGGATTTGTGATATTAGCTATACCTTTGACCATAATACTAATTATAACTTCCATTAATTCTGTTTATCTAAATATCATAGGCAATTTAATAGGAATAGGTGTAGCCTTAATTCTACTTGCTTCTGCGTTATTAGGGAAAGAATTTGAGATAGAACCAAAAGAAATGGGACTCCTTCAAGGTTCATTAGTAGTCACGCCTTCTAAGATAATTACAGTAGTTCTTGCTATATCTCTGGATAATATAATTTATTCTACAGCCATAGTAGGGATATTCATACTTTCGTCTACATTATCAATATTTGCATTAAGTTCATTAAATATGATTCCTAGAAAATTCGACAAACCAATAAATGTGACAATATCCCTATTAACCATAATCTTTTTAGGATTTTCCACATTTGAGGTTCTATGAGATTTACACAAGGTTTAGTGAATGGAAAAAAGACAACAGTTTTTGTAATAAATGACGAATTTTATGTTCCAGATTTTGAGGGAATTGAGTGCGTTCTTGAAGACTCAAAAAATGTGGTAAAAGCTTTTGATCTATTTAAAAATGTTAAAAGTTACAGAAAAGTTGAGTTATCTAAGTTTTTGCCTGCAATATTTCCCAACAAGGTATTTTTGCCTGCAGTTAATTTTAGATCTCATTCCAAGGAGTCTTCAATTGAGCCACCTAAACAGCCTTACTTCTTTATGAAAGGAAATAATTCTATAATAGCTCACGGAGATTCAATAATTATACCTAGAGGAGTTAGAAAGGTTGATTATGAGGGAGAAATTGGGATTATAATAGGTAAAAGAGGTAAGTACATAAAAAAGGAAGAAGCAATGGATTACGTATTTGGATTCACGATTATTAATGATGTAAGCTTTAGGGATTATCAATTTCCAGAAATTCACCCTTATGGGTTAAATTGGGTTATGGGAAAATCTTTAGATACTGGCTTACCTATAGGTCCTTGGGTTGTAAGTAAGGACGAAATAACTTTTCCATTAGAAATAATAACAAGGGTTAACGGGAAGATTGTACAAAAAGGGTCTACGGAAGATATGATATTTTCTATAGAGGAACTAATTTCTTATTTAAGCAATGGAATTACCTTGGAGCCAGGAGATATAATAACTACTGGTACTCCAGCAGGAGTTGCAGAATTTGGAAATAAAGAATATTTAAAGCCAGGAGATGTTGTGGAGGTAGAAGTACCGGGAATAGGAATATTACGAAATGAAATTAAAAACGAATTTTAACCCTTGTTTATAAGTAAAAGTATGGAAAGTGAAGAAAATTTAATAAAATTTATTCTTGAAAATTATAAAAATATTGCTACTATAGGTTTTTCTAAAGATCCTTCAAAGCCCTCTCATTATGTGCCTAAATTTTTAATGGAGCATGGCTATAACGTAATACCAGTGAATCCTACTGCAAAAGAGATTCTAGGAAAGAAGAGTTACTCTTCAATCTTGGAAATACCAGATAGAATTGACGTAGTAGAAGTATTTAGACCATCATCAGAAGTTCCAAAAATAGTCGAGGAAGTGATAAAGAGAAAAAGAGAAAAAGGAGATGTAAAAGTATTATGGCTTCAAGAAGGAATAAGAAACGATGATGCCGCTAAATTAGCAGAAAAAGAAGGAATTATTGTAATACAAGATAGGTGCATGTACAAAGAGTATAATAAGCTTATGCAAAATAAGTGAAAGAAAAATAGATAAAGTTTTTAATATGTTTATCCAAAAAATTAATTATGGAAGAAGACTTGAAGAATAAAAAGGAGAGTATAAAGTGTTGCTATAGGTTATCTGAAACTGATGTAGAATGTTTATTTAAGCTTATTGAATTAAATAAGCCAATAACATCAATAGAATTAGCTCAAATAATGGGCTTTAGTAAAACAACAGCAGAAACTAGTTTAAAGAGGCTAATGGACGTAGGTTTAGTAAATAGAATAAAAATAGAAGAGAAAAAGATAGGTAGACCAAAATTTGTTTACTCTGTCATAAATAATATTTGGGGAAAAATGAGTGAAGATCTAAAACAGTGCGCAAAGAAAATATTATCAGCTGCTTCGTGATTTACTATTTCTTATTTCCATAATTTTTTTCATTACATCTCTATAAACTAAATAAGAATAAATTGTGTAATACATAGAAATTATATTTAATCCAAGAGAAAAACCTAAAAATAAACCGTCAAGAGAAAAACCGGGTATAAAATATAAAGCAAAGGAAATTATAGAAGCTAAAATTAAGTAAAATATTTCCTTTATATTACTGGAAATTCCGCTTATGTACGCATCAATCTTTTCCATAGACGAAATATAAGTATTGATTAATTTTATTTTGGATCCTACACCTTTAACTTCCTTCTCTAGAAATTTCTGTAAGGCTTCCGATTTTATATTAAAATTAGCTCCAATCATTCCATCATCTAACAAATCCGTAGAAGAGAGTAAATCTAATACCCCACTAAAAATTCTTAATAAATATAATGATCTAGCATCCTTCCATAAATAAGGAAGATTCTTCAACTTTCTTGATACAAAATAGAAAAGCAAAGAAGTCTCTAAAAGTAGACTAACATATAGTAAATTTACTATTAATGTATAAGATTCTAACATCAATATAATTCTTCTGAAACAGAGTTAATAAGCTCAGACAGTTCTAAATGTAGCTTTCTAATTTTCCTTAATTTCTCTAGTAATTCTATACCTTTTTCAGTCATCTTGTAATGGCCATCCTCGTATTTTATAAGACCTTTACTTATTAATATGCTAATGTATTTCTCTAGGAGTGTATTACTCAAATTAGCGTACTTCATTATAGACGACTTACTACCATAGCCATCATTAATTACTTCCATTACATCCATTATAATTTCAAGTTGGTCTCTCTTACTCTTCATATATTTAAGGTAACACTTATTCTTTATAAACGTTTCTTTTAAATTCTCTTTAGAGCTTCACTTAGAACCTCAGCTTCCTTTTCTCCTAAATACTTTGATGTTAAATTCAAAAATTGTTTCAAATCTTCTTCTGTCATCTGTTGGGTTATCAAAGGAGACAACTTAGCTAAGACCTCATTATTTATTACTTCTACTATTTCAATATATTCTGGAATTGTAAACTCTGGAAACTCTTTATACAATGTTAAAAGCCCTGAGGAGATTAGCTCTAATCCCTCCTTACCTATTTTTTTAATTTCTTCGAGCTGAGAATTCTTGTCCTGTAGTTTTGAAATTTCCTCCGATTTTTTCTTAACTTCCTCAAGAAATTTCAATAATTTGTATCTCTGGAAATCCAAAGCAACTAAACTACTTCTTACTTTCCTGCTCGCTATTAGTCTAACTTCCTTATCATCCCTCAATATATTAATGTAGCCTGAAAAGTAGAGATCCTCGATTATACTTTGTAGCGTATTCCTTGTCATGAAAATTAGGAAAGTCGATAATAACTCGTCGTAAGTTAAACCCGATGTTCCCTTTTGCGCTATTGCGATTAATACTAATCTTTTTTTCTTATCTAGAAAATCCATCACATATTTCTACTACAGCAGAATAATAAATCCGATGATATCTGCTCCAGGAAAAGTACTTTGGATAGGAAGTTATGCAGTAGTATTTGGAGGATTATCTCACGTAATTGCAATAAATAAGAGAGTAAAGTGTGAGGCAACCCCTTCTGATAAACTAATATTTGAAACTACTTATGGAACATTTTATGAGAAGGGAAATGAGCTTATAGAAAGTGTAGTGAATGTAATAAAGAATCACCTTGGAGATATTCCGAGGCTTAAAATAAGACTATTTAATGATGAAGATTTTCAGATAAACGGTAAAAAAACAGGTTTAGGAAGTTCATCCGCTGCTACAGTAGCTCTTACAGCATGCTTATATAAACAAATTAAAGGAAGAATAGACACTGATGAAATTCATTTATTGGCTCAGGAGGCAAATTTCATTAGACAAAAGGGAATAGGAAGCGGATTCGATATAGCTGCCGCAGTATATGGAAGTATAATTTATAAGAGGTTTACTGACCTTAATAAGCGTGATTGGAAAATAGAAAGATTAAGACTAGGAAATAAATATGACATGATTTTAGGATTCACTGGAAGAAGCTCAGAGACCGTAAATTTAGTTAAAATGTTTATTGAAAAGAAAGATGACGAAAAGTTTATCGAATTTTTACGAGAAATTAACATTGAGAACGATACAGCAATAAAACTACTTAAGCTAGGCAAAGTAGATGAAGCCTCTCAGCATGCTAAATTAGCTAGAGATTTACTAAATGTTCTAGCAGAAGATGTTATTGGCGTTAAATTGCAGAGCGAAGAGGATAAGGAACTAATAAAAATTGCTGAAGATAACGGTGCTTACATATCTTTATTGCCAGGGGCAGGTGGAGGGGATGTAATATTTGCACTTGGGGAAAATTTAGACGAAGTGAGGAAAAAATGGAAAGAAAAAGGATTAAAATTAATTGAAATCAAAGAAGATGATGGTCTAAATGAAACTTGAAGGAGAAGCTATAGCACCTTCAAATATTGCAATAGTTAAATACTGGGGAAAAAGGAATGCTGAACTCAATCTTCCCTTGAACTCTTCAATTTCGATAAGCCTCGATAATCTGTACGCAAGAACAAAGGTTATATTTAGCGAGGAATTCTCAAAAGATGAAGTAATAATAAACGGAAAGAAACTGAGCGAAAAGGAGACTTTAAATTACGCAGGAAGAGTTCTTAATATTTTCAGAAAAATTTATGGCAAGAGCTTGTTCGCTAAAGTAATCTCAACAACAAATTTTCCTCCATCTTCTGGCTTAGCATCATCAGCTGCAGGTATTGCAGCATTAGTTTACGCTAGTAATGAAGCCTTAGGTTTAGGCTTAACTCAAAAGGAACTTTCTAAAATAGCGAGAATAGGTTCCGGAAGTGCATGTAGAAGCACGGAAGGAGGATTTGTTGTGTGGGAAAAAGGAGAAAGAGAAGACGGCGAAGATTCTTTTTGTTATCAAATTTTCCCTCCTAACTACTGGGAAGACCTTGTTGATATTATAGCAATAGTTAGTGATGAAAAGAAAGAAGTATCATCTAGGGAGGGCATGGAAGTTTCTACTAGATCCTCTTATTTAATGAAATGTAGGTTAGATTTTATAAAAGAAACATTTAATGACGTTATAGAAAGCATAAGGAAAAAAGATGAAGAGAAATTTTTCGAGTTAACAATGAGGCATAGTAATAGCATGCATGCAGTGATTTTAGATTCTTGGCCTTCCTTTTTCTATCTTAACGATATGTCGTTTAAGATAATAAGATGGGTGCAAGATTTTGGACACGCAGGTTACACTTTTGATGCCGGGCCTAATCCCCATATTTTTACTACAAAGAAACACATGAAAGAAGTAATAAACTTCCTTCAAGATCTTAATTTAAAATATATAATAACTTCACCAGGTCAAGGACCCAAGGTTTTGCATTCTTGAATCACATTTTCATATTTTTCAGCAACTTTTTCTGCCTTACTGCTATAAGCAATTACCGCCTTCTTTATCTCGCTTAACGACCTAATTATTGGCGAAACAGATGTTAATTTTTCAACTCTCTCCCCATCAAAGATGTAAACAGCTTCTTCTTTCTCTTCATATGGCACATCGTTAAACTCGTGGTATAGAAAAAGCCCTTGACTCTCCTTCATATCTTCATAAATCTCGTCTTTAATTTCGTTAAATTTCTCTAGACATTTACCAGTTATGTCATATTTTATCCTTTTATATCCTTGTCTAAACATTATTGCGTTCTTAAATTCTTCCTTTACTTTATCTAAATTAGAGTAAATTTCTATATCCAAAAGTTGTAAGAAGTCTTTAGGCTCCGTAGGAAGGCTAATAATATTCTTTTCAAGCATTTCTACCATTGCGTGAGATAATATAGCGTTATATACTCCAGTAACACTATGGAAATATACATTCTCAAACATGTACATTCTAGAAAGTAAAAATTGCTCAACTATTGGAGTGGCTTTACTATAAATTGCAAGTTTTCCATCTATAAAAACTAGAAATCTCTTTAGTCTTTCTATATCAAACCTACCGTAACTTACTCCAGCATAATATGAATCTCTTAATAAATAATCACTCCTATCAGCATCAACATAATTTGAAATTAGCGATAAAGCTAATTTTTCCTCATAATTTCTAGGACTCTCCTTTAAAACGTCTATAATAAATTTTACAGGATCCGGATAGAACTCGGTAAATTCCTTATCAATTATACTTCCTAGTACATTCTCTATTAAGTACGTGCCATAATTTACGTGAGTTTTCTTACCTTCTTCCTTGACTTTTAATCCGTAAACTTGATTAGCTAATAGCAAAAAATTCTCAAAAGTGTGAGAAAAAGCTACATGACCTATGTCATGGAGTAATCCTGTTAAAGCTATCATCTGTATAAGTCCTTCTTCATCTTTTAATCCACTGTTAGAAATTACGTATCTAGCAAATTCCCTAGCTAAATGCATTACGCCCAGACTGTGTTCAAATCTTGAATGTAACATACTAGGATAAACCATGTAAGCCATTGCAGTTTGTTTAATATATCTTAGTCTTTGAAAATATGGGTCGGAAATAATTTTATTCATCTTATCGGAAATTTCTATATAGCCATGTATTGGATCCCTTATTAGCTTCATTTTTATAACTTACTCAAAGTATCTAAAATTGCTTTTGCACCTCTCATGACACTATTTTCTAGATCTTCCCTGCTTATCCACACGCCTCCTTTTGCTAAATTATCGCTAACTACTAGAACTGCTCCAGTTCTTACTCCTTTCATTCTTCCTACTGCAAAAATTGTTGCGCACTCCATTTCTACTGCAATATTACCTCTTGATGACCATCTTTTTACGAATTCCTCATCCTCTGCATAAAAAGCGTCACTACTAAATACGTTCCCTATATGGAATTTCAAACCTTCTTTCTGAAAATTCTGGACTAGGCTATTAAGAATGTAAAAATCTGGAGTAGCGGCAATACAGCTATCCTCTCTTAAATACTGATAAATCACACCACCGTGATTGTATGATGCCCCTGCAACTATGATGTACTCACCTAAATTAATCTCTGGAATCAGTGCTCCAGTAGTTCCATACCTAATAAATGTTCTTCCGCCTAACATTATCAACTCTTCAAGAACTATAGCTGCAGACGGCCCTCCTATTCCGTGAGTAGCTATGCTTATATCTACTCCGTTATACTTTCCAGTATATACTAAAAAACTTCTATTTTCGTTAACTAATCTAGGATTTTGTAGAAGCGAAGAAAGTAATTTCGCTCTTCCTGGATCTCCAACTATTAAAACTCTTTCTGCAACATCCCCTTTATTTGCTAAGATATGAACTGGCATAATGAAAGAAAGTAGGAATAGTATATTTAATTATCGGTTAAGACAATATAATTGGTAATGATCAAATTTGCCAAAAGGGACAATAAAGGATTCTTTAATGATGTAGAGAGTGCTATAGATATTGGTAGAATACACATTTCCCCATTTATTGCCGACGAGCTTTACATATACATAGAAGATAAAGATCTTCTAATGAATATTAGCTATTTTGATCTCATAGAAATTCTAAATTCTACAAGAATGTATAAGGTGGATATGATTAAAAGAAATACTAGATATGATAAAATTGGAATAATAATTAACCAGGATTATTTAGGCGGAATTAATGTATGTACAATAATAGATTGGGGAACACAAAAGATAGTAAGCAGTGTAAATAATGAAAAAATTAGATTAGATCATGGCCCAGATTGTGAATATAATGATTGTGTGTATATTGCTTTATTTAACTTTTTTAATGAGCTATACTATTTAAAAATAAGAATAACAGAAACAGATATACAACCATCACTTTTTAAGGTTGATCTGTTAAACTTTGTTAACGAAATAGTTTTTTATGAACTACGTCAAAAATTTAAACTGATTTAAAGAAATTTAAATTTAATGAAAGATTTAAAAAGATGATATGCAAAAGTTTTAAAAAGAGTAAGAAAAGATTCTATCTTATGAAAGAGAGAGAAGTTGAAGCAAAAAGATTAGTTGGCAAAAAACTAGTTAGGGGCAAGGTCTACGAATATGAATACTATACACTACCACTGAACCTATACATACCAAAGTCCATGGTAGAGAAATTCGGTACAAAATATATGCTGGAAGTAGACGAAGATAACGGAACTATAACAATAAAACCAAGAGGACAATAAAAATTAAGAAAAAATTAAATCTTTTATTTCAAACGGAGTTTTAGCAACTTTAATACCTGCTTCCTTAAAGGCGTTTACCTTGCTCTCATAAGTACCTAGTCCCATGTATACTACAGCACCTGCATGCCCCATCCTTTTTTCCTTAGGAGCTGTTAAGCCAGCAATATAAGCTACTACATTTTTAGAAATCTTTCCTTCTTTCTTCATTTTAGCAACTTCTTCTTCCATTGTACCTCCTATTTCACCTATTATTACAATCTCCTCAGTATCTTTATCCTCATCAAACATCTTCACTATATCCTGCATCTTAGTCCCTATTATAGGATCTCCTCCTATTCCGATCACAGTGGATTGGCCAAAATCCTTCAAGATTTCAGCTACTTCATAAGTAAGCGTACCGGAACGAGAAACTATTCCAATCTTACCTTTCCTAAAAGCGCGTGAAGGCATTATACCCAGCAATGACTCACCAGGAACTATTATTCCAGGACAATTCGGACCTATTATTCTAACTCCCTTCTTCTCGGCATAATGCACAACTTTTGCCATATCCAAAACTGGAATGTGCTCAGTAATTACTACTATTAACGGAATACCGCCATCTATTGCTTCATAAATAGCGTCCACAGCGAATTTGGCAGGAACAAAAATTATGCTAGCGTCTATTTCATGCTCTTGCATAGCTTCTTTTACTGTATCGTAAACAGGGACTCCGTAAACTTGAGAGCCTCCTTTACCTGGAGTAACGCCAGCAACTATCTTCGTACCATATTCAAGCATTAATTTCGTATGAAATGATCCTTCTTTTCCAGTAATTCCTTGAACAAGAACTTTAGTGTTCTTATTTATCAGCGTAGTGCATCCCTCACCGCGTCTATTGGATTTTCATAAAAATTAATTCCATGTTCCTTAAGGATTTTCCAACCTTCTTCCTCATTAGTTCCGACTAATCTAACGAATATTGGCTTCTTTATCACATTATACGCATCAACAATTCCCACTGCGCCCTCGTCACACCTAGTTATACCGCCATATATATTTACAAGGATTTTCTTTACCTTAGGATTTGACCCAACTTTTATAACACAATATCTAACTCTTTCCCTATCCGCTCCTCCTCCTACGTCCATGAAATCTGCAGGGTTTCCTCCCATTAGTTTTACCATATCCATTGTGGCCATAGTTAAACCTGCTCCATTGCCGATTATTCCTATATCTCCATCAAGTTCTACATAACTATCTGGAGAATACTCCCTGCCAATTTCCTTTAGAAAATCCTGGTGCTTGTAAAGTGCATTATCCTCTAAGATCACTTTGGAATCAAGAGCTATTACGCCGTTATCAGTTACAGCCAACGGATTAATTTCTACCAGCTCAGCGTCGTACTCTGTAAAAATCTTGTATAAGCCTTGAATTACTTGAAATAAACCTTTTACGCCTAAATATTTTTCTATCTCTATTACATCATATCCTCTAGGTCCCCTTTCTATAGGAATTATAAACTTCTTTACTTCACCAGAGCTTTCAATATCAATTCCACCGTGAGGTGAGGCTATTAGCATAGGTTCTGCAGTATCTCTATCAAGAATCATGGAAAGATAAACTTCTCTATCATGGGGAATATATTCCTCAACTAGAAATTTATTTATGCCTAGTTTTCTCATCTCTTGTATTGCAGAGTTAACATCATCAGTTACCTTAACAAGTCCTCTTTTTCCTCTTCCACCTTCTAGAATTTGAGCTTTAACAACAGCTTTTCCTTTCCAATCTATATTACCTTCAGTTACTATTCCGTGAGGTATTTTTATTCCTACTTTAGAAAATAGAAGCTTTCCTTCATATTCATAGAGTTTCATTATATTTGTTTCTGCATAAAGGTTTAAGAATGCATTTATCGCATTTAGGCTTATTTAGATAACAAAAAGCCTTACCTATAGAGACTATTCCGGCATGGAAGAGTTTATATAGAAAAAGATCCTTCTTTAAGTTGTCTTCAACATAATCCTTTGCCTCTTTTTTACTCATTTTCTTATTTAAAACTCTTGAAAGAACTCTCCTTAAGTATTCAGACTGAGGAAAAACAAGTTGATTATTTGCAAAAAGTAATAAAGAATCTGCAGTCTCTTCTCCTATACCTTCAATTTCTAGTATTTTATCTCTATTTTCTACTGTTAAAAAATTTTTTAGCCCACCATTTTTACTTACAATTTCACTAAAATTCTTAAGTCTTCTAGCTTTAGTTTTATAGAAATTAACGCTGTGAATCTGATCTTCCAAAACAAGCAAAGGAAGTTCTGCTATTTTATCAATATAATTTAACCCTTTTCTTCTTAAGTTCTCGATAACCTTGGCTACTGTTTCCCATTTAGTCATTTGAACTAAAAATGCTGAAATGGCTATTTCATCAGCGGATTTTAATCCACCCCACCATTCAAAAGAATAAGGATCAGAAACTATCCAACCCATTTTCTTTAAAAATTCCCTATTTTCGTCTATTATTTTTAATATTTCATATATCATTCAACACCACGCTTACAAGCCTCTCCGTGCCAGGAGTATACACCTTTGGTTGCTTAGGATTCTCAATATATTTTAAAATTTCATCTTTAGTAGACCAATTGGAAGGGTCATTAAGGAATACTGCCCCCAAAATTTCTGCATATAACTTACTGTCCTCAAATGTAGCTGCGTATTTCCAGTCCTTATTGTATACTATAATTGTAGGTTTTTTATACATTACAACAGCCTCCATAGCAGTTTTGCCTTGATGAGTTATTACCAATTTAGCTTTAGCTATATACCTTTCAATATCTGGATCAAAGGAAAAAACTTTCCAACCTTTTTTCTCATATTTTTTATTTACTTTTCCTGTTTGTAGAACTACATTATCTATATCTAAGGAATATAAAATATCAAAAAGTCTCTCAAAGCCTTCGCTCCCAGTAGTAACTAATATATAACCTTCGTCTGAAGGAGTATATTTAGGCCTCTCGACTATAGGTCCAACGACTATTCCATTTTTGTAAAGTTTCTCTTGTTCCTTCCAATGTAGAAATACATGCTTTGAGTACTTTGATATTATATTTACGGCCTTTCCTTTAGTCACTATCCTATCTTGACTTTCAATAACGTAAATATTTGAGGATTTAACAAATTGGAAGAAAGAGGGAAAAATTGAATGATTAGAGCCGGTAGCTATAACCTTCTTATATTTCCTTATTTTGGCGCTATGAATCATTGATAATAAAAAAGAGGACAACGAAAGGTTTCCCGAGGGGGATCTAAATTTTTCTACTTCATAGATTTTATCTGCAAATTGAGAAATCATCTTTTTGCTCATTTCGTCTCCTTTAGGTATAATAAAGTCAGCTTTGTAAGGTAGATACTCTGCTATCGCTCTTGCGAAACCGGTATGTCCTCCACCGCTAGCAATTATTAATATATCACTCATTTGATAAAAGCATTATAATCCCTTTAATAATAAAGCCTACTATGGAAGAGTACAAAGGAGTTTGGCTAAAAGGAGGAATAATATTAGCGTTCAATCTTTTAGCTGACGGTAAGAAAGCAGTTGCCGTAGGTTTAGGCGAAAGAGACTTCTACGTAGATGTAGAAATGGATAGCTCAATGAGCTTAGCTGAAGCAAAAAAATACGCAAAAGAAGGAAATTACGAAATAAAAATTGAGGGAAAGAAAGCAAGGGCAGGAAATTATGAAGTTTCTTTAGAAAGCGACGTTACTCCTTCTGGAAATCCCAAGTATTTTGAAATTTTAAACATTTCAGTTCATCACCCGACTCCAGACAAACAATACGTTAGAATAAGGGGAGTAGCTTTCGAAACTGAAGAGCAACTTAAAGATTACATGAATTGGCTAGAGAAGGCATCTGAGACCGATCATAGAATCTTAGGAGAAAAAATGGATTTATTTAGCTTCCCTGAAGAAGCGGGACCTGGTCTAGTTCTATATCATCCTAAAGGTCAGATAATTAGGAATGAGTTAATTGATTATATGAAGGAAATAAACGCCTCAATGGGATATCAGGAAGTATATACTACGCACGTTTATAGAACGATTTTATGGAAAATAAGTGGGCATTATGAAATGTATAAGGATAAAATGCTAATCTTTACTCACGATGATGAAGAGCTAGGAATAAAACCAATGAATTGTCCTGCTCACATATTAATTTATAAATCAAGAACCAGAAGCTATAAAGACCTTCCAATTAGGTTTTCAGAATTTGGAAACGTCTATAGGTGGGAACAAAAAGGTGAATTATACGGTTTATTAAGAGTTAGAGGATTCACCCAAGACGATGGTCACGTCTTTCTAAGAGAAGATCAGCTAGAAAATGAGGTTAAGATGCTAATTAGTAAAACTTTGGAAGTATTAGCTAAATTTGGATTTAAAGGAGATGATGTAAGAATCAATTTGTCCACAAGGCCGGATGAGAGCATAGGTACTGACGAACAATGGGAAAAGGCAACTAATGCTTTAGTTAATGCGTTGCGTTCTCTCAATTTGAAATATCAAGTGAAAGAGAAGGAAGGAGCGTTTTATGGACCTAAAATAGACTTTGATATAAGAGATAGTTTAGGAAGATGGTGGCAATTATCTACTATTCAAGTAGACTTCAACTTACCTGAAAGATTTAAACTAGAGTACGTAGATAAGGATGGAAGTAAGAAAAGGCCAGTAATGGTTCATAGAGCAATATACGGTTCAATAGATAGGTTCTTGGCAATACTTCTAGAACACTTTAAAGGAAAATTACCCACGTGGCTATCACCAATTCAAGTTAGAATATTGCCAATTAATCCAGAAGTCAGAGAATATGCAGAAAAAGTCTTATCTAAACTAGTCTCTGTAAAAATTAGGGCAGAAATAGACTCAGAAGAGGAAACTCTCTCAAAGAGAATTAAAAAAGCTTACGATGATGGAGTTCCTTACATTTTAATAATAGGTAAAAAAGAAGCAGAAAGTAATTCAGTAACAATTAGAGCTAGAGGTAATATAGAAGTAAAAGGAGTGCCTTTAGATAAATGCGTGGATGCAATATCAAAAGAAATACAAAATAGAGATTTAACAAATACTGCCATAGAGAAGGTAAAGCAATGATTGTTTATGGCTTATATAAAAGCCCTTTAGGAGATATTACTGTAGCTAAAAGTGAAAAAGGATTTGTTATGCTAGATTTTTGTAATTGTGTAGAGAAGAATTCTCTAGATAATGACGCTTTCTCAGATTTTTTTGAAAAACTAGATAAATATTTTGAAGGAAAGGAAGTAGACTTAAGAGAACCATTAGATATTAATGTTAATCCGTTTAGGTTAAGTGTATTTAAGGAAGTTATGAAGATACCTTGGGGCAAAACTAAAACCTATAGAGAAATTGCTAAAATCTTAGGTACATCTCCTAGAGCTGTGGGAATTACGTTATCTAAAAATCCAGTTCTCTTAATTATACCCTGTCACAGGGTAATTTCTGAGAAAGGGCTAGGAGGTTATTCAAGAGGAATCGAATTAAAGAAAAAGCTTTTAGAACTTGAAGGAATAAAAATATGATTTATCGATTTTTTTCATTAACAATAGTTTAAATGATATAGCGAAAAAACTTAAATAATTCCCTTACTATGTAGTATTGTGAAAGCTGTTATTTTAGCTGGCGGTTACGGTAAAAGATTAAGACCATTAACTGATGATAAACCTAAGCCTTTAATAGAAATAGCGGGAAAACCAATTTTAGAATGGCAAATTTTATGGCTCAAAAGTTTTGGAATAACTTCCTTCATTATCCTTGCAGGATATAAAAAAGAAGTCTTAGTTGAATGGGTTACTAAAAATAAAGCCAGGTTAGGGATTGAATGTCTGTTTAGCATGGAAGAAGAGCCTTTAGGTACTGGAGGTGCAATATATCAAGTTAAATCTTTCCTAAATGAGAACTTTATTGCAGTAAATGGAGATATTCTTACAAACCTGGATATAAGGGAATTAAAGCAAGTAGATGAAACCGCTATAGCATCAATTTCTCTCGTACCCTTAAGAAGTCCTTATGGTGTAGTGCAAACAGAAGGTGATAAAATTATGAAATTCGTGGAAAAACCCGTATTGAAAGATTACTGGATTAACGCAGGAGTATATTTCTTAAAATCTAGCATATTCGAATATCTACCTGAAAAAGGCGACATAGAAAGAATAACTTTCCCTACGTTAGCAGAAAAAGGCTTGCTTAGAGGTAAAAAATTCGAGAATGTGTATTGGAGATCAATAGACTCCGTAAAAGATGTTGAAGAGGCTTCTAATGAAATTCCTCAAGTATTTAACTTTGAATAATTTCTACATCGCCGTCATCACTATAATAATCTCTTATAACCTTATCTATTCCCTTATTTTTTATTTCCTTTAGTAAGATCTTGAATTTCTCATCCAGTATTTCAGCACAATCTTCTGGCATCTTTTCTTCCAATATACTTATTATAAGTCTTATCTTTTCTATCTCGTTCATATAAAGATAGAGAGTTAATAACCACGAGTGAGTGTAAGATAAAAGTAAAATTTATCAACTATAAAATAGAGTAAAAAAGTGCCGCGGTAGCTCAGCGTGGCTAGAGCGCTGCCCTGGTAAATTTAATCCGGGCAGGCAGAGGTCCCGGGTTCAAATCCCGGCCGCGGCTTTATCACTTTAATCAGAAATCTTTTATTTCCAAATACTACCTTTGCCCTATGTGCAGTGTTTCTGGAGCTTTAATACTTAACTCTAAAAATTATGACAAAATAGAAAGAAAATTTGCGGAAATCTTAAAAAATGCTGAAGATAGAGGAAGAGACAGTTTCGGCATAATTGTAGTCCAATCCGACGGAACTACTAAGTCAGTAAAATACTTAGGAAGACTTTCAGAACAAGAAGAGAAACTTTACGGTATTCTAGACGAAAAAAGTAGAGTAATAATAGCTAATAATAGAGCAGAACAGACAAAAGAGTTTGTTAATAAAAAAACAGAAAAAGATATACAACCATTTGAAGGAGAAAGATTCATAGTTACTCATAATGGTATTATTGCTAACGATAAAGAGCTTGAAAAGAAATTTGGCGTAAAGAGAGAGAGTAATATAGATACTGCAGTTATACCTCCTATTTTAGATAAGTTTTGGAAGGGTGATTTGCCTACATTGAAAGATTTACTTTCAGAAATTAGAGGAAGTTTCGCTTTTATTATAGCTGATAAGAAAAACCCAAATAAAATCTATATTGCACAGAATTTTAAGCCGGTTTATATGATGTATGATTACGAATTAGGAGCAATATTCTTTACATCCCTAGATGATTACTTTTCTCAAAACCCATTAGATAAGGTGAATATAACAAAACTTGAGCCATATTCTATCGTGTCAGTAGATTCTAATTTAAAAATTGAAAAGATTGACCTTATAAAGCCAAAAGATAAGAAGAAAGTACTTGTAATCGCTAGCGGAGGATTAGATTCTACAGTAGCAGCGACTTACTTACTTAGGCAGGGACATGAAATAACGCTTTTGCATTTCAATTATAGGCATAAAGCAGAAGAAAAGGAAAGAGAAGCTGTAAGAAAAATTTCTGAATATCTACAAGTTCCATATATAGAAATAGATATTGATTTGTTCAAAATATTAGGACACATAACATTATTAAAAGGTGGTGGAGAAATAGTCAAAGAGAGGCAAGGAGAAGAAGGAGCAGAATTTGCTCACGAATGGGTACCTGCCAGAAATCTCATATTCTTTTCAGTTGCCTTAGCTATAGCAGAGGCTTATGGTTTTGATGCAATAGCTTCTGGAATTAATCTAGAGGAAGCTGGAGCTTACCCAGATAATGAAATGGAATTTGTAAGACTGTTCTCTAAACTATCGCCCTACGCAACTGGACCTAATAAAAAGATAGAGGTTATGATGCCAGTAGGTAATCTAGTTAAACATGAAATAGTGAAACTTGGAGTAGAAATAGGCGCACCTTTACACTTAACTTGGAGCTGTTATGAAGGAGGAGAAAAACATTGCGGAAAATGCGGACCTTGCTACATGAGAAAAATGGCCTTTAAGATTAATGGATTGAAGGACCCAGTAGAATACGAAAATTAAATAAAAGTATGAGGATTAGACTCAGCATGAGGATTTCTTATCATGTTTAATATTAACTCATTTCCTTTACTTAATTTCTCTAATAATGAGAGAGAAAGAACTCTGATTAGCTCTTTCCTACATCTTATATTATCTTCAAGAACAGAAATTATCTGATCTCTAAATTTCGAATCAATCTCACTAATCCACGATTCTTCCTTTAGCTCTCTAAGCTCTTTCTCTATTTCTGACGAAATTTTTATTATATCTTCATTTGCATCATTATTCTTTGCTAGTTCTACGAGATATTCTCCAGCTTCAAGAATTTTTCCATCGTTCAGATAGTTCACAGCTTTAAGCAGATCTTCAAACATAGTTATGTATAGTGCTATAAGGTTAAAAAATAAAGCTTTGAGTTAAGAAAAGAGGAAAATTATTTGACAACAATTACTGGAATCTTAGATTCTTGAACAACTCTTGAAGACACGCTACCTAAAAGTATTCTCTTGAACCTTGATAAGCCTCTGCTACCCATTATTATAAGCTTTATATCATTCTTATTTGCATATTCTAGAATAGCCGTTGCTGGATCTCCGCTTAAAACCTCACCTACTGCTTTTACTCCATTTTGAGTGGCCTTCTTAACAGCCTCATCTATATCTTTCTTGGCTTTCTTTTCCATCTCTTCAATCGCAGAAAGAGGTGGAAGGACACCTACAGTTTCAAATATCGTTTCATCTACAGCTTCAACTACGTAGACTTCTGAGCTATATCTTTTTGCTAAATCTATTGCAACATCTAAAGCCTTTTTACTATGCTCAGATCCATCGTATGCAACTAATATTTTCTCAAACATCACTTTTCTCTCTTAAGAGACAAATATAAATTATTTTCTATTTCCCAAAAATATACGATCTAACGTACCTCTTTAATTCAGACAGTTTATTTTTAGATAGCACACAAGAAGAAATTTCATCGATTTTTATCTTTTCTACATTACTAAGCAAAGATTTTTTAGCCTCAGCTTCAACTCTTCCCTTTTCTGTTAATTTGAAATATTTATAACCTTCAGCATAGCCAGATCTAATCAAATAAAGTAAATGAGCCTCCATCCTAGGACTGTAAATAAAAATTCTCTTGTCCCACCTAAAATAAAAAAGGCAATCTTGCGTAATATATCTAGAAGACAAGTAATCGCAAACTAAGAACGACATAACAAAAAACTGAATTTTACTCAATTCTTTATACGACAAGGAGGTTAAAATTATGTCATCTATTGAGAAAGAATAATTTACTTCCTTCTCTTTTACTAGCGTATCATATTCTGCATTACACTTTTTCAAAATTAGATAAGTTGAAAGTAACGATCCGTATTTTTCAGCTTCTTCAACTGCCTCGCCTAAAAGTTGCTTCAATCGTGACATTAATAGAATGTACAAAATCTAGTTTAAATTAATATTCTGAAGCAGCTTCTTCTAAGACCGCTTTTATACTATCGAATTCATTATCGATTAGGCATTTTTTCACAGTTTCATAGCCTAAACTCCCAAGTTTATCTTCTTCTTTTAATGCCTTAGATATTCCTTCTGCCATCTCTTCATAAGTTCTAAATGTATAACCATTACCTCCATCTATTACTAATTCACTTACGCCTGCACCTTTGCTTACCACAACTGGCTTCTTAAAAAGCCAGCCTTCACATACAGTTAATCCAAATCCTTCAATTCTTGAAGGCAATGCAACGGCATTAGCCCTTTTATATAATGCCATTAGTTCTTCATCACTCACGTAACCGGTAAAGATTACTTTATTCTCTACCTTTAGATCCCTAGCTAGTTCTCTTAATTTTCTACTCCATATACTAGCTTTATCATGACCTAGACTTTTACTAGTAAAGCTACCATCTCCTGCTAAAACAAGTTTTACGTCAAGGTTTTTAATAGCTTGAATCGCTACATCCTGGCTTTTTATAGGATCCATTCTTGCTACAACTAAAACTACTTTATCATCATCATTAATTCCAAATTTCCTCTCAACGTTCTCAACGTCAGATTTACTTACATTAGTATTATAATATGAAGGATCTATGTACGGGTATATCTGCTTAACTTTTACTTTAGCTCCAGTTCTTACTAGACCTTCAAGATCTCTTTTAGTACTTACTATTACTGCATCAAACCCTTCAAAAGACCTAATAAGGAAATTCCTTAACTTTTCATTAAGCATTTCCGGAACAAAAGGTATGTGGTACCATAAAACTGCCGGGGCCGAAGGTCCAATTATTCCTCCTACTAATAATTGTTGAAAATCGTTAATAAAATATACGTCTGTATCAGAATACAACTCAAGTAATTTCTGTGCAGATAGCCAGTTATATGTAGCGTAGTCAATATAATCTCTACCATTAAGGTTATATCTAGTTATACCATGCGATTCATTATATATACCTTCTTTAAACCTAGTATAACCAGCTAAAGATTTAGGATCTAAATCAACAAAGTAAACGTCAATATTATTCATCCTAACATAAGGAGGGTATCCTGGGCCTAGGGCTACCCACTTTGCCTTACCTCCAAATTTATCTATTAAGCCTAACATCATTCTCGCTACTCCGCCTACAGAAATATAGTAGTCTTCGGAACTCAACGTAGAAATATCTAAAGGTAAATCCAATTCACCGTATTTTTCTACGATATCTTTATAGCTTAACCTAAATCTAATAGGAGGTGTTTGAGTGTTGATAGTAATTCTCATGCTAATTATATTTGGTGCCGGACTATTAAAAACGCTAAGTTTTCACAACATTTTTAACCTCTGTCTTACTGCTTTATATTATGAATAGAAAATTAGTTATAGTACTATGGATAATAGGAGTTTTAATTGCTGTCCTATTATCTTCACAATCATCAAATTATCTAAATTATAATGAAAACACAACAATACCCTCCTCTTATCCTGCAGCAAAAGCCCAAGAACTACTTTCAGAATATTTTCACGGAGGAAACGTTAACAATTCTATCGACGTAGTTCTAATAAATTCCACTCCTCAAGAGGTTTACAAGGCTGTAAAAATAATTGACGAAATAGACGGAGTTTGTAAAACTGAAAGTATAATAAATGCTTATCTAGCATATGATGAAATACTGGGCAAGGAAATAAATTATTCTGGATATAAGATAATTGAAGAGAATAAAGGAAATATATCCTCTCAAGAATTAAAAGAAGAAATATCTCAATATCTTCATATTCCCATTTACTATACTTGCCTTTTTAATGTGTCTCCTCAAAACTTATTAACTAGAAATGAGACAGTCTTCTTCCTAATAACTCCTCCAGCACAATTCACATCAACTTATGAAGCAAAAAATGTTTCAGTAATTTTTGTTTACACAAAATACTGTCCAAATTATAACTTTAAGAATGGCACTTATCCGGATGGCGTAATTTCTTGTCAAATACAAAGTAAACTAAGTAAGTGCGGTTTTAATAATTTTTACTTGACCGGGCCTGCTCCCTTAGTTCAAGAGTTGAGCAGCTCAGAAAGCCAGAGACAAGCAATAACTTTTGCCTTAGTTTTTATAGCGCTTCTATTAATTACTGGAATATACTTTAGAAGCGTGATAGCTCCAATAATAACTCTTTCAATCATAGCCCTATCAGTAATTTTCGGGATGGCAATTGTAACTCTTGTAGGAAAATTCTATCATCCGGTTGATTTCCAGGTTATTGAACCAATGATTTCAGTACTTTTAGGTATAGGGACAGACTATAGTGTTTTCCTCCTAAGTAGGTTTAAAGAAGAACTGTCAAAAGGAAGGAATAAAGAAGAAGCAATGGAAATTTCTGTAAAAACGTCTGGAAAAGCAATATTAATAAGCGGAAGTGCTGTAACCCTAGTCTTCCTTTCCTTATCGTTTATTCCATATTTACATACATGGGGATTAACTATTGGTTTTTCAGTACCAATAACTGTATTAATTGCAGTAAGTTTATTACCAATAATATATGGAAAAATAGGAAGTAAAATCTTCTGGCCTTCTCATTTATCATTCTCTGAAAATAAATCACTTGGTAATATAGCTAGAATAACAATGAGAAAACCCAAGACTACTTTAGCAATTTCAGTAATTATAGGGCTAATAGCCTTAGCTTTCATATTAAGTGTACCGTTATCATTAGATTTTACCTCAGGTTTACCTAACATACCTGCAGTGAAAGGATTAAAAATCCTAGAAAACGCGTTTGGACAATCGTTTGTAAATCCTGTCTTAATAGTTTTTAATGAATCGAAGACTGTTATGAATTCTACTTACGTCAATACCTCATTACTTATCCAAATAGCAAAGATAGAGGAAAATATCTCAAAGCTAAGCGGAGTAAAGCAGCTCATAGGCCCAGTACCTTGTAACTTTAACGGGACTATAACTCCAGAGATTTTAAACCAAATCAGAGAAAATCTAGGAACAAACAACAAGACCCTATTAGTTACAGTAATAATGAATTACGGGACTTACACACAACAAGCCCAAAAACTTGTATTAACTATTCAAAAAATTGTTAACCCTTATCATGGCTATGTTGGCGGAACAACTGCATCAGTGATAGATGCATTAGACTATTTATTACCATATTATGAGATGTTAATAATAATTTTACCAATAATTTTAGTAATATCGTTAGCAGTCTTCTTAAGATCAATTAAAATCTCAATAGGTGCAGTAGGTACTATATTACTTAGTATAACTTTATCATTAGCAATAATTTATTTGTTCTTTAGATCGGCTAACGGCATCCTATTCTTTATTCCGATTACAATATTCGTTCTAATGATAGGATTAGGTAATGATTATAGCATATTCATATTAACAAGAGTAAAAGAAGAAATAGAAAAGGAAAGAAGTATAGAAAGCATAGTAAGGGCAATTTCAATATCTGCGGGAGCAGTGACTGCTCTAGGCGTCATATTAGCGGCATCATTTGGAGTCCTAGCAATAGATCCTATAAAACCAATAGCAGAATTAGGAATAGGAATTGCAATAGCTGCTCTTCTCGATACTTTTATTATAAGAATATTTATATATCCTGCAATCTTAAAAATTGCATTAAAGTTAAACGAAACTATAAAGAGAAAATAACAAGTTTAATTGAAAATCCTTCTTCTCTTAATCTTTTTATTTCCTTCATAACATTGCCTTTCCTTTCCTTCCTTATCAATAGTTTTTCTCCAGAATCTAAATCATGAGATTTAAAATATTCCACAAATTTCCTATTTTGTAACAAAATAATATAAACGTCATAACCGTCTTCTCTAAGTAATCTTTTAGCCTTAATTCTTTCTTCACGTGGAGCTTTTTTCCAGTTAATAAGCTTAACCATATGTGAGATTCTTTAGAATTCTTAAAAATACTTTCCATAGGTTTAATTGTAAATTACTATATTCCTTTTTGAAGCTAGTATTATTAAACTGAATAATACTGCTTAGGTTTACCCATCAATAAATCTTAATAATACTAGACATATTTCAATTAAATCATTAGGTTTATATCATTACAAATAAAAATATATAGATACTAGCTTAACTTAAAATAAAATGATTAGAATAACATTCGCTAGCCCCAAAGGCGGTGTGGGAAAATCCACAATAATTTATTACGTAACTAAATTACTTAGTGACAAGTTCAAGACGCTTATAGTTGATTTAACTGATTCTGCAACACTAAGTAGGTTTTTCGGGATTCAGAACAATATACTTGCAGACGATAATTACTTTGCTGATAAAGGAAACATAGGAGTGATCTCATTTTCTAGAATTTCAAATAATGATAACCTTAATTTAGAAAAAATTACACTAAAATATGAGGAAATTTTAGTTGACTATAGCCTTATTTTAGTTGAATACCCAATTCATTTTTATTCAAAATCGATAAAAATAGAATACGAAATCTTTAATTCCTTATCAAAAACTAAAAATTACATATTTAGTGTTACTATCCCACAAGATATAATAATAAAATCAACGTTAAATTATGCTTCTTCACTCATATCATACTTATCAAGCATAAATAAGGATATTTATGATGAAGCTTTAATAATAAATATGATAAAAGACACCAAAATTAAAAATATAACTAATTATCATAACAATGTATTTAGCATAAAATTCAATTATGATTTAATATTTAAGGGATTCTATAACGTCGACCCTCCAGATGATTTTTTGCAAATCTCAAAATTTATAGAAAATTTGATAGAATAATTCATTCTCTCAAATTAGATCGGAGTATTTTCGCTTTTATATATTATAAACATAGATTATCTATAATGCTTAGGATTACTTCAGAATGGTCAAAACTTAGGACAGTACTTGTCCACGAACCTGGAATAGAAATGTTTTACGGAATCCTAGATCCAGATGCATTCCTTTACATGAGGAGGTTTAACGTAGAAAGAGCAATAAATCAACACAAGCAAATGGTTAATAAATTAAAGGAAATGGGCATAGAAGTACTAAAAATAAAAGAATTAATTAACGAGAAAGCAAAAAGCGACAAGGAATTTAGGAAACTACTAGAGAAAATTGCTTTGAATTACATAAAATATGAAGGAGATGGAAAAGCAGAAGAAAACTTATCTAGAGTTAAAAAAGACCTGGAAAAACTTGATTCAGATACTTTATTTAATATTATTTTACTTAATCCAACAGTGCTTTCTCATGAAGCATTAGGAACTAACGAGGCAGTAACTAGAATCCTTAACGAAGAGCCATTAGCTAATCTATATTTTACTAGAGATCAGGCTATAATTACAGATAAAGGAGTAGTAATAGGAAGAATGAGCAAAAGGATAAGAATGAGAGAAACTGAAATAATAAAATTAGTATTCCAAGCTCTTTCTGAAAAGCCACTAAAGGAAATAAGCGAGCCAGCATTTTTAGAAGGAGGAGACTATATGCCTTTTAAGGATTTCGCGATTTTCGGAACTGGTGATAGAACTAGCATTTCAGGGATAATGCAGGCAATAGATTTTACAAACTTTAATGAGATCGTAATTGCGTATAATCCAGAAATTGAGGAAACTGAAGATTACATGCTTACAATGCACCTAGATATGTATTTAAATTCACCTAAAGAGGGAGTAGTTATTAGTAACTCTACAATTTTAAGCAAAACTTTAGCTCATATATATGAAAGAAAAGAAAACGGAATCTCGCTGAAAGAAAGAACAAATCTTTTAGAATTCTTTAAAAAGAAAGGATACAGAATTCTTGAAATAAGCCTAGCAGAACAATTATCTTATGCAACAAACTTCCTTACTATAGAAAATGGTAGAATATTATCCCCTAAAGTTGTTAATAATATGATAAACATTATGGAATATCTAGAAAGAAAAGGATATAACAATTTATTAAATAAAGTAAAAGAGGAATATAATAGGCATATTACAAATAAAGATTTCTTCCCTAATAGAAAAGATATAAAGGATGAAGGAATTGACTATGATGAGATTGACGTTTCAGAGCTCACAGGCGGCTTTGGTGGAATACATTGCATGACAATGCCAATAAAAAGAGGATAATCAAAAACTTGAGTTCCGAAAACTTAAGCAAATTAGTTATTAAGATAACGTCAATAACTGTACAAATATTATTAATTATAGGCTTAATAATAGTACTATTATATACAGTAACACAAACAATAGAGTCATTTCAAATAAGCCTAATAGATGTTGCCTCAATTATCTTAGAAAATTCTTTACTGATCATTGTATTCCTAGAGGTTTACCTAAGTGTAGTAGACTTTTTCCACGGAAAAGGAAGGAGCGTAGTATACGTAATGGATGCTACATTATCTTTCGTCCTAAGAGAAATAATAATAGGAATACTTACAGGAAGTGTGACAGATATAGACCTATTAGCAATGAGTGGAGCAATAGGTATAATAGCTTCTGGAAGGTTTTTATTGACAGGCAGGAATCTTAGGTTAATTAGAAGAAGAAAAGTAAATAAAGAGAGAAGTAAATAAAGTACATGGGCCGGTAGCTCAGCTGGAAGAGTGCCCGCCTCGCAAGCGGGAGGTCCCGGGTTCAAATCCCGGCCGGTCCATATAATGATGAACGATGGGCGGCTTGAAAAGTGATGAACTTTATATTCTCTGATATTTAAGGAAAAGAAAGAGGAGAAGAAGGAAGAAAAATATTAACAAAGAATTAATAAAAATTCTAGTTTTTATTTTCCTTCCTCTTTCTTTTTACTCGGTTCCTCTTCTACCTTCTCTGCCGCAGGCTTTTGTTCAGCTGGTAATGTTGCTAATAAGTCAGAGTAAGCCACTTCACCGTGCATTGCATAATCTCCAATCTGTAGCGTTTCTGGCGGAGCTCTTAATGGAATGAATAGCCCTATTAACTTCAATAAACCAAATGTAATTGCGAAATCATAAACGAATACTACTGCGGCAGCGAAAGCTTGTATGCCTAATTGATACCAATTACCATATAATGCTCCACGAAGAGTAGGATCCACATATACCGTAACGCTAGGATCAGCAAATACTCCTGTTAGCAAACCACCTACAATACCAGCAATTCCGTGTGTAGAAAATACTCCTAGAGTATCATCAACTTTTAGCTTAGGTTCTAGCTTATATAGAGACAACCACGGTATAGAGCCAGAGGCTATACCTATAATTATGGAATATAGTCCATTAACGTAACCTGCAGCCGGCGTAATTGCGACTAAACCGGTTATTGCACCGCTAGTAGCTCCCACTAATGTAGGCTTCTTAAAGAAAGCCATATCCATTAGCATCCAAGTAACTGCACTTACCGCAGTAGCAATGTTGGTATTCAATACAGCTATTGCAGCATCAATAGTAGCTCCTCCAGGGTCACCTCCGTTAAATCCGTCCCAACCAAGCCAAATTAAGCCGGCTCCTGCTAATATTAGAGGCAGACTATGAGCTTCTAGTTTTCTCTCAGAAGCTAATCTAGGCCCTACAGCTAAAGCTGCAGCCAATGCTCCTACTCCGGCATCAACATGTATCACATAACCTCCACTGAAGTCTACTGCTCCTAATTGATTTAACCATCCTCCAGCAAATAACCAATATGCTACTGGGCTATATACTAATAAAGACCAGAATGGTACAAACACCATCCAGGCTTTAAAGTTCATTCTCTCTAATACACCGCCCGCAAGAAGGACTGGAGTTATTGCTGCAAAGACAAATTGGAAGAATATATAGGTCGACGTAGGAATATTGAGCATACTATTAGATGGACCATAAACTGTTTGAGAAGCTTCATAGGTTCCTGGCCATGCAGGTAATGGAGTTCCCAATATTCCATAACCATTTATAACTAATGTCGGCTTTCCAAAGCCAAAATTATAACCTGCTATCATCCATACTACTAAAACTATAGCAAATGCGTAAAATACCATTAGTGCGCTATTTACAGCATATTTTTTCTTAGACAATCCTGCATAATACAATGCTACTCCCGGCACGCTTTGCAAACCTACAAAAGTTGCCGCTGTTAGCATCCAGGCGTTACTACCTAAGCTTAGCCAAGACGGAACAGACGCTGGTGGATAGTCAGAAGTTCTATTTGCTAATGCCGCTATAGACTGATTTAATGATTGTATTTCTTGTGTAACATTAGTAGTTGAGGCAGATGTTATTATCATTAATAGAAATGGAATTACAAAAATACCTAAACTAATTATTTTTAGGTATTTCGTGTCCATTCTCTATCAGACAAAAGAAAGTATAAACTGAATAAAAGCAATTCTAATAATCTGCATAAATACTTTTTAATAGTATATTCTATTTATTTAACACTTTGCTTTTCTCACATGCTAAAAGAAGGAAAAAATGTAAAAAGATTTCATTATATTCTCTTACTAGTATAATTCGTGTTTTATCCTATTTAAAGAATAAAAGATCTGTATATACATTTTTATAGAACTTTCAAGCCATTACCAGTTAGCACTAAAACACTGAGACCTTCTGGCTTACTTTTCTTATATGCAGAGTAAACTGTTGCAGAACTATATTCTACAAGCAAACCTTTCCTTGCTAGTTCCTTCCAAGAGTCTAAAATTTCCTCGTCATTAACTACTATACAGTCACCATACTTTCTTATAACCTCTACCATCTCAGGTAAAAGGAAAGGATTAGTAGAAACTAATGCATCAGCAATAGACGTTACTTTCTCTGGCGGAGTATATTTTATTCCCTTGACTTTAGAACAAAGAGGCATTACTTGCTCAGTTTGAACTGCTATTATATTAGGAATTTTGGGTATTATACCTTGATTAAACATATGCCTAAAACCTTCGAAAACTCCAAGTAATAAAGTACCTGCAGATGTAGGCAAAAATACATTATCTGGAGCCCTCCAACCTAAATCCCTTACAATTTCATAAGCTAAAGATCTTATACCGTCTCTAAACTGAGGCTGAAGAACATGTGAAGCATAATAATAGGGAGAATTTTCAGCAGCCTTTGCTACTTCTTCCCTGCTTCCTTCAACTTTCACTACTTCTGCACCATAGCTTTCTATTTGCTTTAACTTATTCCCTCTAGCGGTTGATGGAACAAATATTTTAACAAGCATTCCGGCAGCAGAACCATAGGCGGCAATAGAAGCTCCAGCGTTACCAGAAGAATCCTCTGATATCGCCTTTATTCCATTCTCTGCTAAATACGAAATTAAAGTTACAGAACCTCTATCTTTGTAAGAGCCCGTAGGATTAAGAAAATCCAATTTAAAATAGATTTCTCCATTTTTTATCATAGGCGTATTCCATTCTCCTAAAGAAATCCAAGACTTTATGTAAGGGAAATTATCTCTTAAGCTTTTAGAGAAAGGTAAATCTTCAACTTCAACTTTAAATGGACCTCCACATCTTTTACAACGCGATTCTAAGCCTTCCCTTTCTTTGCCACAACGCATGCAAACTTGTTTCATGAAAAGAGATGAGGAAGAAAGTTTATTAATACTTGTGAGCGAAAAAGTCATTCCAATTTACGCCAAGGGATATTTCACCATAGCCAGAAACGGTAAAGGATTGTTTATCTCAACTTTTTATTATTACGATAAGGAAGGATATTATGCCTCACTAGATAAGGAGAAAATCAAGGAAGAAAAGGAAAAATTGAAAGAAAATATGCAGTATTATCTCAATCAAGAAACTTTAAGGATTAACAGAAGGAGAGTAGATGAGAAAGTAAGCAAGGTAGAAATAAACTTGTTAAGCGTAAATTACCCTATGATAGATTTTTACATTACCTTTAAGGCAAGATTGAAGTTAGGATATAATTTGTATGAAGATATATATGAAAATGAAATTACTGAATACCCATTCGAAGCAATTTACGTTTTTCCTGGAAAAATTCTGTCCGCAAAAATAAGAGGCAAAGTGAGTATCAAAGATAATATAGCAATAGTAAAAGTTAAGAAAGGCATGAAAACTGGTAAAAGAGAAATATTTGCGTTCAGAGTAATATAATCCGATACGAATTTTTGATTTTTACAGATCTGTGGAATTATTATCGTCTTCTTTCAATTCTATGCTTAGTATGATAATTAACAGCCGTTAAATAGCCCACGTGATAAATATAAATCGGCTAAAGGTATGGGTAATAAAGTTTTCACATTTGGTGATATAAGAATTCGTGAGGTTAAGGGAAAGTATTATGTTTACTTAATAGAAGGTTGATGGCGGTCAGAGAAGGGATCGTTACATAGGTTCTTTAGATAAGATCGTGAAAATAGCATTGGGGTTTTAGGGGTGTCCCCCTAAAACAGTGGACCGGCCGGGATTTGAACCCGGGACCTCTCGGATGCCAACCGAGCACTCTTCCAGGCTGAGCTACCGGCCCATTCTGTATCTTCTCTTAAAATATTTTAAAACTTTTTCTATGGGCCCGCCGGGATTTGAACCCGGGATCACGACGACCCGAACGTCGCATCCTAGTCCTGGCTAGACTACGGGCCCTACGCTTTATTATTTACTCTTATTCTTAATATTTTTGATGGCTAGTGATTACGTAATAGAGTTAATAGCAAAGAGGATTGCAGGCGACATAGTATGGAGCTCTAACATAGGTTTATCAATGAAAAAATGGAGGGAGATGTTCGGAATTTCTCAGTCTGAACTTGCCAGAGTCCTTGGAATTTCACAAACAGTTATTGCAGATTACGAAAGAGGTAGAAGACAGCCTGGAAGTGCATTTGTAAAGAAATTTGTGCAAGGTTTAATAGAAATAGACGAAAGAAGAGGATTCAAGGTAATCTCAGAATTAAGTAAATCGTTCACTTTAAATTTTCCATTTATAATGGACATGAGAGATTTTGAAACTCCAATATGTTTTGATGAATTAACAATAGCAGTTGACGGAATTCCTTTAAACTCTACAATTAATCTAAAGAAGATTTACGGTTACGTTGTAGTAGATAGTTTATCTGCAATTACCGCGTTAAGCGGAATGGAATTTTACCAGTTTTTATCCTTAGTTTTCAATAGAGTAATAGTTTTCACTAAAGTAACCAGTGGAAGATCGCCAATAATAGCGTTAAAAATTTCTCCAGTTAAGCCTGACGTAGTAGTACTTCATAAGCCTTTAAAAATGGATCCACTTTCTATAGATCTTGCAGACAAGGAAGGAATAAACATCATAATCTCTACTAAGAGAAACGAGGAGGAATTAATTAAATCCCTTAGGACTCTTGTCCATTCAAAATCATTATAGCTTTTGCTATATCTCCATTAGCTTTAACTAAAGCTTCCCTTACCTCATTTTCTGGTTTTCCAGTTTGTTCCATGATGAATTTAACATCTTCATCCTTAATTTCTACTTTCTGCTGTGCACCTTTCTTTTCAACTTTTGTCTCTCCTCCAGAGACTACTATTGCTTCTTGTCCAGCAAAACTAGTTTTCATCACCATTGGGGATTCTATTATTATTATTTCGTCTGGAGTTTCTATTGTAACTCTCAACGCATCTATCTTCTCTGCTTTAATCCCCATCCTTTGAAGAGCTTTAAGATCTTTTGGAACTTTCATAATTTAATATTATATAGGACAAACTTATTATTTGCGGTTAACAATGTTTACCAAATGAGTTATCATCTGAAAATATTAGGTGGAGGACAAGAAGTAGGCAGAGCTGCTATAGAAGTTGCCGGACCAGACGGAAGTATAGTTTTAGACTATGGAGTCAACTTTAACCCAGATGACACGCCCAACTTTCCTTTGCAAGAAATGCCTTCAAAAGTTAAAGCGTTCATAGTATCTCATGCACACTTAGACCACGTAGGTGCTTTGCCTATCTATCAAATTTCCGGAAGTAAACCAATTTACGGGACATCAATAACGAAAGAAATAGGAGAATTAATCTTAAAGGACTTCTTAAAGATTTCTGGACCAAGAGTTCCTTATGAGTGGGTAGAAGTAAAGAAAACGCTTGACAATTTCAACACAATAAAGTACAATGAAGAGTTTGAAGTTGGTTCTTTTAGGATAAAAACCTCAAGCGCAGGACATATACCGGGCAGTGCAATAACTGTAGTAAAAACTGACAAAGGAGATGTAACTTATACTGGAGACATAAATATAACTAACACAAAATTAATGAAACCTGCAGACCTCGATATAATGAGAGATTCAAGAGTTATAGTCACAGAGGCAACTTATGGTAAATTTAACCATCCGCAAAGAAAAAGCGTTGAAGACGAGTTCTATAACGCAATAATGGAAGTTTTAGAAGAAGGAGGAACAGTACTTGTTCCAGCATTTAGCTTATCAAGGAGCCAGGAGATTTTATCTTTATTGGCTGAAAGAAATATTCCATATCCTGTATATTATGACGGTATGGTTAAGACAATAATGGAAATAATGATCAACAATCCAGAGTATATTAATAATTATGAAGCACTGAAAAAAGCATATAACGAATTTCATTACGTCAACGGGTTGCAGGATAGGAAGAAAGCTTACAAAAGTAACGGAGTGATCGTTGCCAGTGCCGGTATGCTAAAAGGAGGTCCAGCAGTTTACTATTTCAAGAAAATTGCAGATAATCCAAAGAATGCAGTATTCCTAGTGAGTTATCAAGCAGACAATACTCCAGGCAGAAAACTACTTGAATTAGGAAAATTCGATGAAGAATCTCCATTATTAAAAGCTAGGCTACAACTATTCGACTTTTCCAGTCATGCAGGCAGAGATCAACTAATGCAAATACTTAAGGCATCAAAGAGCCTTGAGAAAGTAGTAGTAGTTCATTCGTCTGCAGATAGTGCACAATACTTTGCTGATCATGTTAAGCAAGAATTAGGAGTAGAAGTTATAGTCCCGGAAAATGGACAAGAAATACAACTATGATTCAACTATTCATTCATGCGTCAAATTTTTCATACGAAGTTAAAGAAAAAGCTGTAGAAAAAGCAGAAGAAGATTATTTGCCTTCTCTTAAAAAAGAAAATGCATTAGTAGTTTTCACAACTGTAGAAAAGGGCGACGATGAAGAAATTATAAGGAAAGCTGTAGAAAATATTAAGGATATTTTTTCTAAAGTTAAAGCCTCATGCGTAATTATTTATCCTTACGCTCACTTATCAAATAACTTATCCTCACCAGATGTAGCAATATCTTCTCTTAAAGAAATTGAAAAGGAATTAAAAGATAGCGGAATAGAAACCTATAGAGCTCCTTTCGGATGGTATAAAGCTTTCAGCATAAGCTGTTACGGGCATCCATTAAGCGAACTATCTAGAAGAATAACGAAATCTGAAGAGTTTTCTAAGTCTGAAGAACTAGAAATTTGTAACAAATTTGGTTTCCCTTCTTCGCCTAAAGCTACTTTCATGAAGATCGCAACGCTAGAATACTTAAAGAAGGAACTCTCGCCGAGCAGTATCATAATATCTAATGATGAATTAAAAGAAAAGGAAGGAACAATGATAATTAGATATTTAAAACCTTCTGGCAGAATTTTGCCGTGCATCAATGAGGATCCAAAAATTGAAGTTATCTACTTTGGTAAGAAACAGCTTGATTTCCCTAAAGAATTTAAGGACTCTAAAAACTCATTAAAAATCTGGGAGTCAAAAGACGGTAAAACTACTATCTGGGTTGGAAATTTAATTTATTATATTCTCCTTCAAGCAAAATCGATGAGTACACCGTATTTACCTTTATGGATTTCTCCAATTCACGTAAGACTATTGCCAGTAAAAAAGGATTTTCTTGAAAAGACTGAGGAGTTTGCTAACCAACTTTTATCTAAAGGAGTAAGAGTAGAAATAGATAACAAAGATGACGGGTTAGGTAATAAAATTAGGAGGTCAGGAATGGATTGGATACCTTATGTAGCAATAATTGGAGAAAGAGAAATTAAAACATCCACTCTTACAGTTAGAATAAGGAAAAAGGACGAGCAGAAAAGCCTGACTGTAGATGAATTGTATGCATTAATAAAGGATGAAGATCCTCTCATGTTAAGACAAAATACTCCGGTGAAAATGTTTGATTGAAGTTGAAGTACCTCTAAAGTTGACGCTATTTGGAGAACATGCTGTAGTTTATGGAGAACCGGCAATAGCTATGGCAATAAATGAGAAGATGAAAATAAAAATAGTACCATACCATAAAATGATATTAAAATCGAATTCTTTATCAATTAAGGGAATAAGAGTTGATTTAGAAGAAATGAAGTTAGAAAGCGAGGAAACTTCAAAAGTTCTCTCTTATGCTCTGTCAACAATTAATTTCTTTGAAAAAGAGTATGGCACTAGGAAAAATGCATTAATAGAAATAGAATCTCCAGTAGATCCTTCAGTAGGCTTAGGAACTAGTGCTGCAGTAATAGTAGGCATAGTAGGAGGATATTCTAGGTATTTGGGTTATGAACTAACCAGAGAGGAAATAGCAAAAATCTCTCATAAAATAGAGCTTACAGTGCAAGGTTTAGGTAGTAGAATGGATACGTATACCACTTCTTTAGGCGGTTTAATATACTTCCCTAAGGGCGGAGGATATGAAAAAATAAGGGGAGAAATAAGGATAACCGCTGGATATATTAGAAGAATAGCAACTACAGCAGAGATTTTAAAAAGAGTTAAAAGTTTGAAGGAGAAGAATCCTGATTTATTCAACGACTTAATTTCGTCCATAGGAAAAACAGTCAATAAGGCTAAAATTGCAATTGAGAAAGGAGACGAAGAAGAAATAGGAGAACTTATGTATGTTAATCACGGGCTATTAATGTCGTTAGGCGTGACATTGCCTCCGATAGATAATCTGGTTTCAACTGCAAAAATTCTAGGCTTAAAAGGATGTAAAATAAGTGGCGGTGGAGGAGGAGGTTCAACAATATGCTTAGAAGACGAAAGGGCACGAATTTTACTATCGACTATTGGTGCAAAAATAATTGACTCAGGAATTAGCCAAGAAGGTGTAATGATAAAGGAAATAAACCAGTAAATTAAGACTTTACTAGTGTGCGGAATAATTGGAGTAATCTCAAAAAATGACGAGAAGAAGCTTGCTACAATAACTGTTCAATGCCTAGAGAGATTAGAATATAGGGGCTACGATAGCGTAGGAGTAGCATCAATGGAAGGTAATGAATTGGAAGTAAGGAAAGCTAAAGGAAGAATTGATGAAGTAGTAAAAAGATTAAATATTCTATCAATGACGGGTAGAGTATTTCTAGGCCACACTAGATGGGCTACGCATGGAGAGCCTAACGACATTAATGCCCATCCTCATACTGACTGTACTAACTCAATAGCAGTAGTTCATAACGGTACAATAAAAAATTTTAGAGAACTTAGGGAAGACTTAGAATCATTAGGTCATAAATTTAAAAGCGAAACTGACACAGAAGTTATTCCACATTTGGTTGAAGAATTTAAAAAGAGGGGGATGGACTCCTTTTCAGCTTTCAAATCTGCTATAAATTCTATTCAGGGCAGTTACGCAGTTTTAGCAATTATTAAAGGAGAAAATAAAATTTATTTCGCTAAAAAGGATAATCCTTTGATTATTGGTTTAGGAGATAAAATGAATTTCATATCAAGTGATATACCAAGCTTTTTACCTTATACTAATAAAGTTCTTATCTTAATAGATGGAGATGTAGGTTACATAACTCCAGATGAAATATACATAGAGAATGAAGGTAAGAAAGTTAATGTTCTGGATAGGATAAAAATAATAACCTGGGACGCTTCGGCTGCATCAAAAGAAGGTTACGCTCATTACATGCTCAAGGAAATTCACGAAAGCCCGAGAGCAGTCGATGACACTATCTCAGGATTAATTTCTGACATTGAAGACGTTAAGAACGCAATAAAAATCTTAGAGGAGTCTAAAAGAATAATAGTAATTGCAGCAGGAACTAGTTACCATGCAGGATTATATTTCTCTTTACTCCTACAAAGGGAAGGATTTAACGTAATTCCAGTAATAGCCTCAGAATATTACAATATAAAAACAAACCAAGAAGATTCAATATTAGCAATAAGCCAAAGCGGAGAGACCTATGACGTGATGATGGCATTAAAAGAGTTCAAGGCTAACGGATCTAAAATAATTTCACTAACTAACGTAATAGACAGTGCCATAGCTAGACAAAGTGACGTAAAACTTTACACTAGGGCAGGACCGGAAATTGGAGTCGCAGCAACAAAAACTTTTACTTCACAAATAGCTGCGCTTCAATTTCTTTATTCCTTAATAAAAGGGGATGATTACACTTACTTAAATAAGGCAAAAGACGTCATAAGAAGAAGCTTAGATTTTGAAGGAGAAGCTAAATTAATAGGAGAAGAACTTTCTGCAAAGTCCAATGCATATTACCTAGGGAGAGGATTATCCTTACCTTTCGCCATGGAAGGCGCATTAAAAATAAAGGAAATAACTTATTTACACGCAGAGGCTTACGCTGCAGGAGAAAGTAAGCACGGGCCTATAGCTCTGGTCGAAAAAGATTTTCCAGTAGTTTTCATAAACCTTGGTGAACTAGTAGGAGAACTACAAAATAACGTTCAGGAAATGAAAGCAAGAAAAGCTAAGACTTACGCCATTAGCGTTAATGAGAGATTAAACACTGACAAGGAAATATTGCTTGCGGTAGAAGATGAAAGATTATCATCATTTGCAGTTACTCCAATAATACAACTAATAGCCTATTATTCTGCAATCAAGAGAGGAAATGATCCAGATAAACCTAGAAACTTAGCTAAGACGGTGACTGTAGGATGAAAGCGGTAGTACTAGCTGCAGGAAAAGGAGAAGGATTAAGACCTTATACTGAAAAAGAACAAAAGGAGGCTATAACAATCTTAGGCAAAGCTGTAATTTCTCATGTATTATACGGGTTAAAAAAAGCAGGAATAGAGGAAGTAGTTATAGTTACAAACGAACATGAAAAACAAATTCAAGATGCAATAAATGTTGACATTCCCTTCGAAACGGTTAGGCAAAAAAGGCCTGGAATAACTGGAGCAGTACTTGATGGCATGGATAAAATTCCAGATGATGAATTCTTATTAGCTTTCGGAGATATTATTGCTGAACCAGAATTTTACATGAATCTAATGAATTCCTACATAACTGGAAACTCAAAGGCTGTCTTCTCTTTAGTCCCAGTGTCTGAAGGTATGCAAACTTACGGCTTAGCTAAAATAGTCGATAATAGAATTGAAATAGTTAATGAAGGCTCAACACTAGCACTTGCAGGAGCTTACATAATACCTAAGGGAGATTTCACCGATATTTTAGAATATTTCAAAAAGATCTCTCCTTTCTCAAGATACTTCATATGGTCTGGCAAATGGATAGATATAGGTTACCCAGAAGATATTATTAACGCAATAGAGGTCCTTCTTTCCGATTTAAATAATTCAATTATTTCAGATAAAGCTGAAATTTCAAAGACCGCAGTAATAGGAAAAAAAGTAATAATAGAAGACAATGCAATAGTCGACGATTACTCGGTGGTTAAAGGTCCTGCATACATAGGGAAAAACGCTTACATAGGAAATTATTCTCTAATAAGAGATTATTCGTCTATTGAAAGTGAGGCAAAAATAGGAGCTTATTGCGAGGTTGCACATTCATTAGTAGAACCGAGAGCTGAAATTGGATCTAAAAGTTACTTAACTTACACAATAGTAGGAAGAGAAGCAAAAATAGGAGCGTCAGTAATAACAGTAAGTTATCCAGCAAATCCAGTTAGAGGAAGAGAAAGAAAGCTCGGTGCACTGATTTCACCCAATGAAGAAATATATCATGGACAAATTATAAGTCCAAATTATAGAAAATAGCTTCATTTTTGCTCTTTATTTACACTAAATTTCTAACAAAAAAGGAAAAAGGATTATTTAAGCGTAATCAAAAAGGTTAAATGTGGAGCTTATTGATACTAAAAAGCTATTAGAGGGATACAAATTAAAAGATGGAGATAGTGTAATCATAGATAGTGACTCATTATCAATTATAAAGTATTTTCATGGGCTAAAGAAGATAAATTTGATTGCTGATGATAATTTTATATTTGAGGCACTAGAAATTGCAGGATTCTTAAGGGAGCGCCAAGTAGAAATATCTGTTAATAATTTTCCGCCATCATATGAACCTAAATTAGTTAGACATAAAAAACTTGAGTTCCCTATTACGAGATCCAAAGGAAAAGGATTAACTTGGAAAGTATCGGGAGTAGATTTTTTACCTGGTGATTTCGTTCTAGGAAAGGATTTTCCAGTAAGTGATGAAAGAACCGGAATTTTGGGATATCTGGTTAATAAAAAAGCTGTAGTTATATTTGATAAGTCAAATGGAGATTATATTGAAGGTAAAATAGTTGGAAAGCTAGATGGTGACGAAGAATACCTTGTTAGGCCAAATAAATGGTTAACCGACTTAGTAGTTTTTAAGGCAACCTTTAAAAAAGGCAAGGCAATTGTTGATAAGAAACTCCTATTTTGTAGACCTTTAGGCTCAGTTTTCCTTCCTTTAAATAGGAGGGATGTTTATAATGTTTTATTAAAATTAAAAATTAGATCCTCAGGATACCCGGTTGAGTGTTATGATTATAAAGATTCATGGAGTTAAAGGCGGTTCAGGGAAAACTACGATATCTAAATACCTTTTTTACTATTTTAGAAAGAAGGAAAGGAAAAGAGTATCACTTCATTCTATAGAAGAAATAGTTAAGTGTGATAATCCAGAAATTATAATACTAGATAACGTTAATCTCACAATAAAAAATGGTAATATAGAATGGAAATTGTTCGTTACAGATCCTCAAAGTTTAGAATTAAGCTTAAATTATGTTAAAAAGGATGACGATTTTATCATAGTTAATAAGGTTTCGCCGTTTCCTTGCGAGCAAAATGAAATAATAAAAAAGGTTTATAAGTTTAGATCGGTCCTAGTTCCTTTTAATGGAAAATTATTTTATGAAGAATATGACGAACTAGCAGAACCTACCCTAAATAGGCTAGCTGAAAATTTACTCGGTTTAAGGAAAGACCGCCTAATAGTTCCTTTTCAACAATAATTCGCCTATTTCTTCTCCAATCTCAGTTAACTCGTACTTACCCTTACATTTTTTAATTACTCCGTCAGCTACTAAGTCTGCCAACTGTAATTTTAAAGTATCTGTAGATATTCCTACAAGATCCTTAATATCCTTAAAAGATAACTTGCCTTCTTTCTTTAATGTTAGGACTATTTTACTCTTTATCTCGGACGACATTACCTTATCCTTAGCATCCATAAATTAAATTAAGAAACCTAAGAAATAAGCAATCGTGAATAAAAGTTACGTAATCTTGATAATAGGAGGAATATCATTTGGAACAGCAGCAATATTTATAAAATTTTCAGACTTAACTCCTGGGGCTATTGCTTTTTTCAGATTTCTTGTAGCAGGATTAATTTTATCCTTAGGAAATATTGACCTTAAAAAAATAATAAAATATTCTCCATTCGGGTTATTATTATCCCTTCACATGATAACCTTCATATTAGGAGTTTATAATACAACAATCATTGATGCAACAGTATTAGTTTCAACTTCACCGTTTTTTGCCATACTCCTATCGCCTTTAAGCAAATTTAAGGCAGAAAGAATTGACATCATCATTACTACTATAGGCTTTTCAGGAATAATAATAATGAATTATCCCCTGCAGATAGGTTATATATATGGTAATATAATGTCATTAATATCTGCCTTCTTAATCTCACTTTATACAACATTATTAAGCAGAAACGAAGAAAACCCCCTTGTGCTCACCTCAAGCATTTACATATCTTCCTCAATTTTCTCATTACCGTTTATGATATACCAAGGTATAGGGAAGATAGATTCAACGTCAGTCTTATCCTTACTCGGCTTAATCTTTATACCAACATTAATAGGGCATACAAGCGTTATTTACGCCTCAAATAAAGTTAAACCTCAATATATAGAAACTATAGGCTTATTAGAGCCTGTAGTTGCATCAATCATAGCAATATTTACCTTTAACCAAATACCTACTCTTTTTGAAGTTTTAGGCTCTGTACTAATAGTATCATCAATTATACTAGTTATAAATAAAAAATAGTGACAGTTATCCAATCTCCTTTTTAATCACAAAATATCCTATTAAAACCAAAACCGCTATACCTCCTGCTATTAAATAATAAAGGCAATAAGGCGGTGGCGGAGGAGGTACTTGAGGAATTATAATAACATCATTTGAAAGCGAATTAACAGCGTATATGTTACCATTTTTATACATTAAAATTGAAGGTCTCCCGCCAACTGATATATTATGAATAATACTGCCACTAAGTGAAAGTACTAGAATAGATCCCGTAGCCACATCTGATACGTAAATATAGCCGTCTGAAGGATCGTAAATTGCATCATAAGGACCCAAGCCTGCATTGAAATGAAAAACACCAGAGGAGTTTATTATAGTAAGCTCATTATTCTTCCAACTCGTTACAAAAATGTTACCGTCGCAGTAATTAACGTAAACTACTTGACCGCCTACATAGTAAGTAGTATTTAACTTTCCTTCTATATCATATACATAGACTACACCGTTATATCCTCCTCCTATGTAAAGAAGGCAATTTTTAGGATCAAAGGCTATAGCGTCAGGTTGATAACCAAGATTTATAGTTTTTATTAAACTGTAGTTCTTTATTATTGCCAGAGAATTAATTTCTGGCTCTGTAACGAAAAGCTCTTGATTTTTAGGATCATAAGCCATATAATAAGGAGAAGACGTCAAATTAATAGACCTTATTATCTTGTTATTTTCTAATACTACGATCTTATCACAGCCTGCTAAAGCTACATAAATCTTGTTGCCTGCACCAATCATACTTATTGGTTGCGAACCAACAGTAATAGTAGAAATAACTGCATTATTACTAGGATCTATAATGCTTACAGTACTGGAATTGTAATTTGTAACATATATATAACCAGAATTACATAAGATAAAAGATGGAACATTCCCAACTTCAATACTAACAATTGAGGATGAGACAGATATTAAAATAAACAATACTAAGAAAGAAAGCTCCCTAACCATATATACGACTACATAATGATTATTAAAAATTCTATGGTAACAGTAACCTTAGCAAAAGGAAAAATACTAATTTATTAACCTAATTCCTTAATTACCTTGCAATGATTTATGCATTTACGTACTTAGGAGATAATTTTTACATATTTTGGTTAGGTACAAAAGTAGGTACAATAACTTCTGACAAGTTAACATATAAGGGAATTGCTGAAATTTACATAGGGAAGAAAATCGATAACAACCTAACCCCTAGAGACGTTAATGAAGTAATAAGATCTTGGTATGAAGCATTTAGAGTAGGTAAATTTTCAAGATATCCATTAGAATGGCTACTAAGTGTAGTCAACGAATTGGAAAGTGACGAAAAAATACAAAGAATCCTTTTAAAGAACGTAGAAAAAGATATTGAAAGCGAAGATGAAAAGAAAGCTTTAACAATTTTAGGAGACGATACAATTACTGAAATTAACAACACAATAGGAAATTCTCCCTTTACTAAAATAGCTTTCACTGATAGGCTATACGCATATATAACAAGACCTCCATATATACTAAAACCCTATGTTTTTACAGATATTATATAAAGTTATTAAACTCTCTCCTCATTTAACGTATAACTTAACTCGATATTAAAATATTCTGGAGATTTGGGAGCAGCAGTTTTCCACAAAGGTTCATGGTATATAATAGTTGATAACTTCGACGAGCACAAAAAGTACATGGAGGGCTTTCACAAAAAATACATGGCTAATAAAAAGCAATAGAACTATGATTAAAACATATTAAAGGACTAGATATTAGAATCATAGCTCCACAACACGGTGCAGTAATTGAAGGAAATAACGTGAGAAAATTCATTGATTGGATAAAAAGCTTAGATAAAATAGGAATAGATCTCCTAGAAGAATAACTTAATACCAATACCTAGTCCTTGCAGACTTTAATCCTTCCTTATAGGCCGCATAAGTAATTATGAAGCCAACCCCAAGTGCCGCAACAAATATTATTATAACGTCAATTACTGAAAAGTCGCTAGAATCTATTGCCTTTCTCGCGTCTCTCAAATTAGAAAAGAAAGATGAAATGTAAGCCCAAGCATCAAATATTGTAGCAAAAGCGTTATAGGCAGTTATTAACCCTGCCTTCCAATCCCTACCTCTTACCGTTGAAACCGCACTTAGATAAGTTGCAATAACACCCCATATAATAATCTCCAGACCAAAAACAAGTCCAGAGAATGAGAGTATGAAAACTGCGGTAGAGACTGAAATATAACCTAAAATTCCCAAAACTATAGCTATAATCAAGCTAAGTACATAACTCATTGGCAAAAAACCTCCTAAAGTGTACAAAAGCTTTCCTAGCCCTTTTCTATAAGCTGATATTTTACCAGAATTATATGAGTTCCAAATAGGTATGATTATATCTATAATGAAAAAGATTATATCAAGTAGTAAACCTATGCACATTAAATACTTCTCCCCTTCTTCAAGTATAAAAAGTCTTTCAACGATACTTATTTAATAACAACACTACTCTATTTATATGATACTTGGAGTCTTAGGTTCGGACAAGCTAGTTACGACAACTAACGCCATACTCACAGAAATATTTACGGGAATAAGGCCAATTGATAAAATTATCATATTATCCGAGGAAAAGACCAAGAGGGACTATACAAAACTAAAAGAGATAGTTAAGGTTATTGGAATTAACTCGGAAATTGAAGAAATTGAATTAAGTAAAGGATTAAAAAGTTGGAGAGAAAAACTAAAGAACGTAGATATAGACGTAGCTGACATAACTCCAGGAAGAAAATATATGGCATATTCAATAATTGCTTATTCAAAAGCAAAAGAAGTACGTTACGTTTACATAAAGGAAGAAAGCAAAGGTTACCACATTTTTGGTTACATTCCATTTAACGAAATGGAGGTCGTAAACATGAGAACAGGAGAAAAAATTAACTTCGACCCTCCACAAACTATTAAAGGCCTGCCTAATGATAACGAATTATCAACTACAGCAACTGATGCGTTAATAAATATTTACAGTCTTCTAGGAAAAGTTACAATAGAAAACTACTATAGAGAGATCCAAGAATTTGAAATCTCGGATCCTAAAGACGAGAACGAAGAATTATGCCTATTAAGATCAGGATTCTTAAGATACAAAGAAGAGGATGAAATAAAGAACGAAGCCCAAAAAGGTTCATTCTTCATAGCTGATACAAACACCTACATAAAAATAGGGCCTAGATTAAAGTTTCTGACATACTCAAAAATAGGTTACAGATTATTAGCCTCAAGGGCTACATATAACGAACTACAGAACAAGACATCTAGCACGCAAAAAGACGAGAAACTTTACCGCTTTTATATGGGAATGGAAAGTTACAGATCATCGCACACGCCTCCAATTTCAGAAGATAGAAGATTTGGTGACACAAACTTATTAGAAGAAAGTAAAAGACTGAAAAGTGAATTACCTGACAAATTAGTATTAATAACCGCTGATGTGATGTTAGCTAACTCAGCAAGATCTAAAGGAGTTTCAACTATACTTTTAAGAAACGTAAATAAAGGAAAAGGAGATATAGGAGTTTATTTAAATTGCGTGAAATACTTCACTCAAAATTCTATAATGGTAGAAGGTAAAAAAGTTGCGGAAATTCCAAAAGTCAGAGAATATGAGGAAAAAATAAGAGTAAAAACCATCAAGGAAGAATTAAACTACCCTTACCTACTTTCTATTACTGAGAACTTCCTGAAGTCTTAGCTTCTTCTTTTTTCTCTCCTTCCTCTTTCTTAGGCCTCTTAAACCTCACAATGTTAGCCTCAAAAGATATTTTAGCCTTCTCACTCTCACACTGCACAGTTATCTTACCGTTAGCTTCATTCAAAGGAGTGCACTTAGCCTCATACTTCTGAGCAAGCTCGTCAACGAAATTCCTAAACCCAATGCGTTCCCTAAACCTTATTCCAGAAAGTTCAATAGTATGATCAGTTACTGTTAACTTAGGCTCCTCCTTATCCTCACCCTTCTTTTTCTTTGAGAATCTCTTAAGTAGACCTTCTAATTTAGCCTTCTCAGAATCAACGTTTTTACCTTCTTTCAATTCCACTTTGACATCAACGTAATATTTAACAACCTTCATATCATTCAACAAAAGGTAAAGAAACTATTAAATCTAACTAAAGAGACTGTAACGCTTCTACGTAACTACTCGTTATTTTTAATCACTTCTAAATATCGTTTTGACAAGTTGTGTTTATATAGTATTACCGAAGTAGTTTTTA
>QEFD01000235.1 GCA_003086435.1 Acidianus hospitalis
TCTCTCCATCAATGATGACAGAAGAGGAGAAAAATGAATTTGTAGATTTACTCTCCATAATGCTTAGGAAAATATCTTTCCAACACAAAAGAATAGTTGCAGTATTACCAAAGCATCATTATAATATAGTAAGCAGAGCGTCAGAAAAAGTAGGCATTAAAATAGAAATCCATCCTTATGGTAGATTATCCTTTAAAACTATAAGCGATGTATTAAAATCATTATAATTTCAAGCCAAGTACCTTTTAATTGATCTTTATTAATCATATTAACTATGTTAGCAGAAGGTAAGACTATAGGTATAGTATTACAGAAAAGTGAGGCTAATTCCATTCAAGGATTGATAACTCCAGAATATGAGGTCAGTCCCGGTCAATTATTCCTCATTAAGGATAATAATAAGTTGTCATTAGCCAGATTGGAGAATTATGAATATATTAATGAATTTTATGACGAGAAAATTCCTATAGTAAAGAATATTCTTTCTGAAAATACCTCCTTTGACTTACTAAATATGAATACAGTAATTAAAGCTGAAATGAGTATAATAAAGCGATACGGGCATAATTCTTCTCCCATGCCTGGTTCTTTAATAAAAGCTCTTCCAGAAGAAAAAGACGAGAATTTTTTATCAGAATTTTATGGTGTAAAAAACGTTTCAGATTATGTAAAATACGGAAGATTAGCTGGTTCAGATATACCATTGTTATTAGATCTTAATTCAGTTACCATGCATGTAGGTATATTTGGAGAAACTGGAAGCGGTAAAAGTTACGATATGAGATATTTAATTTATCTACTTTCTAACCTGAAAATAATGGGTAAGAACACTGCTTTGCCAATGATAATAATTGATGCTAACGGAGATTATGCTGATTTTGCTACAATAAACATGGATTTAGTTTCTGGGGGTAGGAAATGGATCAAGAAATATGTAATAAGAGAACCTAAGAGCGATACTGAGACTAGGCTTACTATTGACTTAAGTCTATTTACTCCAAAAGATTTAGCGGATTTTATTATATCACTTAAATACAGTGGAAATGAGATAAATTCATTGCAATCAAATTTGTTGGATTATGTTATTTCACAACACGATCAAAAGGAATATAATAATCTGTTAGGCAAGGAGGAAGGAATAAGCTTAATTCAACAGGAAATTTCTTCAAATCAAAACATTAAAGAGTTAGGCTTTAGCAGTAGTACTGCAAGAGCTGTAATAAGTGCTTTGGAAATTTTTAAAGATAGGATAATAAAGAGGTACAAATTAGTAAGTAATTCCTCATCAATAAATGAACAAATCTTAGATGTTATATGGAAAGAAAAAGGGTTGGCAATAATTGATTTTTCAGCTGATGGTTCTCCTGGAGTTGATATTCCTACCAAGCAATTGATAGTGAGCTATATATCAAGGCTCTTATTAAATTATTTAACAAAAGCAAAGTACTCTGGCTCACAAAGGTTAATTGCATTCGTAATCGAAGAGGCTCAAAATTATATTCCTTCGAACGACTATCCCATTTCTGCAAATATAACAAAGGAATCATTAGTTACACTTGCAACACAGGGCAGAAAGTTTGGAGTCTCATTATTCCTAGTAAGTCAAAGGCCTGCATTTGTTGACAAGTATGTGCTATCAATGCTAAATACCTTCTTCTTTCATAGAATCTATCATGAAGACCTAAAATACGTAATGTCAGCGTCTGGTGGGCTCCCAGAATCTTTAGCTAAAGGATTAACGTCATTGGATACGGGCTATGTTATAGTTTCTGGTTTAATGTCAGCACTTAAAGTTCCGGCGTTAGTAAGAATACCTTGGGATCCTAGGTTAGGGTCATACGCGGGAAGTGTAGAAAGAATTGATAGGGTTTTAATTGAAGATTCATCTAAATGACTTGCAATTATCGAATAAGTGAGACAGCAGCAGATTCTAAATCCCTTTATGAGTTGTATTTATGCATATCCTCCAAGACGAGGTATATAGATAGGTTAAAGTTCTTTAGGCAAATCGGTTGGGAAATAAAGAGGCTTGAAAGCCCTAGAGAATCACCAGAAATAATTGCAGTATTAGCGGATTGGGGTCAAGGTAAAACTAGTTTCTTTAACATTATAGAGGAAGCATTAAAATCTAGAAAAATAAATATATATAAAGATTCTTTTGTAAATATACTTAAAAAAGAAAAGGGAGATATAACTTTTATAAAAGATTATCCGGTAGTTCTTATTGACGAGATAGAATCTGGAGTAGACTTTGCTGTATACAGACAATACCAAGATTATATAAGGGATTTCTGGATATCGCTAAAGGAGCTAGCTAATTCTAAAGGCAATAATATAGTATATTTGTCTACAACTCCAAGCGCCTATTCAAAAGTGTTCGGAGTAGGTGGTCAAATAAATTCATTATTTCCAGAAACTTATTATTCATTTATACAAAGGATAAAAACAATTCAAATAATGCCACCATCAAAGTTAGAATTTCTAGCAATGATTGATTGCCTTCTTGACTATAATGAAAAAGATAAGGAGATTCTACAGTATTTAGATCTACCCTATTGGGTAATTAGTCAAGAAAGGAGAAAATATGCAAGGTTCTTTAATGATATACTTTGTAAGTCTTTCGAATTTAAAGATCCAATAGAGCAACTGTTCAAAGAAATTTCTATAGCTACAGACTTAAACGATGAAGGTGAAACTTTAAGGAATCTTGTCATAGAGCTTGAGAATAAAATGGATAAAGATGAAATAAGGAAATTTCATAAGGTTCTACTGAGTAGAATTTTCACTGATAAAAACTTAATTATAAAAGAATTAGAAGGACATATTGTTAAAGGCTTTCTAGTAGACTTTCCTAGTTGGGTAGAAGTAACTAAGGAATATAAGATACCTCAGGATATTGAGGATTTCTTAATATTTTACTCTAGCTCATCCGAATTTGATAAGAGTATAAACGTCTTTGTCTCTAGTGACGTAAATAAGGTTATTTATGAGGGAATAAATGTAGATCTTTCTGATGTATATAAGAAGCTAAAGGTTAAATCAAAAGGAGAAGCTTACGCTTTAGAATGGGGATATTATGAGTCCCTAGTAAACACTAACGTTGGAGGATTAATAGTAGATTTTAAAAGTAGAGAAATAAAAGAGAAAGCTCTAAAATTTGTTAATGACAGCCTATTAGATATAGAAAAAGAAGTAGATTCTTTTATTATTTTTCTAAATGAAATAGGCTTGAAGTTTAATCGAAAATACGTTGCTAAAAACATTAGAATAATAGAATGCGATATAGGAAACTCTGTAAATTTAAATCTAGTTATTTATAAACCTACAGGGAGGGAAGAAAGTATAATAAAAGAAATCTTAAATGAGTATGATGGAGTAATTCATGGCATAATATTTCTAGGTAAAAGTAATGAGGATTTAAGTAAATATTCAATAGTCCAAGCTGAAATAGAGTTATTCACTCCTATTAAAAGGCAATTACTCTACTTGCTCTTCTCAAGTTTAAACCCAGATCTTACTAGAGTAAGAAAAGATGTGCTAGACATAAAATTAGGCGAGTTAAAGAGGGAAATAAACGACATAATGAGTAAAATTTTACAAAAGGTTACAATTCAACAATTACCTTTAACAAAGGGAAATAAAAGACCTATACAATCTTTAAATTGGGTATTATTCTCTCCTTCAATTTATCCAGATAATTATCAGAATGCGTTTGTGAAAGTAAATCAGATAGTTAACGAAAAATTTAGAATCTTCGGAAGCAAGCAGTTCCATTTAGAAGATATAGAAACTTCAGCTGCTCTAAAGGATGATATTATAACTTATCTCTCAGAAAACGGAATAATAAATTCTAAAGATGGAGGAGAAATAATATATTATGACGATCTAGCAGGGCAAAAAATTAAGGACTTCTCCTCAACTCTAGTAGGCTATTTAAGGCAGAAAGAGCTTAATATTGAAAATTTGATAGAAGAATATATTTATTACTTGAGCGAAATAAAAAATGTTAAACCAAAATTAATTCAGATAACTGGAAAGATATTCGGAAAGTCTCCTACAGTGGAATTTTTATTATATTCGTCAGTTACAACTGGGGAGATAATAAATTACGTTGATGATAAAGATAAGCTAACTAAAGATCTTATAGAGCAGGTAGATAGACGCATCGACGAAATTAAGTCTGAGGATTTGAATGATGGATATTTTATAACTGTTAAGAAAAGAGATGCTGGAATAAGAAGCTTAAAGGATATGAAAGATTCTATTATAGAATATTATAATCAGTTAAAGCTTGCAATTAAAAATGGCGACTATAGGAATCAGCTAAGGCTTGTTTTTTTGGTATTAACGTTATATTCTCTATTTAAAGAATTTATAAATCAGACAATAAATGCGCAAAACGAAATTACTAAAATAAAATCATACATGCTAGCGAAGCTAGATGTAATAAGCAAAGCTAAGAGAATGCTAGGAATTAATGAAGAGCTAGAAGAAGAAAAGGAGATTAATGAAATTCTGGATTATTTGGAATCTGGAAAGATATTAAATGAGTTCTATGAGCTTATAGAAAGAACTACCAAGACTAAGAGAAACGAGGAGTTAATGAATTTTATTGATACTATAAAGAAAATATCTAATAATGAAGACAATGATAACTTACACTTAATTATTTGGGAAATATACAAGGCAAGTATAGATGGAACTCCTTTACCTTTCTTTGATGAACTAAAAAACACTACGATCTATAGGTATAGCGAGAGACTTAGGGAAATAGGATCAAATCTTATGAGGCTTCAAGCAGAAATTGAGTCTATAGAGAAAATAAATCCTGAGGTAAATAAACTGAGGCAAGAAATAAATAATCAAGAAAAACAAATTTATGACTTAATTAAAACTATAAAAGGTGAATTAAATGAATTTAGTTGATATATTACTTAAAATTCAAAATGAAAAGAATTCATTAGATTGGGAGAAGTTAAAAAAAGAGTATATGGAACAAGGTGAAATAATAAAATCACTTGAAGTTACAGTTTCAAAAATTCATTCAATAAAGCAAGAATTAAGAAGATGCTCATTAAACGAGGTTAGCGAAGAATACTTAGCAATAAAGAATTATTTGAGCAAGGCTAAAAATAGTGATAATCCTAGGGAAATTATTTCATATGTTAATAACGCGTATGAAGAACTTAAACATTGCTTGAAACTATCTGAGGACATAATTAAGGAAAAGATTCAGAAGTATAAGGAGATAATAGATGAAAACAATAGAAAGCTTAAAACATATCTAAAAATATTCCTAACCATATTAGGAGAGTCCAAGGATTTACGATTATTTGAAATTACAGATAACCTTGAGGAATTAGAAAGAAATGCTAAAGAATCTGAAGAAGAGGCTAGAAAAATTTACGAGGAACTTAAGGATAAACTGTCCAAGTTAAATATAGAAGGGAAAAGGTTAGAGATTTTGCTCTCTCTACTTGATCAAGGGCAAGTGACTATAACAAAACGCAATAGTAAAGATGTTATTGAATTATTACGCTTTCTATCTGAAAAAGGGATAATAATTACGGTGAAAATTTGAATTCTACTGATATATTAAATAAGATAAAAAAATTAGCAGAGGAAGAAGATGAAAAAGCTAGAAAGGTAGACGCAATACTTTCCTTAGTTGCGGAAGATATATACTACGGAAATTCGGATTTGGAATTTTTGGAAATAAATAATGCGAGAAACCCTCACATAGCTTGTGCAGTAGACGGTAGTAAATACCAGCTAGATGTGGGAGATTTTTCACTAATTATTGCTAGGGCAGTAAAAGTTAAAGGAATTTCTGGTGAGAAAGGCAAAAGAATTCCTCCAGATATTAAAGAGGATGTAAAGCTCGAGGACAATTATTATGGGGAAGATAAAGTGGGTAAAGATGCAATACTTCTAATGTTAACGTTAGAGACTGAAATCCTGAGTACATGTTCAGACTGTGATGTAGTTTTTATTGATGGTCCTATTATAGATCCTCCTACTTACGACGATAATGATGAAGATTTGAAAAAGTTTCACGAAATTAGAAAACTTACAATTTCCACGAGTGATAAGATTATAGGTATTGTAAAAAGATTTGCCCAAAGATTTCTTATAAATAAGCTAATTAATGATGGTTATGCTCAACTTATTGAGGCTAGGGAAAGTTATATTGTTCAAAATCTTTTTCTAAAACTCAGGCAAAAATTTGAGGATTACAAAAATCCGAGATTTCTAGGCTGGATCTCTTGGGATTCTACTTTCTCATCAAATTATACAACAGATTTAGCCGGATTAGGAAAGGCTTACAAGAAATACAATATAAAATTATATTCGGGGTATTTTCAGCAAAATGCCATTTCTCCAGTGGCAAGAATTGACGTACTAAGTCCAGACAATAATAAACTGGCATACATTGCAACATGGAGTTACCCAGGGATAACCGAAGTCACAATTTTAAATAAGTTAGCTGACGATATATCTAACGTAAGTAAGGCAGAAGCAGAAGCTTATTTAAATTTGCTTATCTCAGCTAGGAAAACTCTGCCAATGATGAGAAAGGCTTAATGAATTGATGAGATGTCCTAGTCCAGCTGAGGTTAATCATTTTTAAATAATTGCAAACATTTTTCTCCGTGGACAATAGGAAACTCTTTGCAGATGCCATATTTCTAATAATGAAGAAAAACCTCTCTCCTGAAAGAGCATTTGATATAGCATTTAAAAAATACATGCAAGGCGATAGAAAAGAACTTTATAGAGAATTTATTGAATATATTAAAAAATATTTGTATGAAAGAAATGTGTACCCTGGCATAAGTCCTAGGGAAGTAGATATGACAATAAACCCGGATCCTATGCTATCATTTCCTAAGTGGATATTTGAAAGACTTTACGCTCTTTTAGGAGAAGAAGGAATTAAAGGAATATATAATCATAAAACTTGGGCTAGAGTTAACGAACTAAAAGCAAATGTTAATGATGTAATCAGATTATTGGAATCTGAAGGATATAAAGTAAAGAGGACTGAAATAAATTTTCTCTTAGAAATAGAAAGTGCTGATAAACGAATCTCAGATTCTACTGCATTTAAAGAAGGACTCTTAATACCTCAAGATAAGTCAAGCGTTCTTGCAGTAATGACCTTAGATCCAAAGCCTTACGAGAAAATCTTAGAAATAGGCTCTGCACCAGGAGTCAAATCTTCTTTAATCCAACAGTTAACTAGGAACAAATCTTTCCTCATCTCAATAGATATTTCTGAAAAAAGAATTATGCAACAGAAAAAACTTATGGAAAAATGGGGCGTGCATAACGTAGAGCTAATTGTTGCCGATGCGTTACATTTACCAATAAGAAAAGCCGATAAAGTATTTATTGATGCCCCTTGCAGCAATAGTGGAACAATAAACGTAGATCCGTCGGTAGTGTTGCGTTTAAACAAGAGGAAATTGCACGAGCTTTCATCAATACAAATAGGAATACTTAGAGAGGCTAGCAAGTTGAAAACTCAAGTAGTTTACATAACTTGTTCTTTATTTCCTGAGGAGGGAGAAAAAGTTGTAGAAAAATTTGGAAGGAACTTAGTCCGCATTCCTAATGAAGGTCATGAAGGGTATAAGAAAAGTAGGGTTTGGTTAAGAGTGTTCAGGACATATCCGCATAAGGACTTTTCAGAAGGATTCTTTATTGCAAAGTTGGACTTTTCATCTCCTCATTTCTTCCAGTAACGTAAAGCATCACGCTCATGTATTCTCTCATATGCCTAGTTATTAGGAAATTATTTTTAACATGATCATGAGCATTTTCTCCAATTTTTTGTGATATTTCAGGATTCTTTAACGTGTGAATAATGTAATGTGCAGCACCTTCTATATTATCAACTAGATATCCTGTAATTCCGTGAATAATTTGTAGAGGAATTCCTCCTGTTCTTCCACCAATTACTACTTTCTTTTTCCACATTGCTTCGCTAACAGTTAAACCGAAGCCTTCTTTAATCGATTTTTGTAATACAACTGAGGCTCCAGTTTGAAATGCGTTTATTTCAAGATCACTATAAGGTGGTAACATTAATAGATGAATGTCCTTGTCGTCTCCTGCTTCTTTGACTGTTTTCTCGTAAACTTCTTCTCCTTCTGGATCATCAGTAGCCGGACTACCTACGTAAGCTAACTGAAGTCCATCTATATGCTCTTTAGCTAATTTGAAAGATTTAATTACTCCTATAGGATCTTTAGCATAGTCAAATCTTGAAATCTGAACAACTAAAGGTCTTTCAGTATCAATTCCATATTTATATAATATTCTCTTTACTGTTATTTCTGGAATCGGCTGTTTCTTTATAGATAAAGGGTCAATTGATGCAGGAATTATAAATTGTGGAATGCTAACGACATTCTTAGCAAAGGCTGGATTAGAAATTATCTTTGAATCTTAGTTTTCAATTTTTTTCTTTAAAAATTCCTATACTGGAGCATAGGAATTAGAAATATCTATGTGGCATCTAAATATCCATTTTCCTTTTTTCCTAAATTTAATTAAACCTAAAGGCTGGGGATCATGTATCATTATTATATCATAATCTAAAGGTATTTCGCTTGCGTTAATTTCCTGCCACTTTTCATACGTTTCAAAGGCGTTAGGAGGTAACTCTCCATAACCGTTTTGTAAGGAGTTGTGGAATGATTTTGTAACTCTAAAGAACTCATTATCTCCTCTTATTACTTTCCAATCTACATTAAGTCCTAAGTCCCTCATTAAAGGTACCATTCTATTTAAGATCTCTGCCACTCCTCCTCCGGCCCTAGTAGAATTTACATGAAGTATGGAAAAATCTTTAAGTTTTTCTGCTATTTTTACTAGACCATAAAGCTCGTCTTCTCCTATTATCTTTTCATATTTTTCTATCATTTTAACAACTCACCTTCCAAAATTTTTAATAAATCTTGCCTGAAATCCTCTTCTTCAGTGTAAGTTTGAGGGTCTATTTTTGCTATTTTTTCTCCTAAGTCTATTAAACCAAAGTTCTCCTCTAACCACGTTGTAAAATCGTTTCTCTTGCTTAAGCCCATTACTCTTTTGTACACAAAGTGATAAAATAAAGACCGAACGGGAACTTTAGCTATAGCATCCATAAATTCTGCTAACGTTCTGACTTCTACATCTAAAGGATAAACTACAGGAATAAATGAAATGAATACAAAGGGATAGTCTGCAGTTTTATCTAAATGAGTAGAGGTGTTTAGCAATTCTAAAAGTTCCTTCCTTATATCTTCTATAGTCAAAGGCTCCCCACCTTTTATATCAGCGACTACTTCAGCAAGGTATTCGTCATGAAGGGATTCTCTAAGCCAGAAGGCAAAGTCGTTAGGTAAATCTTCTGGTACTACATGAGAAGATAGCATTGGATGAAATACATGGTAAAATATTGAATTTTTATCTACAGTTGAAATGCCTTTTATAAGCTCTGATAGTGAATTTGCTTTAACCTTAGTGTACACTGGAGGATAATAGGCAGCATAGAATTTAAATGGAATGCCTTTTCCTTGAGAATCGAGGTTCATAATACAATAGTGGTTTAAAAAGTTTAAAACCTTTTATTCAAGAATGATAATTTAATACAGATTATGGTTCGTACGCTTCTGCATACATTTCTTCTGGCAATTCCTCAGCTATTTTCTTTTTAACTTCTTCTAAATTATTTAGAACCTCTTGCAATGTATTGTATTCAGTTGGAATGTATTTTAATCTACCGTAAGACATCATATATGATCCAGGGCATAAGAATTTATTCTTTACAATTATTGCATCAACGCCAAGGTCTAATATAATTCCCATAGTTGCTTCTTTGCTTACGTTATATGCAGGATTCTCATATTGTTCTACTACCTTCTTTTCTTCATCTATTACTCCTATTATTTCAGCCTCATCTAAAGGCTTTAGATTTTGCTCCTTATCATACGTTACGGCTATTTTCATAGACATTTATTGTTTCAAAAGCTTATATAACATTTGCTAATTAACTTTCATAAAGAGTGTTTTAAAAATTACAAACAAAATGCTGTTTATGATAATAGTAAAAATAGTCTATTGTAGGCCTTGTGGATATTTAGATAGGGCATTAGAATTAGCTAGAGATTTACTACAATATTTTGAAAATATTAAAGTGGAAATAGAACAAGGTAAAAATGGAATATTTGATGTTTATTTGAATGATGAACTTATTTTTTCAAGATATAAAGAAAAAAGATTCCCAGAAAATATGGAAATCCTAAAGGAAGTAGGAAAAAGAATAAATAATAGTAGTAATTAATAATAAATAAAAATTAAGTTAAGCCTTTATTTTTACTATTCTGCTTATTGCCGTAGTTAATTTGTTTGATATTTCGTTTAATGAAGGTCCTTCATATCCTAATTGCATTGCTATAGTTGTTACGGTATCGCTTACTGATAATCCTTCAACGTTTGCAGATCTTCCTTTCAGTAATGTAATTACTAGATTTCCTAGCCATATTAATGTTGCAAAGTCTGCTATCATTGCTCCTACGCTAGCTACAACTTCTGGAGTAACGTAAGCAGGAATTAATGGATAGATTTCAGCTCTTCTAATTAATCCAGCTAGTCCTAGCGCATCGAAGCCTACTACTACCATTGCTGTTCCTATCATGTAACCTACCATATGAATCCAGCCTAACTTGTTGGAGTACCACATTCTTCCGGTTAGCATTGGTACCATGTAATAGAGAGTTGCAAATCCTGCTGGAACAATTGACCAGAATATCATTGCGTGGAAGTGTCCTGGTACCCACATACTATTGTGAATTATTGAATCGAACGATATGTTTGCATTAGCAATTCCAGTTACTCCTGCTGCAATTGCTCCTGCAAAGCTAATTGATATCCAGACAGATATTAAATTAGGCTTAAATTGAGCTCCTTTGACTGTAGCCCATAAATTAAAGAACGTCATCATTGATGGTACAACTACTGCATATGTTAATACTTCCTGCATTATCTTTACGCTAACTGGCAAATCTACCATGTATAAGTGGTGAATTGGTACGTTATTTGAGAAGATGAGGTAAAGGAGTGCTGCTACTCTTCCCATTTTATCGCTATATAATGGTTTTCCTGCTAAGAGTGGTATTAAGTAGTACATTGAAGCTACTGCTGGCATCCAAACTATGTACACAATGGAGTGTCCTAATATCCAGAACGCTATTTGATTTGCAATTGGATCTAAGCCCACTAGTCCGAAGTATGCCAATATATCCCAAGTATTTGCTGCAGTTTCACCACTCCAACCTATAGCTATCATTAGTGAAGTCATTAAGGCAAATACTGCAAATATTGGTAGTTTTTCCTTCATATTCCTGCTTACAAGGTAGTAATGATAAATTAGCCATATGACGTATATATAAACTCCTATATCCATAAGCTCATATCCTATAAACCATAGAGGTGATATTACATATTCTGAATAGTTAGGTATCCCTATGGGATTTAAGTAGTACCATCCAGTTGCTCCGAAATAATTGTCATTAAATGTTGGAAATGCTACAATTGGTCCTTCCATTAACATGAACGCTATGTTAAATAGTATGAATCCTATGTTAAGGAACCACTTTGCTCTTGGTTGAAAATTCAATAATTTATAGGATAAGAATATAAATATTGCTACCTCTAGTTGTACTGCGAATCCAAATAGGTCTCTTACTCCATGTAAGGTTATTCCTCCATAATATTCTTGGGAAGTGAAAACTAATGTTTGCGATAATCCCCACATCATTTCTTGTATTCTTGCCATTAATGCATCAATAATACCTAGAATTCCCCATATTAGGCTCATTACTATCATAGCCATTGATACTCTGCTTACCCAGTCCTTATCCAATTGGAATACTGCATTAATTAGTGTTACAAGGGGATTTGACTTAGAACTCATAGATATGCCTCTAATATTAACATATTTAACTTTATCTTCATAACGATTAGATAAAGTTATAAAAACTTATTTTTATATAATTTGAGAGAAATTTTACCTTAGTACAAGCCATTTAGATTTAATAACTAATACATTATAACATATTTAACTTTATAATATAAATAAATTTTTATTCTAAATAAACGGTAAAGAAAAGAGATAAATAAGGGATAAGGGAAATAAGATTGATGTTTGTCAATAAAGAGTATAAGGATAATTTCATTTTACTGACATTTAATACTGGCACAAAATATAACGTTTTTAATGTAAAATTTATGACAGAGCTTTTAGATACTTTAAGTGAAATAGAGAAGGAAAAGAAATATAGGTTTATAGTATTTAAAGGAGAAAACGGCAATTTTGGCTCTGGGGCAGATATAAGAGAATTAAACCGAGCTTCAATAGATAGAGAATTTGCATCATCATTTTTCAATTACATGAAAGATCTTTACCTAAAGCTAATAAATATAGATAAAATTACGATAGCACAAGTTGAAGGTCTTGCCTATGGAGCTTCCTTAGAATTATTATTAGTTATGGATTTTGTAATAGCTTCAAAATCTGCTAAATTTGCTGCTCCTGGCGGAAAGATAGGAGTTTTTCCTCCGGTTTTACTAACCTTAGGTCCTTATATAATAGGTTTAAATAATGTTAAAAGGCTGGCCATGCTAGGAGAGGAAATAACTGCAGAAGAAGCCGAAAAAATAGGTCTCATAACTAAGGCAACTGATGAAATTGATAAAGAAACTGCAAATTTAATATATAAAATGTCATTTATGGCACCATCTTCGCTTATGTTGATGAAAAGGCATATCATGAAATATTTGGATAGAGATTTATCTGAAGTATTTAAGTCATTGACAATTCAAGTAGGAGGAGACGAGAGTAGAGAAGGAATTAATGCATTCTTAGCTAAAACTAAGCCCAGCTGGTTAGTCAATCTCTCTAAGCTTCAATAGTTTACCGCCTAGAAATACACTTAAGACTGTAAATATTATTATGTAAATTATTTCCCATAGTTGAGGTAATTGCTGATAAACAGCAACTTGCCTTATTATATCATTAAGTACAGACACCGGTTGATAATTTATTAAAATCTCTATAAAACTTGGGAAAGAGCTTACGTAAAAGAAGGCATTACTTAAGAAGATTAAAGGTAAAGTAACTACATTAGCGGCAATGTTTGCTATGAAGAGTTTATCCTTTGGCGTTAAACCAAATATTATTGCACCTAAACCAGAGAACATTAATGTACCTATTATTAAAAATATAACAAATAATATTCCTATAATTGGTATAAAGTTTAGCACTACCCCTAATAATAATACTGGAACTATAGAAATGAAAGTTATTATTATTTCATAAAGCATTAGTGAAATTACCCATTCATAACTTTTTAGAGGCGAAGCTGCTAACCTTTCAACTAATTTATCCCTATAATATCCGGCTCCTACGCCAGTAACTCCAAAAACACCGTTAGATAGTGCAATAACGCCTATCATTCCTGATAATATATAATCTACATAAGTAAATCCTGGAAGTTGTGTAGTAGTGACCTTAGCTGAATCGTGTGTTGAATATTCCGTTAGTATTGCTTCTAAAGAAGGTATTAAATATTTACTATCTTTCGGATAAGTTACATTAAACAATGAATTATTTTGAACGTTAACATAAATATAGTTATGAAGAATAGCCTCTTTCTCGTTATTGCATATAATACCTATAAAAAGCTGAGTAGAATTAAGGTATTTTGCTAATTGTTCATTATTTGTAGCTACTACTTGTGTTACATGATTCATTCCTGCAAAGCCGAAAGCAAAGACTATAGCAAGAAATAATGGAAATACGAGAATAAAGAATATGGTAGTTTTATTACTCAAGTTATCTTTAATTATAGCCTTAGCAGTAGGAATTACGTTTCTCATCATTCCTCACTAATACTCTCTAGAAGTGCTAAATAAGCTTCTTCAAGAGTAGGTTTTTCAAATTCTTTCATTAAGTCGTCTGGAGTTGATAATCTAAGTATTTTGCCGGAGTAAATTATCGCTATTCTATCAGATAATTTTTGTGCTTCATCTAAGTAATGCGTAGTAAGCAAAATTGTTAATTTTTTATCTTTCAATTTCTTCATTATATCCCAAACATTCCTTCTAGCCTTTGGATCTAAACCTACTGTAGGTTCGTCTAGATAAATTATTCTTGGGTTTCCTACTAATGCACAAGCTATAGCTACTCTCCTTTTTAGTCCACCAGATAATTTCTTAAATCTTGTATTTTTATAATCTTCCAGATCTAATTCTTCTATAACTTCATTTACTTGTGATTTATCTCCTCCGTAAATATTTGCAAAATATTCAATGTTATCCTTTACGGTTAAATCAGAAAATCCTTGAAAATCCTGCGGTACAATACCTATAATTCTGCGTATTTTCTCGCAATCCTCGGGAACTTTCATGCCTAAGATTTCTATTTTACCACGATCTGGCTTAGATACACATGAAAGAATCTTAATTGTTGTAGTTTTTCCAGCACCGTTTGGTCCAAGCAATGAAAATATTTCTCCGTCATTAACTGTAAATGATATACCTTTAAGTACTTCTTTGTCTTTGTAGCTTTTCCATAAGTCTTCAACGCTTATTGTTATCATAATTTATTTATGTTGGTAAAAAGTAGTTAATGTGTCTTTCGGCAAAGTACCTTTAAAAGAATTTTTACATAAGATACCCAGTGGCAATTGCGAGATATGCCCTTCCGTTGGAGAAGACGACGCGATAATTAAAATTGATAAACCTTACATAATTATTCACTCTGACCCTATAACTGAGTCATCAGTAGACCCAGGATTTCTCTCAATAGCCGTAGCATGTAACGATGTTAACATGAAAGGCGCACCTTGTAAGTGGGCTTTAACTACACTTTTACTTTCTTCAAGAGAGAGTCTAGACAGAATACTTTCTGGAATAAATGAGGCGTGTAAGATTTTAGGATGTAACGTAGTAGGCGGGCATACGGAGGTTGTAATGAATTTACCTTCAGATATAGTTGTGACAACTGCTTTTTCAACTACTGACAAAATTTTAACAGCTAGAAATGCTAAAGATGGCGATTATATTGTAATGGTAGGTAGTGCTGGGATTGAGGGTACTTGGATTTTAGCTAATCAATTTGAAGACTATTTGCTAAAATTAGGAGTTAAAAAGGAGACTATAGAGTCTGCAAAGCGCTTTAAGTACGATATAATAGTTCAAGAAAAAGCTTTGAATATAGCAGAATATGCTATAGGAATGCATGACGCAACAGAAGGAGGAGTATTACAAGCAATATTAGAAATAGCAAAATTATCTAACTTAAAGGCAGTGATAAACCCAAACCTTATACCTGTAAGGAAAGAAACATTGGAAATAACTAGAGCATTGTCGATAGATTATTTGAGGTTAATTTCCTCTGGAGCGTTTTTAGTTATTACAAGAAATCCAGAAGAAGTAGTAAACAAAGTGGAAGAGAGTAATGTAATAGGAAGACTAATAAAAGGCGAGCCAAGCCTTTATTTAGAGGGAGTTGGAGATTTTAATGAGGACTTTGAAGAAGAGCTTGTCAGATTTGAAAGTAGTTATAATGGCAGGAGGTAAGGGAAGTAGATTATCTCCGATAAAGCCGGTCATTGAAGTATGTGGTAAGCCTATGATATTATGGATATACGAATTTTCAAAGCAATTTTCTGATAGAATCTTTATAGCTACAGTCAAGGATCATCCTGCATTACCTAAATTAAAGGAAATTATTTCGACGAATAATATAATTTTTACCGAAGGTAAAGGGTACGAATTCGATGTCATAGAAGCTGTAGAAAAAGTTGGACTTCCTTGCCTAGTATTTCCATCCGATACTCCTTTTATTCCTAAAGGGGCTGTTGAAAAACTTATTAACGAATGTGAAACTTCTATTTGCACCTTGCTTTCTAAGGGTGAATTTGTTGGCATTAGCTTATGGAATTCTTTGGAAACTTCATCTTTTTCTTCAATAAATACGGATTATGAAATTGATAACGTTAATACGAATAAAGATTTATTGAAAATAAATGAAAAATGTAGTGAGGGATTTATTTGGGGAAAAGAATAGTAATATTTTATCCTTTTAGAGGAATTCTATTTCCCGTTTATCTTTTCATGGGATTAATTTTAGTGCTTGTATCAATAGGTTATTTCAAGGATCTACTCTTGTTTGTTGGTGTTAGTAGGAAACTAAGTTATCTCTTTGCCTTTGAAATATCTTTTCTAAGTCTTCTTTTAAGTCCAGTAAATTTTGTGATAAAGGAAGTAAAAAAGAGGGCAATTGCTCCTAGATATGATGTAGTTTATGTTTTTGGAATACCGTTTTATGTACCCAGGCTCGATATAGAATACTTCACTACGCAAGTTGCTATAAATTTCGGAGGAGCACTTATTCCATTAATGTTATCTATATCGTTACTCTTTTTACTTTATAAATATTTGCTTCCTATATTTATAAATATAATCCTTTTAATTATAGTATCAAAATATTTCTCAAAAGTGATTGAGGGTGTAGGAGTAGTAATGCATCCTTTTATTCCTCCCCTATTCTCCGTATTATTTAGTTATTTACTATTCTTTAAAATGCCAGAGCTTATACCAGTTTCAGCTTATATCTCAAGCGTTTTGGGTACGTTAATAGGAGCAGATTTACTTAATCTAAAAAAAATAATTGACGCATCCCCACAGATAGTGAGCATAGGAGGGATGGGAAGTTTTGATGGGATATTTCTATCTGGACTATTTTCAGTACTTTTAGGGGAATTAGTTATATCCATATTCTAAATGTTCTTTTATATTTCTTAACTAAAGCTATTGCTTCTCCGCCTTCCTTAAATTTTACAATAGCTTTTCCCCTTTCAAAAAGGCCCTTAAGATAAGTAATGCCTCCTTCATCGTAACTTACGCTATCATATCTTAATAATCTTCCTAGTTTGAATTTTTTGCTAACCTTCTCTAGAATCTCTACTTCATAGTCTTCAGAATTCACTATTCTCTTTGGAGTATAGAAAACGTAAATCTTTTTCACATTATTCTATACGCTTAAATATTATATATTGTTAACTCACTACTATGGAGGAAAGAGATGAAGTATTGTTAAAATTGAAAGAAGCCGTAGATTTATTCGTCAACACTCCTGGTACTCATTTACTTATTCCAGAAATAAGAACAAACATAGGCTATGCAATTAAAGGTGCAAAAAATGTTAATGACGTAGCGGCTATTCCAGGGAGAATTAGTGCAGCATTTAATAGGGCAATCTATTGTATGCCACCAGCTTTTGGTGCCTCAGATCATGTAGCAAGAGTAATATTAACTGCAATGTCACATGATGAGAACATGAGAAGTGTAATAAATTTGAAATTCTATGAAGAAATCGTGAAAAATCTGAGCGACGTGTTTATATTTAATAGAAAGGAAGAACCAGAAGAAAGTAGAGAAAAAGAGAGACACACTATGAATTTCATGGTTGACCTTGCGTACTCTAGACTGGGTAGAATACCTAGATATATAGTAGATCTAGGTGATTACGGTAAAGAACCCAGTATTTTCATTTTAGGTAAGGAACCAATAGAAGTTGTAAAAGAAGCGATAAATTTACTTCAATTTATTCAATAAATCTTCTATCTCATTTTTACATCCATTTATAATATTATTTATTTTCTCATAATCTTCTTCACTTAATTTATCTCTGAAATTATAAATTATTAATCCTATCTCAAATAATTGATTAACTAACTTTCTATACTGGTTATTCTTAGTAAAAACATTCTTCATTTCCGTTTTCATTTTGTTGAAGGCTTCTTTACCCTTGTCAGTTATAATGTAAATTTTTTTATCATCTTTTTCTTCTACATTTATCATTCCACTCTCAATTAATTGCTTTAGAACTGGATAAAGAGAACCCGGGCTGGGTTTATATATTCCATGAAATTTTTTCTCTATAGATTTAATTATCTCGTATGCATGCATAGGTTTATCGTTAAGTGCCTCTAGGATCAGTAGCTTTAATGTGCCTTTCCTTAGCCTTTCTAAGTTCATTTTCATATGTAAAAATGTCTTTTCACGATTTTATAATTTTAATTCTCACTTCATAGAATCATGTATTTTTATAATTAACTTTATTAACATTATTTATAAATTAGGGTTACCCTTAAATAATCCAAACCTACATTCATAGATTATGAAAAGGAAAGTTGTTATAGTTGGTGGCGGAAACGCTGGATCTATTGTAGCTAATAAATTAGCTAAAAACACTGATCTAGAAGTAACAGTTATAGAACCATCAGAATATCATTATTATCAACCTGGTACTGTAGATATAGTAGGCGGAATACGTAAGGAAGAAGAAATGATAAAAAACACTTCAGATATTTTACACGCTAGATGGATAAAGGATTATGCAACAAAAGTAGATGTTGAGAATCATACTGTATTCTTAAAAAATGGAGATAAAATTGACTATGACTACGTCGTAATAGCTGCTGGAGTAAAAAATAAAAAACTGGAAGGGTTCCCAGAATGGCATACCATTGAAGGAGCTAAGTTGATGAAAACAATGGCAGATAATTTTGAAGGCAAAAAGATTGTTGTAGGATACTTCGGTTTAATAAAATGCCCTGCAGCTCCTTTTGAATTGTCCTTTATTTTAAAGCAGAGATTCCCTAAAGCAGACATAACGCTAGTAAATCCAGTAGCTCAACCTCCTCAAATACAAAAACCAATGGCTGAGATACTGGGCAAGATTGCAAAAGAAGTGGGAGTTCAAGTCATAAGAGGTTTTAAAATTAAGGAAATAGATAGACAGAATAAAATTATAGAATCAGAAAATGGAGAGAAAATAAATTACGATCTAGCATTTATAGATACTCCTATTAGAGCTAGTGAGGAGTTCTCAAATCTTGTAGATAATTCTGGCTTAATACCAGTGAATAAGGAAACATTAAGATTTAAGGACTACGATAACGTGTTTGCTATAGGAGATATTACTAATATAACTACACCACCAAAAACTGGGGCAATAGCGCATTTTGAAGCAAATTATGTAGTTAAGGAAATTCAGAATGATTTATATGGGCAAGGGAAAGGAAAATTTGATGGTTCGGCTGCATGTGCTGTCTATAACGGTTACGGAAAAGGCGCATTTATTTATATGAATTATGAGAAGAGTTATGCACTAGGTCCTTCATCAATATTTTTCACAGCTAAGAAAACATTTGCGCATATATATTGGCTCACAGTAGAAGGCAAGTTACTCTAGCCTTTTTCAAGTATTTTTGCCTAGGAAATGTTAGGAAGATATTACCTTTGTTTCAATTGTGAAATTTTTTCAGCTTTGCTAAAAAGGTCAGGATACATATGCTTCAATCCATACTCTAGAGCTTCCTTAGCTACTCTACTCATTTTAAATCCGGGTTTTGTATTATAGAGATATTGCAAAACCAAGTATGCGGGATAGCTCCATATACCTATTTTTGGATCTTTTTCCAGAAATTTCTTCATTATACTTTCTATACTGTCTTCTTCAGAATCTTCTTTCTTCCCTTTATCTTCTATGTTATTCTTAGTAGATTCTGGAGTATTCTCTACGGTTTTCTCTCTCTTTTCGTCTTTCTTCTCTTCGACTTTTAGAGTCTCCTCTTCCTTCTTAGACTCTACAGTAGAATTCTCTTCCTTCTTCTCTTCTTGAGCCTTCTCTATTCTTTCTTCGCTCTTCTCTACGTTTTCTGCAGTACTTTTCTCTTCCTTCTTCTCTATACTCTTTTTCCTATTCAGTAGGAAGTCTAGTTCGCTCACTCTAGAGTCACCTTTGCTAACTCTTCAAAGAAGTGTGATAACTTTGGTTTCTTCAGTCTAACCTCTTCATATCTAGTCGCTGGAACTCCTAATCTAGATGCCTCAATGAATAATCTAGACTGTGGAATGTGTATATTTAAGAACTGTACTGATGATAATTCAAGGCTTATAGCTTTGTTTGACAAGTTGGTAAAAGCTAAAGCTTTCTTGTTGAGGCTCTGTAATCTTCCGTCTAGATTCTTCGCTGCCTCTAAAGCTAAGGGTTGAGGAGTTACTGGGGATAATATTTTATCAGCTGCTATCATTGAGGCTACTGCTAATGTGCCTAAATTAGGGGGAGTATCTATAACTAAGATATCAAAGTTTTTTGCAGTTTCTTTAATTTTGTTTACAACATCCTCTACATCTCCATTTAGCTCAGCTTTAAGTAGGCCTAGATGTGCAGGAAATACTTCTACATTAAATATATTAACGCTCTTACTACCTATCTCAAGTTCTTTTTTCTCCCTCTTCATTCCAAATGATGTAGTACTTCCTCCTTCTGGATCCATATCTAACAAAGCTACATTTTTTGATTTAGATAGGACGTAAGATAAATTAACTGCAGTAGTAGTTTTTCCGACACCACCTTTCTGATTAATAACTGTTATTATCATGTCTAGAGTATTCAATGAAGATTTTTTATAAGCCTTATCAGATGGTATTCTCCAGACTCTAGTGTAGAATAACTTTTAAATAGTAGTTGTTCTAATTTAATATTATGATAAGTGAATTAGTAAGAAAGAACTATAAAGAAGAGCTTTTCGGTGCAACTGTTTACGAAGAGTTGGCCAAGACTGAGAAAAATGTTAAGGTAAAAGAAGTTTTAGAAGAGCTGGCTAATGGTGAGAAGTCTCATGCATCGTTTTGGAAGGAAGTTGCAGAGTCTAGAGGAGTAGAATTAGAAGAACTAGGATTCTCTGATAGATTAAAGATAAAAATACTTAAACTTTTTAGAAGAGTCTTCGGTCTTCCTTTAACATTGAAACTAGTAGAAAGAGGGGAAATAAGCGACGCAGAAAAATATTATCAACTATCTAGAGCAGCTGAATTTAATGATACAGAAAGGCAGAAGTTGTCGTCAATAATGATGCAAGAACTTGTACATGAGGATTTATTAGTTCAAACTCAAATTAACGCTGATAAGATAAGGGACGCTATTTATGCTGTGAGTGATGGTTTAATAGAAGTCTTAGCAGGAGTTTCTGGGCTTTCTAGTATTCTAGCATCTCCATTCCTTGTAGCTTTAGGGGGTATAATTATTGGAGTTTCAGGTACAATTTCAATGAGTATAGGTGCATATTTGTCCTCAAGTTCCGAGAACGATATTAGAAAAAGTAAGCTAAAGAAAGAGAAGCTAAGGACATTATTAGGTCAAGCTTACTCTTCTGAAGGCAACAACGAGATTAACAAAAGCTCGGAAAGCGTTAAAATAACTGCAATTTCTTATATCCTTGGGGCTTTAGTCCCCATTCTTCCATTCCTTTTAGGCCTAGGTGGTCTTTTAGGCCTCATTACTTCTTATGCATTTACTGGAGTCGTCACATTCATCGTAGGCGGAATCATAGGGATATTAAGTGACGTTAATCCGTTTAAGAAAGGTGCAGTAATGGCTGGACTTGCAATAGTAGCGGCACTTGTTACTCATCTTATAGGTATAGCTTTTCATTTTATAGGTTATTGACTTAATTTCCAAATAATGCTTTTTAATATCTCTTCCTTTATTATCTGTTTCTGTTTATATTCAAAGTATATTTTAGCTTTTTCTTCAGCAGTGAGAGTTTTCCCATTAATCACATCTTCCTGAGTTGCTTTTCCGTTCTCTATACTTACACTTACTTTTCCATTTTCATCAATATTTATTGTAAGTATATTATGATAGGGAAAGAGGTTGTTTGAAACTACTGAAATAAGTAGCAAATACCCGGGTACTATTAAATTGCTCTTGAATACTCTAGATTCTTCAATCTTCTCTACAGATCTAGAATCCATGAATATGTTCCTCTTTTTTTCAATGTTCACTAGTTCGCCATTTTTAAATTCTAAAACTATATCGTCGTCTGATTGAGATAATATATCGTGATTTAGTTCGTCAAAAGAAGAATGAATTAAGAAAGTCAATCTAAACTTTCCTTCAATTGGTACTGCTTTAGGAGGAACATTATCGTTGTTTACTATCATTACCTTATTATTTTCTCCTATTGGTACTAAATAGTATGGAAAGTCTTCATAGTCCTTTTCCGCGTTAAATTTTTCCTTTATCTTCTTTATGAAGAAAGTTTTATTATATTTATATTCAATGTATAAATTATAAAAATCTTTATCTAGACTCTTGACCAGATTATTTAGTAATTCGTCCTCGAGGTAAAAGGAAAGCAATGGTACAAGCTGATTATTCTTACAGTAATTAATCGCATCTTCTGCATCTTTTTTTATAGGAGAATCTAACAACTTATATAGTGATGAGGGGTTCATTCAAATTTTACTAAAATCTTAGCTAATAAACTTACTGGAGTTCCATTACATCAAAGTCTTTGATCTCCTTTATTCTTTCCAACCTTATATGAAAATATGATAACGGATTAATGTCTGCTATTGCAAAATTTTCTTCTTCCCCCAGCTCTGCCAATGTAAGTAAGTCCACTATGCTATCATTTCTCTTATATGGAACAAAAATTACGCTTTTGCCCGGATAATCTGGGGGGCTATAAACATTTGCATTAACTATCGCAACTCTGTTCTCTAGACTTCTTACTCTTAAGTATTCTCTCCAAATTTCTATTCCATTGTAACTTATCTTAGAAGGCACTAGAATAATCTCTGCACCTTTTAGTACCATCTTTCTTATTACTTCTGGAAAATCCAAATCATAACAAATTGCTATGCCTACCTTTATTCCGCTTATGGAAAAAATTGTAGAATAAGTTCCCGGCATTAATTTTTCTTTCTCTTTATTAAAAAGATGAAGTTTTTTAGCCAATCCTTTAATATTGCCGTTAGAATCTATAATTGGCGCTATAATTGATACTCCATCTTCAACAGCCCCTGGTATGATATATGCAGTGTATTTTATCGCGAGTCTCTGAAATTCCTTTAAAGGCAATTCTTCGACAGTTCTAACCCATTTTTCAGGTAAAAGTACTAATTGTGCTCCAGATAGTAGCGCCTTCTCTGTAAGTACTAGGGCTGAACTAACGCTGGAAGGCTGTACTACTGCAATTTTCATTCTTCTTCCTTAGTTACTTTTTTGCTTTTATCGATCTTTTTTAATTTTTTGATTAAATTATTTTCAACCTTTTCTACGGCTTTCTTTACTGCTACTATAGGATCCCAGTCTGTTTCGCTTGCTATGAAGTTACCTTCTTTAGTAGTAACTGTTACAGTAGTTTTATATAGAGTCTTATCTTGACTTTTTGCAGACTCCTTAAATGACACCTTAAAGTTTATAATATCAGTCATTTTTTCTAATTTGCTTAAATATCTTTCAATAACTCCGTCAATTTCAGCCTTGATTTCTTCCTTCTTTAGTCCTGAAGTAAGTTTTGCCTCAATTGGCATAGTTAAATTGTATTTTGATTCTAGTGATTTTATTATATCTATTGTACTTATTACTCCTTCAATAAAATCCCCTTCAAGTACTGGTGCTCCAGATATGTTCTTCTTTAAGAGTAGTTCTGCAACGGATTTTAACGAATCGGAGCCCTTAACTGAAATTACTGGTGAAGTCATTATCTCTTTTACCGGCATTGCCATTATCCTTTCTTCTTCTGTTAATATTGACGATCTTTTCTTTTCATTAATGGAATATAATGCATTAACTATATCTCTAGAGCTCACTATTCCCTCTAGTTTCTTCTCTCTAGTTACTGGTAGTCTACTTATATTATCTCTAATCATTAGCCATCTCGCTCTCGCTACAGATTCTTCTGCCTCTATTGTTAAAGCAGGAGAAGACATATATTCTCTAGCTTTTTTATTACTTTCAATTTGATTAGTGTCTAAGAGATATTTGATAACAGATTCTCTAGTAATCATGCCTATAAGTTCCTTATTTTTATTGACTACTGGTATCGCCCTGGCTTTTGTGGTATAAAACTTTGCTATAACCTTTGAAAAGTCGTCTTTCTCATCTATCGTTATAGACGGTGAAGATAATGTAAGTACCTTAGCATCTAAGCTTACTCTCCTCTTTAAAAGATCTTTATATGTAAGTAATCCAATAACTTTCTTATGCAAAACTACTGGGACAACCCATTGATTTTTCTCCTTTATTTTTGGTAAAATATCTCTTAATCTATCGTTAGGATTTGCTACCACTTGAGGTTCGACGTATAACTCTTCCAAATCTACCACGTATAATCTTTTTATAATGAGAAAATAAAATTTCTATGGAGAATTTGAGGAAGACCGTATTTATATGGAACGAAAATTATTTGGAGTATTCATTTCCTGGAGATCATCCATTTAAATCTCTTAGAGAGTCTATGGCAAAGAAGCTAATGGAAGAAAGAGGATTTTTCCATGAAATAGATTTAGAAAACGCGGAGCCTGTAACAGAGAGCTTGCTAGAAAAGATTCATGATAAGGAGTATATAGAATTTGTAAAAAAGAAGAGTTTAGAAGGAAAAGGATATTTAGATGACGGAGACACGCCAGCCTTTAAAGGAATATATGAGGCGGCAATTCTTAGGGTTGGGGGTAGCGTGAAAGCACTTGAAATGATAGAGAAAGGATATGATGTAGCAATAAATTTAGGAGGAGGATTTCATCATGCAAAGAAATCTTCTGCTTCAGGGTTTTGCGTATTCAACGACGTGGCACTGATAGCGAAGCTTGCAGAGAAGAAATACAAAATAGCGATAGTAGATATTGACGGTCATCATGGCGATGGAACACAACAATTACTTTACGACGATAATAGAGTTTTGAAAGCTTCTTTACATATGTTTCATAGAAACTTCTTCCCAGGAACTGGAAATTATGATGAAATAGGAGAAGGTAAAGGTAAAGGATTTACTATTAACGTTCCATTACCGCCCGGCACAGCAGACGATGCGTATATTTCTGCTTTTAAAGAAGTTGTAGTTAAAAAATTGGAAAAGTTTAAGCCAGAGTTAATAATTATAGTTGAAGGAGGTGACTCTCATTTTGATGATCCTTTAGTAGAATTAAAATTATCTACTAAAGGCTACTCTGAAGTTATAAATGAAATCTTAAGTATAGCCAGGAGATTCTCATCTAAAATAATATTATTAGGCGGTGGAGGATATAACTATGAAGCTACAGCTAGAATATGGACTATAACTACAGCTCAACTTGCGGGACTTGATATGAGCGAAGTCGATTTACTTCACGATTGTTGCTTTACGTCGTCTACTAATTTTGTAAAAGAAAAGGTTAATGAAGTAATAAAAAAACTTAAGGAAATTCATGGCTTACTCGACTAGTATCAATGCCGCTGCCTTTCTTGCTTTTTCTTTGGCTTCTTCGACAGTGCTTCCGTTAGCTAACACTACTCCCATTCTTCTTTTTTCATAGCTGTAAGGCTTGCCAAATAATCTAACTTGAACACCCGGAATCTCTAAAGCTTTTTCTAAATTAAGATATTTGGGATTCCACTCTTCTCTCTCAGCTAAAATTACATGAGATGCTGCAGGAGTTAATAACCTAACTTCAGGAGTTGGTAAGCCTAATGCACTTCTCACATGAACTTGAAATTCGCTTATATCTTGGCTAGCCATAGTAACCATTCCAGTATCATGAGGTCTAGGAGAAACTTCACTAAAGAGCACTCTATTACCTGATTTTATTATTTCTACACCAAAAATTCCTACTCCACCTAATTCTTCTACGACTTTTATTGCATAAGATTTAGCTTTTTCTACAACATCATCTTGAACTGTAGCTGGTTGCCAAGATTCGACATAATAATAACTAGGTCTTTGATGCTCTACTGGAGGAAAAGTTTTAGTAACTATTCCTTTTCCAGTATTATACCTATAAGTTAAAATTGTAAGCTCAGTGTCTATCTTCACGTACTCCTCAACTATAACTCTTTTACTCTTGCCTCTAGCGTGGGATATTGATTCTTTATACGCGTCTTCTATTTCATCTTCCCTATTTATTAAAACGTGCCCATGGCCACTGGAACTCATTTCTGGTTTTATAAGACAAGGAAATCCTATGTCTCTACAAGCTTTTCTAACTTCTTCTGCACTTTCTGCAAAGGCATAGGTCGTCGTTGGAACTTTCAATTTCTCTGCAGCAAGCCTTCGTAATTCTATTCTATTCATGCAAATTTTTACTGCTTGCGCGTTTGGTATTATCTTATACCCAGAATCTTCAAGGTCAATTAGGGCATCAGTATTAATTGCCTCTATCTCTGTAATAATTCCGTCGGGATTTTCTCTCTTGACTATAGACTTTAGAGCCGATGGATCCATCATATCTATTACATACTTTCTATGAGCTACGTGCATTGCAGGGGCCATATCGTATCTATCAACAGCAACCACTTCTATGCCCATCCTTTGTGCTTCTATCGCTATTTCCTTACCTAACTCTCCGCTTCCTAAGAGCATTAGTTTCTTTGAGCCTTCTAAAAGAGGTGTTCCGATCTCCATGTATGAAATTACTTAAATAAGATAAAAAATTTGCCTATACATCTTCTATTTTTTCTTTAATCAAGTAAATGCAAGTCTATCCATTTGTAAAGTCTGTTATAATCTTTCATCAGATAGAATAGGCAAATCCAATTTTTAGGTACTCTGCATTTTCCAGAATAAGGAAAGACTATTGCACCATACTTGAATTTTTTAGCATATTGTGTTACTTGTTCTAAGTTACTTTCTCTAACTTTAGCTTCTATGGCTATTTTGTTTTCGACTATAAAGTCGGGCTTATTATGAAGAGAAACTCCTTTTATTGTAGAATATATTTCCTTATTTCTCTCTACACTATACTTTCTAGAGAGAATAGAATATACGTAATCCTCGAATACTTTTCCCAATAATTGGTTAAGCCTTATTTTTCTCTCTTTATTAGGATACGCTAAAGCCGATAAAATGTTAACACTAGGATTAATTTCCTTTATTCTATTTATCAAGATTCTTTCTTCATTATCTACGTAAAACTGCAAATCCGTTATTTCCTTATTTCCTTCAAAAGCTTTAACAAGCCAATTATTAACGTATACTACAATTTTACCGTTCTTTTCATCTGGTATTAGCAAGCCTTCTTCTGTCTTATTATATTTAAATGCTCTCACGGCTCAAACTTAATAGTTCTTGGAAATTCTAAAATGTTGTGTTTGTTACTTTAACAGATATAGCGTGGGCAATAGTCCTTACCATATGGGTAATGATAGTTACATTGTATATCTCAAAATATGTTGCTAGAAAAACTACTATTTACGTTGCTAGAAAAACCATACATATTCTAGGTGGAGGTTTGGTTGCGGTAGTTTCTCCTTTTGTTTTTTCATCACCATTACTTCCAATAATTCTGTCTTATTTATTAACTGCATATTTGATTTTCCATAGAGAAAGACAACCACTTAATTGGTTTCAAGATAAAGAAAATAGAGGAGAAGTATGGTTTACTTTCTCTTTTGGGACAATTTTGTTATTAAGCTGGATCTTGATTAGAAATTTCTGGGATCCTGGATCAAGAGATATTTACGTAGCGTTATTGCCCTTATTTTACATGTCTTTTGGCGACGGAGTTACTGGCTTAATAAGAAATTATGTATATAAAAGGAGGGTGAAAGGCTGGTGGGGATCTTTAGGGATGTTTATAGTTTCTTCCCTTTTAGGATATTATTTTCTATCTATTCCAGGCTTAATTTCTGGAATCTTGGCTACTATAGTAGAAAGAATAGGTAAGGTTGACGATAATATTTTAGTTCCTTTTGTCCCATTTATCTTCTTATATATCACTGTAGTACTTCTTAATCTTTAAGAAGTCCTCATAATCAAAGATCTTTAACTTAAGATCTGTAGTATTTATTATTATTATTCCATCAATTTTAGCGGACTTCAATGAAAGTAAATTAACATCTAAGCTATTGTGATATTTCCTAATTAACCGCATGAGATTCCTTATTTCATCTTCGCTTCTTTTCTCTTTATCCTTTAATAGCTCTACAGGTACTGGGGGAATATAGTATGAAGGTACTGCAATGTAAAATTGTGAAGCTAGATTACTATATCTAGCTATTTTTAAGGCCATTCTGCTCATTAGGAAGTCCTCTTGCTTTCCAGCAAAACTTGGAGGAACGAACCCCGTTTCAACCTCTATTCCCACATCTATTCCCTTTATCGCATAAACGTCAATTATCTTGCCATTACTTTCATGCTCTACTGATACTTTGAAACCTTCTTTGATTAAATAAGCTGCTACTATAAGCTCTAATGCCGAGTGAGTGATATTAACAAATCCTAACTTATGAAAATCTATCAGTCTTTTATATATTTCGTCTATCTGTGGTAAATTTCCGTAATTAGATATTATTCTATATTTAATATTATGTAAGTCTTTAGTATAATTATCGCGTTTCATACGAATTACCTCTCAGTCAGGGGAAACGCTCTTCATTCACTCAGCAAACCGTCACGTCATCATATTCAACTAACTTTAACAACTCTGAAAATAAAATCATTTTCATGTTAAGTTTCTTAGTTGGTTCTCCTGCTCCATCTTGGTATGATTTAAAAGATATCTTTGAAGATTATAGGAGCGTAGCTGTTTACGTTGATGATAGGGGTAATATAGAAATGATAAAAGTCAGTAGCCTTGATGACTGTTTTTTACCAACTTCAGTATTAGTTAATCCGGCATATTTGAAAAAATTAAAGCCTTACTATATAAAATTACCTAATTTCGTAGCATTTCCAATATTTAGCCTTAAAATATTAAGAAAAATGATAGAAATGAAATATTGGAGAGCTATAGAATATTATTCTGGGAATGAATTCATAGGTGGTTGGGTGTTATACGATTGTAAGAATTGTGAAGAAAAACAAATGTTACATTTGCAAGTTACTGCTAATAACGATGAAGAACTTTACTTAAAGCACCTCTCAATTTACAATTCATGAGGTTCTTTTCCTATCTTAAAGTCCTTTACTCCATTGAACCTATCTACAATGTAATCCTTGTCTTCTTCTCCTTTAGTTATAAAATTAAAAAGTAATCTTGCGACTCCTGGTCCAACTTCTGCACCGTAACCGTCAAATCCACCTATGAAATATAAATTGTCTAATAATCTTCCATAAGCAGGTCTCATGTCAGGAGTTCCTTCGCAGAACTCTCCAGAAGTATAGATAACCCTTAATTTTCCTAGTCTTTTTCTAGCCCTACTCATAACCTCTTCTGGGTCAACTTTTATCCTTTGGCAAGGTTTAGCCTCTATAGTCTCTCCATCACCTATGATTGCAGTTCTAATTCCTAAGCCTAAAAATGGCCTTGAATAAAAATTTAATTCGTAATCATAAACAAACATTCTATCTAATTTACTATCTTGAGTTAAAGTGAGGGATGCCCAGCAATAATAACTCTTAGTAGGTACACTAAAAATTTGGCTATTCCAAGGGCCCGCTGCAAGGATTATAATATCCGATTCAATATATTTGTCATTAACTTTCGCTATTGCACTGTTTCCTTTTTTAATAACTGAAGCTTTCTCTTTAATTATTGGCACCCCGTCTATCATTCTCTTAATATAAACTAGTCTATCTCCTCCTACAGCGTAAATTCCTTTTGAGTTAAAGATAATTTTCTCTTCAATCTTCACTCCATACTCTTCCCATAGCTTAATTAATTTCTCATCAATTTTTCCTATAGTAAAAGAGGGAAATTCCTTTGTTTCAATATTAAATTCATTGTAAAAATCTAAAGCTAACTTTGATAGATAAACGTCTTTATCCACTAGAAGCAAAGAGTGAATCAAACTAGGAAAGATTCTTCTAACTCTTGGATCTATAACCTTTACGTTATGGCCTGCCTTTTTGAACATATAATAAAGTGAACTTCCTGCTATTCCAGAGCCTATTATTGTTACTTTCAACAAAGAAAACGCTAAGTTATTAATATTTAAAATCATCTAAATGATAACAGAAGGATATTTTGTCAAATACAAGGGCGTAATATGGGCAGTGAAAGGATGCTACCACCCAGAAGGTTATGTAGTTGCAGTACCGCGTAAATTAGGTGAGAAAAAAATAAAGAAAATGAGTGAATCAATCCAGTTAGTTAAGGAAAAGTTTCCTCAATTGTTAAAATACGTTGACGAAATAGGTTTTGAAGTTCCGTTATTGTCCTTATCTGAGGTGGAAGTATTAGACCCTTTTAAAGTTTCTATATCTCAATTTAATGATTTTATAAATAATTTCCTAGATGTTGGAATAACGGGAAGTTATCTATATGAAGGAAAAGGAAATGATCTAGATTTAATTTCTTTTAATAGTAAAAATTACTATATACTAATGGATATGAGAAAAAGGGGAATAACATCACCTTTAGTAGAAGTGAAAGATAATGAAATTGAAGGACTTTCAAAACAGGATTTTTTGCGTTTGAAAGTTAAGAGAGTTCTAGAGGGAAAGTATAAAGGAATTCCCTATACTTTTAAAATAGTTGAATGTGAAGATTTTGGAAAAGTAATTAGGAAAAGTAAGTTTGAAGGAATAGTAAAAATTGATAAAGCATTAAAGCCATTTTCCTTGCCCGTTAAATATCTCACAGAAGAAGGTTATATTCTCACTAGTTTTAGGACTAGATATACTGAATTGGAAGAAGGACTAAGGCTTTATATTAAGGGGACTCTACTCTCTAGAGAGAATTTTGAAGACTTAGATCTAGACATTGCTCAAGTAGTAAAAATTATGTAGGAGTGGGTATATAATTATGTATGTCTGCACACAAACAACATAGAGAAATGGCTCCAAAAGTTCTAAACTTTTTCGTAATAACCATAAGTACTTCAAGATATGAGAAAATGCAGAAAAAAGAGCCGATAGTAGATGAATCTGGAGATATAATTAAACAGGAAATAATCACTTCCGGCCACAAGTTAGTAGGATATTCATTAGTACCTGACGATAAAGTAAAAATTTTAAAGGCGTTCGCAGAGGCATTAGACAATCCTGAGGTTGATGTTATAGTATCTACTGGTGGTACAGGTTATTCCAAAACTGATGTCACTGTAGAAACTTTAAGAGGAATATTTGATAGAGAAGTTGAAGGTTTTGGCGAAGTGTTTAGATTCTTAAGTTATGAAGACCCGCAAGTTAGATCTGCAGCCTATCTAAGTAAAGCTACTGCAGGAATAATTAAAGATAAGGTTATTTATGCGCTACCTGGCTCCCCAGATGCTGTAAAATTAGCTATGGAGAAATTAATCTTGCCTGAGGCCCCACACTTAGTCTTTATCGCTAGATCTAAGTAGTTTCTCTATTTCATTTTTAACTAAGCTCTTTATGCTTTCATTTTTAAACTCTAGCTTATCCATATTTAGATAATAGTAAAGTATCTCAAAATAATTTTTACTCAGTAATACTTTATCTATAGCTTCAGAAAATATTTTTTCGTAAAGTTTTGGCTCTATTTCTTTGTACCATTCTGCATCTTCCAATACCCTATCTAGAGTTGAAAGTGTTTCAGAAATTTCTGTATGAAGCTTATTAGCGTCAGACATATCCAGGTTTATATTTAATAAGTCAATATAACTTTTAATTCCAAGTTTTTTAGCAGCTAGTGGACATAATGTAATTTCTGCATTAACCTTATTTTCTCCATAACCTTCATTGTTAGCTAAATTTAGCATTTCGTACGAACAACCGTAGAATTTCTGCTCCGAGTAAAAACAAGGAAAATGCACTTTTTTACCTTCCATTAATGGTTTAACAATATTTTCTAACATAGAGTATGCGAAAGTTATGTCTAGAATTTTTACAGATTTTAATACAATTAAATATCTGGCTTCTTCTGGAGTCAATGTAATAATTTCATCAACGTTTTCCAAAAGTTTTCTAGCATTTTCAAGATTAATCTGGCCTTTAACTATCTTATCTATGGGGTCAGGAAGTGTTATTACACCTAGCTTTACTCCTCTTAGTGAGAAGTATTTTATTAGCTTTAACGCATCTTCAAGCAAATTGTCAGAAATTGCAGTTAGGATTATACTTTTTTTAGATGGAAAAGTAAGTTGGACATTAGGCACTTTACTGTTTAAAGCAGATTTTTGTTTTAGTAAATTGACAATATTTAGATCAACTGGGCATACTTCTTCACAAATGCCGCATAAATGGCAATTACTTACCTGGGCTTCTTTTCCTATTGTCGACAATACAAAGAAACCTAAAGGTGAGAAAACAATTGAACCTCTCTGATAACTATGTGGGCACACGTTCACGCATTTACCGCATAAGATACAACCATTAAATTTATCAAGAGCATATTCCTGACTTGTTGAAGGAATATTTAATTTCACATCTGACGAGATGACATAATAAACTGAGTTTCCTCTAAAAGTAAAATATGCATATTTAGAATTTTTTAGTAAATCAAAAGAAATATTTTGTAAGTTTGTTTTGCCTATATAAATGTACTTGCCTATACTAGATAGTTCAGGGTAAAATGGTGACGTAGCTGAAAAGCCGTCTATATACCTCTTTACTAAAATTTCTCTAACTTGCGTATATGAAACTATTAGTCTAGTTCCTTCATTATCTTTAATTAGTGAAATATCTCTGAAGGGTAATATATTTTCTGAAAGTAAAGATTTAGCTTTTGATAATACTATATCTTCTGATCCAGTATATTGTTTAAAAATTAATGGTTTATTTTCCTTTTTTATATATACCGCATAAATGATTCCTCCTTTGTATTTACCCGTATATTTTTCTCCATTTAAATATGCCTCAACAGTGACTCTATTAGCTAATTCTCCGAATTCGTTATATCCAAAGCCTTCATCTCCAAGGCTAATTGTTCCACCTACGGAGAAGTCCATTATGCTCCAAAGCTCTGGAGAATAACCAATTATATCTCTCCATTTAGTTCCTGCGAGAACTTTAATCGAATCTCCTAGATCTTCCACTCCCTTAAGTTCTGACAAATCTGCTACTATATTTGATGTAACGTTACCTCGAAGTAGTTCATATTTAGCTTCAACATTATTAGGTAAATTTCTGATATCTTCTTCTCTAGTAATTTTAATGTATTTATCAATATTTTTTGATGTAATTGATGAGTAAAATAAGCTTTCTAATGATTCCATAAAAAAGTAATTCTAAAACACTGCTAATAATTTATCTTTTATGCGCTACGTAATACTACAGCTGTTTTAAACTTGCAATGAATAAGCGAAGAAGGTAATTTTTATTTTTAGATTTAAGCCTCCTATTTAATGAGAATTCTTTTACATTCATATTTACTGGAGGCTGGTAGTGGTGGAGTAAAAAGGAATAGAGAAGTTATTAAATACTGGAAAAAATATGTCGATGAAATAATATATGTTCCTCTTTTAGGAGACATGAGAAGAGCGTCTGAAGACGATGAATTTAGGAAGAAAATGTACAATGAAATTAAATCATTAGGCCTTGAAATTCCAGAGAAGGTAAGTGAAGTCATAGATAGTGAAGTTATAAAAAGAGTTCCTATAAATATGTCTAAATTAAAATTTGATCTATATAGTAATACTACTCAATATAAAATTAATTCTGAAATTTCTAAGATAATGGGTAAAATTGATGCCGATATATATTATGCGCAACAAGAATTTCCTCAAATGGTAGACTTTCTAACAAAAATTGCAAAAAATAGGAACGTCGGTGCATTGATTCATATCGAGAATTTCCTTGGATCATTAACTGAAGATTTCTCTCATTTTTACAAGGCATATAGTTCAATGGGATTAAGCGGGATTATGTACGCATTTTATGTAACATTCTTAAGATCATATCCTAGGAGGAGAAAATGGGTAGAGTTAATAAACAGTAGAAAAGTAAAGTTTGCTTTTTCAGTTTCAGAACCTTTAGCAGAAATATATCCGTTTATGAGAAAAATCTACACTGGAGTGCTAAAGCCCGGCAATGCATTCGACAAGAAGCTTTTAGACTTTAGAGATAAAGGAAAGGAAGATTACTCTGTGTTTTATGCCAGGTTAAGTCCATCAAAAGGTGTGTTAGAACTTTTAAAAATATGGAGAAAAATTGATGAAAATAAAAAATTAATAGTAATGGGAAAATTTTCTGACAAAAAAGTAGAAAAACTTTTTATGAAAAATAAACCAAAAAATGTGGAATACTTAGGTTTTGTTTCTCAAGATAAGCTAATAGACGTCGTAAGTAAAGCAAAAGTCTTAGTTTATCCTTCTCATTTTGACTCTTTTTCTTTAGTAATTTTGGAATCCTTAGCTTTAGGTACTCCAGTCATAGCATATAAAATACCAGGAATAAGAAGCATATACGAAGGGCTTAACGCCGTAAAATTAGTTAAAGAGGGTGATTTAGCTCAATTTAGACAAGAAATAAGAAAAATTTATGATATGCCAACCAAAGAATATGAAGACTTAATAAATGATAAGAAATTATGGGAGTTCTTATATGAACATTCAAGCTGGGAGAAAGTTGCACTAAATGAATTAGAGGAGCTGAAAAAAGTAGTTAACTAACGCTGTCACCCCACATGTTATCGCAAGATGTAGCTTTACCTTTAATTACTTCGCTAATTAATCTGAAAGACTTTTTCCTAGATAGCATTTTATTATTATTACCACAATAAGGGCTGTAAACACATTTTGGACAGCCGTCTTCACAATCACATTTTCCTACAATGTCCAGCGCAACCTCATAAGCGTCTTCTAGTCTATCATATAATAACTTAGCAACTCCACTACCCCCTACTACAGAGTCGTATATGACAACGTGACCGCTAGGATAACTTATTCCAGAAAGGTCTGTAAGTGAAGCACCTGCAACAACTCTCCCTGCAGAAATTAGTACATGTTCCGTTGCATGATAAGCTTCCATGCCATCAATTAGCGAAAAGTCATCTAATATAGGATGTTTTATAATTAATCCTTTAGTCTTATAAGTATACGTAAGAGGAATATCATATTCTATTTCTTTTCCTCTATTCTCCTTTTTAGAGTAAAAATCGTGTATAATATAACCATGCACTGAGATTCTAACTTCTATTTCCCCATATTTTACTGGCAAACCATAAACTTTCCTACTTTCAATCTCTGTAAAATTCACCATATCTACGTCATATAACGGTTTTGTATAGTAAGGCAAATCTTTGTCTACTCTCTCCACTCTAGCCACTAGAGTATTGAGATCCACATCCTTAACGATATAGTTCTTCTTCGAAACTAAATATACAGCGTTAGGATAAATGTCATATAGAGCTACTGGAAGTTCTCTTTCTCCAATTTTCTTTTCTCCATTATATATTTTTATTATAGGACCAGTGCTTCTCAAAGAAGAGTTTATTACGAAAATTTTAGTTTGTTTTGTAGCATAGGCAACATCATTAACTATTTTTACCTTACCTTCTTTATCCAATTCTTTCAAAGCTTTAACCCAAAGAGGGGGTAAACTATCAAGTTTTATCATTCCTTTTTCAAGGAGATATGCTGCGGTATGTACTTTTATAACTTCAAGGTTTGTTGTGTCAAATGGTAATGGCGTTAGCTTTCTATTGAAGAATTCCTCTGGTTTTCTCAAAAAATAAGAGTCTATTGGATCGTCACCTAAAATCGTTATAATATAACCTATCCTATTACGCCTACCTGCTCTGCCAGCTCTTTGAATGTATTTTGAATAACTTGGTGGATCTTCAGCCATAATAACAACGTCTAAATCCCCTATATCTATTCCAAGTTCTAAAGTAGGAGTAGCAACAACTCCCATTATTTTCCCGTTTTTAAGATTTTCCTCTATCTTTATTCTTTCTGAAGGCAATATTCCTGCTCTGTGAACTTGCATATTAACTCCGAATCTATCGGCAATCTTTGCAGTGACTTCAGCCATTTGCTGTGAATCTGTGAATACCAACGTTCTTAAGCCATTTTTTATTAGAAGAGCTGCTAAGTACGCTGCTAAAGTCCACCTACTCATTCCTTTAGAATTAACTAGTATGTGAATTGCCATGCCTCTTCTTCTTTTAGTTCCTTCAATTATCTCTCCTGGCTCGTCAAAGAGTTCTTGGAACATGTATGGCGAAGCACCAATTGTGGCACTTGATGCAATGATGTGAATATCATTAGTAAATTCCTTTAATCTATCGATTATCATTCTTAAGTGAGATCCTAGAACTCCTTCATATACGTGAATTTCATCAAATACGAAATGTTCTGCAGACCTAATTATTCTTCTAAAATTAGGGCTTAAAGGAAGTCCTACGTGAATCATATCTGGATTGGTTATTAATATATCTGGTGGACTAGCGTAAAGTCGGTCTCTTTCAATTTTAGGCGTATCTCCATCTATTATTCCAACACTTATTGGTAGGTTCTTTATTAATCTTAGTATTCTACTTAATTGGTCTCTAGCTAGGGCTTTAGTTGGATAAACTATAACGCTTTTTTCTCCTTTTAGTGCTAGGTCTAAAATTGGAATAAGAAATGCTTCAGTCTTTCCAGTCCCTGTTCCGGAAATTATCAATACGTTCTTTCTACTTTCAATTTCTTCTAATGCTTTTTCTTGGAATTTATAAAGTCTAGTTATTCCGATGTTTTTTAATGAGTTTTTTAATCTCTCGTCTATTTGCAGATCATCGACCTTGCTTCCCAGTTCTGGTTCTAGAGCTGTCTCCGTATGAACGTGAGCTACGTCAGCCGAGAAAAGCTTTAATCCTTCAGTAAGCTTGTCAAGTACTTCCATACCTTTAAATAATTGTCTTTTGAAGTAAAAAGCATGACAGAGATAATAACTAATATAGGGGATCTCAGAGAGTTTTTAGAAAAGCAAGAGAGCTTAGGCGTTAAAAATCTCGAAATAGTAATTTCAGCGGATGTCTTGGAAAAATCTCCAGAAATAGCAAATAAATATGGGTATTCAATAATTGATGGTGAAGATTTACCTAGTGGGTATTTTAAGCTTACTTTAGAGTATAGAGGTATAGGGAAGAGCAATTCTCATAAACAATTTTTCAATTAAATTTTTAATTCATTTATATATCTGTTAAACTCCATTTTTCTTGGTAGATTAGGTAAAAATAATGACATAAAAGAAGCTAAATTAACGTAAACTAATGTTTTCAGCGTATAAATACTGCATAATACAAGTTTTCCGCATCTTTTACCTTCTAGTAGACATTTTTGAATCTCAGCCATTTTTTTACTGCATTTTGCTGCATACTTAGCTTTTCCTTTGAACGCTTCTATCATAATTGCATTATCATGTATAGCATCATCAAAATATTTTGCTCTATATGTAATGAAGTCTTCAAAATTTCTTGTTATATGCCTTGAGGAACTGGAATGAAGTCTATAGTATGTTAGTTTATCAGAAATTATACGGATTTTGCCTTTTTCTGATATGGCAGATAAAAGAAAGAAATTATCAACTAATCTTCTAATTTTATAGAGACTCTCAAGATTTTTATCTAAAACCCGCCTACGTATACACATGGAGCTACTATTAAAATAAATCCTATTTTTAAATAAATATTTAATATTTTTACTATCTACAATTTTATCTCTAAGTACTTCTTCTCCTATCTTATCTCCTTTCTCATTTATAATAAACCTTGAATTATATGAGAAAATAATATCGTTGTCTGAAAACGCTTTCGAAATAACATTTAGTTTGTTTTCTGTAAACATGTCATCATCGTCTAAAAAGCAAATAATATCTCCAGAAGAGTGCAAAATTCCTTCTGCCATGAAATAGCCTGCATTGTCGTTATCGCAAAAGATTTCTTTTACTTTATATTCATTTACTAATAATTTATCAATTTTATCATCTTTGAAGTTTTTAACAACAATTATCTCATTTGCATTCTTAACAGATTTTACTGCATCTATTAGGAATTCTTTCCTATTATAAGCTGTAATAACTACTGAGATCATTTTTGTCACTTCTCTAATTATAAAATTTTCTTAAATACATTTTAACATAAATGTCTCTAGCTAATTTATTAGATATCAAATTTATAATTGATGCTAAAAATAATTTTAATCTAAATGATGGAAAATAAATTGATTCATCTAATATTCTAATGGAGTTTTTAAAAGGTAAAAACTTAGATTTATTGCATAGTATAGCCGATATGGCAGTAAAAGTGTAAACGTCTGCTTTAATTACTTGTGCAAGCAAACTGTCATTCTTAAAATACTCATAAATTACTTCCTTTGCCTTACTTTGTTCATAGTAATAATTACAAGCAGAACTTATGATTTCTTCAAAAGTATTAGAAAGAAAGTGCATTGCGCTCTTATGTATTCTATAGTAAGTTAGCGGAGAGAAGTCTAACATAATTTCCCTTCTAGTTTTCAAAGCAGATAGAAGGTAAAAATAATCCACAGCCCTATCTAGCTTTCTAAGCATATTAGTATCTATTATTTCTTTCCTTATACAAATAGAACTTGAATTGAACTCTCCAAAATTCCTAAATATGAAAGCTATTGATTTTTTTGTTATATCTGAAATTATCATTTTACCATTATATTGTGGATTATCTAATATTTTACCGTTTTCATCTATTTTTATTTGATTATTGTGATAGTATACTAAGCCATTATTCTTGGAAAAAGCGTCTAGTACTATAGCTAATTTGTTTTCTGTAAACATGTCATCATCGTCTAAAAAGCAAATAATATCTCCAGAAGAATTATCTATACCAATAGCGGCTTTCTTACCGACTCCTTTTTCTTCTGTTATATAATTTTTAGTTATTCCATTATTCTCTATAAATTTATCAATTTTATCATCTTTGAAGTTTTTAACAACAATTATCTCATAATAATTTTTATCTAATTTCTGATTTAATACGGAGTTAATTGCGTCAATAATATATTTTTTTCTATCATGAGCAATAACTATTACAGAAATGTAATTATTCATCATAACAAGTAAGATAATGTTATTAAAAAAGTAAGCATTCTTCATATAATGAAAGTAAATGTAGTAACCCATAATTTAAGCAATAAAAGCGGTGAAGGGTTTGTAGTATTCTCATCAATAGAGATGCTAAAAGAGAGAAATGTCGACTTTGTTATATCAACATTCTCTAAACCAAGAGAAAATTATGATCTTCCAGTAAGATATTATTTACCTTTTAATTTCTCTAGATTTGATAGATATCAACGATTATTAGTTTGGTTATCTGCAAGGAAAATAAGATCTGATATATATCTAAATTTTACAGGAATACCCATTCCTTTATCTAGTAGAGGAATTCATATAATCTATGGTGGAGCGTCGCCATTTGAAGTAACCAAGTATTCAAGGTCGTTATTTTGGAAATTATATAGATTTCCCTTTAAGATTGCACTAAGATTTTTAAGAAATGAAACAAAAAAAGCTAAATTCGTTGCAAATTCCTTTTATTCTGCTAATACATGGAAGCAGTTATACGGAATAGAGGCTAAAGTTATTTATCCACCAGTAGATGTAGAAGATTTTTTTAGGGCATTTCATGAAAGCGGCGGTAAGTATATTCTAACAATTGCAAGGATAGAGCGTGGAAAGTTTCTTGAAAGAACTATTCAATTATCTCATGAAGTAGGCATACCTGCTGTTATAGTAGGATATTTAAGTGATACTAAATATTATAAAGAGTTAATTTCGCTTAAATCTAAATTGAATACTAATATTAGTTTTGTTCTAAACGCTAGTAAAGAAGAATTGATACAAGTTATGAAAGATGCATGTTGTTATTTTCACCCTACTCCAGGTGAGCATTTCGGAATTCCTGTAGTAGAATCTATGGCAGCAGGATTAGTTCCAGTAGTCCCTAAAGAAAGTGGAGCAGCAGAAATAATACCAGAGTTTACTTATTCTACTCTAGAAGAGGCAGGAAGTAAAGTGAAAGAAGCCTATATAAAACATTCCTCTAAGAGTTATGAAATGAAAGAAATAGCCTCTAAATTCTCTAAAGCTAGATTTAAGGAAGAATTTTGGCAATATATTATAAATATCTATAATAACAACAAAAAATGATCCGAGAATCTTAGCTTGTATATTTCATAATAACGTCTCTGACAGAATTTGCTACATTATCCCAACTAGAATGTAATTTAAGAAAATCTAAAAGTTTAGGTTCGTTAATTATTTCATCCATGTCTTTTTCGTTTAAAGAAAGAATTTCATACGCTTTTCTACTCATGTCTTCCTGGTCAAACTCTTCAACTATTTTAACTGCCTTTAGTCCACAGTATACACTTCTTATTGCAGGTATTCCATACGCAACTACTGGGGTACCTAACGCTAGAGCCTCTAATACTACTAAAGAAAATCCATCTACATGCGTGGGATAAATAAAAAGTTTAGCTCTAGAAACTACATCATACAGCTTTTCCCTTGGTACAAAGCCTAGATATTCAACATTTAATCCATATTTTTTGATTTTTTTCCAAAATAGTTTCTCATTATATTTATCAAAAAATCTTCCCATAAGAACTAGTTTAACTCTTTTAGATAGTTTTGCTTGAATTTTTTTTAATATGTCTGGAATTTCGTGAATTCCTTTATCTTGATTTAATCTGCTCCAAAAAACTATATAGTCTTCTTTTCCTCTATTTCTATATTTAAGAAGCTCAGGATCAAAAGCATTACCAGGAGAAAGTACTTCCCCTGTAATTCCACTTATTTCTAAAGATCCTTTACTAACTGCTGCTATAAAACTTGGCTTATATTTCTTGAGTAGTTTCTTATATTTGGGTTTAGAATATAATTCATTATATAGGAATCTAGTGTAAAATCCTTTTCCAGTATATGGATTGAATTTATAAAATTTTACTAATCTTTTTAAGTATTTTATTGAATCGTTATAAAATAACGGTTCATGTAGAGTCAATCCGAATTTAGTTGACTTGCCTAAATAAAATATATCGAATGATGTATGATCGGGCTCATATAGGAAATCTACATCAACAGCGTATCTTTTAGATACTTCCTTTGCAATTTTATCTGAAAGCAAGAATCTTTTAATTCCAGTAACTCTAAATTTATTTTGCTCCTCTAGAATTGAGTAAAATTCTGGTGCAATTTTTATTCCTTCTCTTTCAATTTCTTTAGCTTTTTCCATCAAAACTTCTTTATTCCAAATAAATACTGGACTTGAAGGATAATAAACTATATTAAAATATTTAGTTAATCTCTTAACTACTTCGTATGCATGTTCTGCTCCTCCACCAGCAAATCTAGGTGCTAGGAAGTTATTGTATACTATTCCTAACTTCATTCATAAACTACTTATTAATTTAAAATTTAAAATGTGCTTTACCTCTTTCATATAATAAAAATTATATATTATATATAAATTGCTTAATTCCATTAATCTTTTTACTACTGGATCTACATTATATGCTATGCAAGAAGAAATATATGATGTAGTAATTGTAGGGGCAGGAATTGCAGGGTTAAGCGCAGCCTTATATACTTCAAGGCAAAGGATGTCAACTTTAGTAGTTTCAAAAGATCTTGGCGGTCAGTTAAATTTAACACAATTAATAGAAAATTATCCTGCTATAAGTGCAGATACTGGTTTAGGCTTAGCGTCAAAAGTAGAAGCACAAGCTAAGAAGTTCGGTGCTAAGTTTATCTATGGAGAAGAAATAAACGGATTAAGGAAAGAAGGTGACATTTTCATAATAAAAGGACTAAAAGGAGAATACAAAGCAAGGACAGTAATTTTAGCATTTGGTAAGTCTCCAAGAGAATTAAAAGTTCCTGGAGAAAACGAATTAAAAGGTAAAGGAGTTTCTTATTGTGCTATATGTGATGCGGCATTTTTCAAGGACGTACCTGCAGCTGTTGTGGGTGAAGGAGATCCGGGGTTAGATGCTGTAGAGCTACTTGGTAAATACGCTAAACCCACTTACTATATCTCTAGGAGTTTTCAATTGGCAGGAGAACCAGATCTTGTAAATTCTGTTTTATCTAACAAGAACATTCAACTTTTCTTAGGATATAGAGTCTTAGAAATTAAAGGTAATTCTAAAGTTCAAGGAATAGTTATTGAGAATTTAAAAACTAAGGAAGTTAAAGAGTTACAAGTAGAAGGAGTAATAATAGAAATGGGATATGTGCTAAATACCGATTTTCTGAAAGGTTTAATTAAATTAAATGATAAAGGAGAAATTATAGTTGACGATCTAGCTAGAACATCAATGGAAGGAGTCTTTGCAGCAGGTGATATAACTCAAGTGCCTTATAAACAAGCAGTAGTAGCAGCAGCAGATGGAGTTAAAGCTGCCTTATCAGCTTATAACTATTTAAGGAGTAAGCAAGGTTTACCCCCTGTAAATGTAGATTGGAAAGCTGAGAAGAAGAAGACTGTCGTGTCATTTAGATTATGAATTTTAAATAAAAATAAGTCAATTTTCTTAACTAAGATATAGGTGACTTTATAAAAAATATAGCAAATATTCTCGTAGTGATATAATGTTAACGGGTATACCACTTTTTTTATCAGTACTTTTTTCCTCACTTTTAGCGGGCTATTTAGGATCCTTAACTGGACTCGGAGGAGGAACGATTTTAGTACCTATACTAACTTTATATGATGGAATACCAATAGAATACGCTACTGGTGCTAGTTTAATTTCTACTATTGCAACATCTAGCGGTGCAGCAAGTGCCTATTTAAAGGATAAAATAATTAATTTAAAAATAGGCACATCTTTACAAGTAGCAACAACTTCTGGTGCAATAGCGGGATCATTAACCGTAACTTATATCTATTCTCACCACTTGGAGCCAATAATATATGTAGTATTCGGAATAGTTCTCTTAGGTTCTGTATACCCTACAATTAAGAGGGGTAAATTTGAAATACCTAAGAATTCAGACCCAGATTGGTCGACTAAATTCTTTCAAATGCATGGAGAATACTACGATATGGCGTTACAAAAGAAAGTTGAATATTGGGGCGTTAGATGGGTTCAAGGTGCCTTAGTAATGTTTGTTGCCGGTTATGTTTCAGGATTACTTGGAATAGGCAGTGGGGCGTTAAAAGTTATAGGAATGGATTGGGTTATGAATCTACCAATAAAAGTTACTACAACTACTAGTAACTTCATGATAGGAGTCACTGCGGCCACAAGCAGCGGTATATATTGGGTTTTTGGGTATATACAGCCATTAATAGCCGCCGCCACTAGCATAGGAGTACTAATAGGTGCATTTATAGGTACAAAGACTCTAGTTAAATTAAAGAATAAAAGGATAAGAACAATATTTACGATCTTATTAGCTTTCCTTGGTATACAAATGATATTAAGGGGATTGGGGATCTATTAATGGATCTAGATTACGTAACTGGAATGATAATGAGAATAGGAGTAATACTAAGTATTGCCCTAGTTGCACTAGGAGTAATTCTAATATTGGTAGAAGGTCATGCATGCAGTTATTCAGAGTCTGTACTTTTCTCTAGAACTTCATATGTTAACTCGTCAATAGCTAATCTTAGTTATATAATAAAAGGATTTACAAATATAAGCGGTCTTTCGTTTATATACTTAGGTTTAATTATACTTGTTTCCGTTCCAATACTAAGAACTGCGTTAGCATTAGCTTATTTTGCTTACGAAAAAAATAAGCTCTATATTATTCTAACGATAATAGTTCTATTCAACCTGGTATTTGCAATATTATTCTTACCTTCTATTATAAAATAATCATCAAGACAAGATAGTAGCTCCTTTTATTTTATATTTAACAAGTTATATCTCCACCTATAATTAGGTAATCAACGTTATGCATCTTTGCAGCATTTTATGCTTTTCTATAGGCTATTTCTGATCCGTGTAAGTCTGTGACAAACATTAGTTTAATTTCTCCGGCCATTGAAAGTCAGTCGTAAATTTACTATTTAAGAATTTTGTCATTACAATTAAAAAATAGTTACATTATAGGGAATAAGATAAAACAATTTAAATTATCCTTCTTCTAGTATTTTGAAGATAAATGCCGATATAAATAGTAATATACCTGCTATTGCGAAGTTAGTAATAAATCCAAACCTTGTAGAAATAAAACCTGATGCAAAAGAGCCTAGAAATAGTGCTACTCCCACTAAAGTACTATATACTCCAAGGCTCCTACCTTGGTTTCTACCACCTATTGCCTTAAAAATTAGTGTATTTGATGCCGAATAATAAGCAGAAAAAGCTACTCCTGCTGCTAAAGGATAAAATAGCATTCCAAGTATTTCTGTAAATGATGCAGACAAAATTGTGGAAATTCCCATAGCTATGTAACTACTTCCTCTTAATAATAAAGCTCTAAAGCTGGTTTCTCTTTCATCCTTCTTTTCTAAATATTTTCCAATTAAATGAAATGTGAGTATTTCAGCAATCATCCCCTCTGTTATTATACCTAGTACTATAGACTTATCTAGACCTTTAGTATAAAGACTAACAGGATATAATGTATTGAATAATCCACTAGAGATATAAAATATAAATATTGCTAAGTAAAGAAGCGGTAAATAATTAATTGGCTTCTTTAGAAGCCTAGATAATCTAAACATTTTGAAATTATGTAAGTTTGGAGGTATATGAACGAAAAATAACGGATGCATTTTTAGTCTAGTAAAGAAAGATTCCTTATGATGAACTATTGAAACTCTTTCTATTCCCATGAAAACTCTTGGTGTAAAAAGATAAGCTGAAATGAAAGCCGCTATTGAGAATATTGAAAGCACAATGTAAATCTCATATATATGTATGAAAATTACGAGTATTGTAGATAATATCAATCCTACTAGATTTCCTATTGAAGTTAGCATTGAAAGTTTAGAAAAGCTTTCTGCCCATCTACTTTTTTCTGTAGTTTCCATTACCAGCAAATTCATTGGAGTAGAGTAAGATACGGAGAAGAAAGTGAATAGTGCATATAAAATTATTAGTAAAATAATAGAACATGCTAATGCCATTAGATATAATGAAACACTTGAAACTCCAAAGCCTATTAGTATTATACTTCTTATATCAAATCTGTCAGATGCGTATCCCCAAAATAAAGATGCCGGTATTAGGACTGCATTGGAAAGTGATATAGCATAATCAACATCTATGGTATTTCCTCCTAAGTTTAAGATTTCTAGGCTTAATAAAGTAGAAATAGGTAACGAAACAACTCCAAATAATAAGGCTGAGATCATCCACTTAGAGTCTGTCCTTATCACTTAGGATCAATAAAAGGGCTCCTTTAGTTAGAAATTTAAAGTAAACAGCTTAACAGGCTTAGCTTGAACTTTAATATTAAGTAACGGGGTGCCTCCGAATTTGCCCTTCTTCCCATCTATTATAGAATTTATAGGTTTTCCGTCTAGGTCAAAGAGTGATGATTTAAATAAGAAATAGACACCAGATGGTAGATCCTCAGATTTTTTAAATACTACTCTTACTTGTCCTTTTTCCGTGTATAAAATTCCTTCTCCTTCAAATTTTGAATTAAAGACTATAGGCTTTCTCTCGCCGTATATCTCTTTAAATTGACTATTAGTATAATTAGGATGAGAGGAATAAACAAGAAATTCTCCTTGAGGAAATTCTAGGTCATCTGGCTTTGGAAAAGGTTCTATAGAAAACTTTCTTGTGACCTTAGGCGAGACTTTAACTACTTTTCTCCTTTTTAATTCTTCTACAGAGATTCCAGTGTTTCTTAAGGATACTTCTACTGCCTTCCACGGATCTTCAAATATAAAATCCTCCGAAATTTCCAATTCTCTGGCAATTTTATGCATTAAATTAACTTCAGTGATTCCTAAGGGATTATTAACTATGGGCTCATTATAAACAAGATAATTATGCCAATAACTATATACTACATCTTCTTTTTCTAGGAAAGTCAACCCTGGGAAAACTAAGTTGGCTAGCTTGGCAGTCTCGGACCAAAAAGGATCATGTACTACTAGAAAAACTCTTCCATCATTAACTGCCTCTATAATTTTATCTCCTCCTGGCAGAGAATGCAATGGATTAGAATTCCAAACAAAGATTATTTTAAACTCGTTTATTCTATCTCCTAATTCGCCCATGTTGATAATCTTTCTAGGTTTATACAAGTGAGTTCCTCTAAGGTAATCAAAATCTATTCCCCATCCTTGGCTATTAGAATAGAAAAATCCATTTTCTATACCTAGTAATCCAGGTATAAGAGAAATTACACCTATAGCATAACCTCCGTTTAAACTTCTTCCTAGGGCAAATCCAATTATTGTTAAAGGTTTTTCATTAAAGTAAAAATCCGCTAGGTCTTCTATGTCCTTCTCTTTTAAAGAAGTAGCTTCTTCTATCAGCGAGTAATTGAAAGAAGCAACTTTATCTTGCAATTCAGCATTACGTATTCTTCCCTTTTCTACAAGTTTCTTCAATATTCCTATAGCAAGGTAAACATCAGAACCGGGTTTTATAATATAATATTTGTCACTCCTTTTTGCTGTTTCGCTTTTTCTTACGTCTATAGTTACTTTATATTTATCTTTAAGAATTTTCCATCCGTGAATAAAGCTAATAGAAGCCTCACTACCCCAGAAGACTACTGAAGAAAATTTAACAAAATCTTCTGGCAATGCGCCAAAACTACTTCCATAATGAGCTTTAATTGCTTCATGTCCTTCTGCGCTACATATTGAGTAATCTGTTGAACTACTGCCTAGATAATTCCAAAGCCGTGCTGGATAATACCACGTTAATAACCCTTGGTTCCCATCGTAATCTATATGAAGTATTTCTTCAGGGTTTATTTCCCTTATTCTTTTAGCTAAAATTCTTATTCCTTCTTCTACTGTAATTTCCTTTCCTTCATAATAAGCAGATTTTATTCTATTAATTGAATTTCTTTTTAAGTCTGCAATACCTCTGGAGCAAGTAAAACCGTTAATTGGGAAGATGTCCAAGGGTTTATAATTAGAGTCAAATATACAAGTATCGTAACAATCTCTTGTACAAGCAATCATGAAGAATAATATTATAAATGGCTTTTAATTTTTTCCTTATTATGGAAAAGGCAGAACAACTCTTCCAAGCATATAAGGAAAGGAAAGAAATAGACCCATTTCCACTTACGGAAGAAGAAGGCAAAAAAGTTGGTGAAGAATTCTCTAAGATGCTTATAGATTATGAAGGTTTAGGAGGGTATAAAATTGCGAAAGGTGGTATTATAGGAGTTTTAACTAAGGCTATGATTACATCT
>QEFD01000236.1 GCA_003086435.1 Acidianus hospitalis
TTCTATGTTAATAGAAAGCACGGAGAAGTACCGCAAAAAGAAAAGAATTTAAGATTAAAAATTACCCCTCACATTTTAGTTACAACTCCAGAAGGCTTAGAAATAGACTTAGATTGGGCTACTAGATTTAGGGAAAAGTACAAGAATGTGAAATGGGTAATAGTTGATGAAATTCATGAGCTCATTGGGTCAAAAAGAGGGGTTCAATTATCCGTATTGCTAGAAAGACTAAAAGATTATATAGGTTATGATTTCCAAAGAATTGGTTTATCAGCAACAATAAATGATGAAGACTTAGTAGCCTCTTTCCTTTTTGGTTCATCTAGTAGACAATCAGAAATAGTAAAGGTTAATGATAAGAAAGAGTTTGAGCTTTCTATAGTAAAACTAAACTCTGCAGGAGATATTTGGAAAAATGTTGCAAAGCATATAATTTCTTCTGTAGAAAAGCCTTCCTTAATCTTTACTAATTCTAGGTTTTTAACAGAAAGATTGCATGAGGAACTAGAAGAATACGATAAGGATTTTTACGTTCATCACTCTTCAATATCTAGAGAAAGTAAATCAAGTGTTGAAGAATATTTGAGAACTGGCAAAGCTAAAGGAGTTATTTGTACGAAAACTCTTGAGCTAGGAATTGATATAGGAGATATTAAGAAAATAATTATGTTTAGACCTCCTCCTTCAGTAGCTTCATTCTTACAAAGACTAGGACGGAGCGGGCATAAAATTTATGGCAAGCCTAGAGGAGAAATAATTTGTATTTATGATCACGATTTACTTGAAGCTTATGCTATTAGCGAACTAGCTAAGCTTGGAAAAGTTGAAAGACAAAGTATTTGTAAACCGCTTGACGTTGCAGCAAGGGAAATTCTAGGAATGATTTTACAATATGATGAAGTAGAGAAAGAAAAAGCATACAAAATTCTTACGTCTTCATATGTTTTTAGGAATTTATCAGAAAAAACATTCAACGAATTGATAGAGTACTTAGCTAAAAATAATTTAATTACAATAAAAGGGGATAAACTGAGCATTGGAAAGTTCTTCTTTAAATTATGGAACTTTAATAGGAATAATGGTTACTCTTGGTCTAGGGGGTTCTCAGAATTCTTCTCAATGATTAACAGTACAGATACATTTACATTAAAATGGGAGGATAAAAATATTGGTGAAATCGACGCCATATATGTATACAAGCACATTAGAAGTGGAGATATTATAAGAATAGGAGGAAAGCTATGGAAGATTATAAGAATAAACACTTCCAGGATGGTTATTGATGTATTGCCTGCAGATAAGGGAGACGGAGAAATTCCAGTATGGAGAGGAGATGGAATTTCTAAATCATATCTTTTACCCAAGGAGATATACGTATTATTTAAGGAGAAAAGAAAGGAAATTTCTGATATTATAGACAAATACGTTTCACGTAATCTACCATTACCATCTCCAAATGTCATAATAGAGGAAAAAAGAGATAAGGAAATTGTTTATTCTACACTAATTAACGAGAAAATTGCAAGCACTTTTGCACACATTTTACTATACCTAGCTACTAGTAAAGACTCATTAAACAATTATGCTAGATACTCTATTTATGGATTCTCAATCAATTATACGGAAAAAGACCTTCTAGAGGAATTGTTAAAATATAATGAGAAAGAGCTTAAGAGGATTATAATAAGATCAATATTAAGATCGCCATTATTTATTTCTACATTAAAAGAGATACAGATAAGCTATGGAAAACTTGGAAAAATAGATACAAAAGAGGATAAGTTGATAATTAAAGATGCATTAAGACAAACTATATCCAAGTATTTCTCTATTAAAAACACTATAAGATTTATAAATAAAATAAAAAGAGGAAAGATAAAAATAATAAAATATGATGGAAGTACTCCGTTGGGAGACGCTGTACTTTTACAAGCCCCAATTAAACCTTGGATTACTGGAATCTCTACAATAATATACGATACGCTAAAAGGAGGTGCTTATACTTTAGCAGAACTTTCAGAAAGCCTTGGAATCTCACAAAAAAGCCTAGAGGCAAAGCTAAAACAGATGAGAAAACCAGAATCCAAATATAGAATTGTGAGTTTTATTGACGTAGATAGTAGAGAAACTAGATGGTGTCTAATGGAAGATTTAGAGAATATAGTAAAATCATGCGACTTCTATACCTCATTTAATCCTATAAATAGCGACGAAACATTCATAGCATCACTGAGAGCAATAAATAGTACTACAACAACAGATTTAATATTCAAACCTAAGGAGATCATTGATAACCCAGAAGAGATAATTAGGCGTATACCATTTGAGGAAATAGGCGAAATGAGAATTAATGATCCTGTAGATCCCTTAGTTTATAATATATCTCCAAGATTCTATTATGTAAATAAGAGAGTAGCCCCGTATCTATTATTAAATGCAGTAGCTTATATACAAAACATGAAGTATTCATAAATAGTGATGAAATGCCCTAAAAGTTGAATGGTGATATGGGCCCGTGTTACTGAATTTAATATATTTTTATGATCTAAATCAATACAACAATAGATTTATTTTTGAGAACTGTTTCTCATGTGTGAAGTAAGATGATGAATAAGCCATTCGAGGTAGTGGTTAGTAGATCAAAATCCGTCGAAGATCACGTTTTAGAAATAATAGAAATACTTAATCACAATAGTAACGAAGTCGACTTAAAAGGATATGGATTTGAAATAAATAAGGCAGTAGATATTTACAACGCGTTAAAAGATAGATTAAAAGAAGGGATAACTTTAGAAGAGGTCTCGATAGGTAGCGAAACTAAGGATAGAAAAAGAATATCATATTTGTTGCTCAGAATTAAGAGAAGTTACTAAGGATTTTATTTGCCCTAATATTTCAGTTAATACATTATCCGCATTAAGCTTGCCTCCAGCTATCATATCCATTTTCTCTAACAATTCTGCCGTAGTGCTCTCTGACACTAGAGATGAGAACTTAGAATTTAAATAATTGTAAACGTTAATTCCTTTCTTTGTTGCTATCAATGCGTATTTCTTTTTACTTTCTACAATATATCCATGTCTCATTAATGTTTGAATAATTTTTGCGTACGTACTAGGTCTGCCTATATTCTTATCTTTCATTTCTTTAATTACCTCAGCGTAGGTGTAGAGCCTAACTTTGGATCCTTTAGTTATTATTGGATTAACTTGAATCTCGCCTTCTGGTATTTCATAAATTCTTGGCTTTAGAACATCTGAAAATCCTCCTTTTATACTAGTTAAAACTGTAATTTCACTTACGTTATCTAGAACTTTTATTTGATATTTCGTGTATTTACCTATGGCCTCTTTCATCTGACTAGCTAAAAACCTCTTAAATATCATATCATAAATTGCAAAATGAGCCCAAGTAAATTTAATGAAGTAAGCTTGCGGATTATCTTCTATTTCCTTTTTTAACTCTTCCGCATCAATTGGCCTAGTAGGTCTTATTGCTTCATGAGTTCCTTCATTACCCCAGCTTCTCGGTATGAAACTTTTTATTAAGCCTTTTTTATCTAAATATTCTTTAGCTATTTCTATTCCTTTATTTGAAACATGTATACTGTCAGTCCTATGATAAGTTATAAGGCCAGATTCAAATAGCTCTTGAGCTATTTTCATAACTCTCTCTGCAGGAAGCTTATACAAATTATAAGCATCAATAAGCAGCGAATCCGTAGTATAAGGAGGTAATGGAAGTATTATGTCATCTTTATCTTCCATTTTCTTAACTATTACCTTATCTATTTTTACATTCTTATTATCTAAGAATACCTTATATGTATAATTTCCTAGTTTTATGCTAGCTACATAACACATGTTTTTCCTATATTCTTCAGTCCTCTTAGTTATCCAGCCTAATACTGGCGTCTGAACTCTCCCTGCACCGAAATTTCTATTAGAGAATTTTATCTGTAATAGTTTACTTAATTCAAATCCAACCCAACGATCTTCAATCCTTCTAACTATTTGGCTTTTTACTAAGTTTAAATCAATATTCATAGGATTAGCTAATGCTTCCAGTATACCTTTTTTAGTTACCTCATGATATTTAACTCTATAAATGTTTGGATTATAAGCTGAAATATTCGCTGCCACATCGAAAGCAATTTTTTCACCTTCAACATCTGGGTCTGTTGCTATGTAAACTTTCTCTACTTCCATGGCTATCTTTCTTATAGCGTTAATTGTAGACATTGAGGACGAAATTAGCGTCGAACCGCAATATGGGCATTTATCGATTTCTTGAGAAAATACTCTCTTGCAATTCATGCATTTATATAATGGAGAATAGTAAGGATACTTGTCCTCGTTGCGTATTTCTACTCCATAATATCCTATATTTTCTGTAGTTAAATCAGCTACATGACCTTTAGTAGCAACTATATCTAAGATATGTACATTATTTCCGTCTACTATTACTGTCTCATAGATTGGAACTCCTGCTATGTTTCTTCTTGCTGGGGCACCAAACATCTTTGCAATAGTCCTTGCCTTTGTAGGAGATTCTACTATCATTAGGCCAGTGGAAATATGAAGTTCTTCATTTTTATCATTTCTACTTCTTTCTATTTCATTTTTAACTTTCACTATATCTAAAGAGTCAAAATTAGTAGGATTAAAGTTATATATCATATACTGTAATTTGCGCTTTAACATTTCATATAGCTTAAAATCATCTATTATTGTAATGGCTAAGCCTAAAGTGAGACCTCCATTTAATAACCTACTACTTCTACCTGAACCTTGCAAGTAAGTTATAGCGTCTGGATATTCTATATAAAATTCCTTACCTATCTTTCTTATTAAGAATGTATCTGAAATTACTTCATTAGAAACGGCCTTTAATGCAGATTTTATTTCGTCTATTTTACCTTCTAAAATCTTCTGAATCTCTCCTAGTTTCCCTGTCAGTTTTTGCGATTTAAGAAATGCAAGTTTTATTAACTGTGCTTCTGATGGGGACAACGATAGTATTAGATTATCGTCAATATTAACGTTAAATAGCTTTGAAATTTTTAGTAAAGTGTAAGGATTATAAATTGCCTGAGAAAGTCTAACTCTAGATTTGGGAACGCCATAGAATATTACATATTTTAACCTTTTTGGTTCGTCTATACCCCTTACTGCTACTCCATAATATGATGCAGAACCTATAATTATATCTATTTCTCCGCTGGAGAATTTCTCTAAAAACTTCCTACCACTTAAAGCTATAGCTGTTTTAAATCCTAATTCTTTTAAGCTTTCGTTTACCTCTTTTATCTTATCCTTACCATATTCTTTAGAAACTAGTATTAATCCGCCACTGCCTAATTTATTTACAATATCTACTACAGATGATGATGTAAACGCGTCTATAATGTTCCTAGCATATATTTGAGCAGTTGAAACGTCAAATCCAGTTATGTATTTTAAAGCCTTTTGTTTAATCCCCTTAGGTCTTAAAGTTGCACTTGCAACAACTAATTGAGAGGCTGTTCCATAATACTTAGAAATCCTACTTTCTATTTCAGCAATTTTAGTCTCAATTTCATCTCTTTTTTCCTCTATTGCTAATAGCCTTTTCAATTTTACAAGCTTTATTGCGTCTTCATAAACTTCTTGCGGTATACCCATTAATGTTACCAATCTATCTACGGTTTTTCCGCTTTTTACTATGGCGTCGGCATCGTCTACTGCCACAAAATCCGGCCTATACTCTTTTATTTCCTCAAAATTTCTATTTATATAATTCACTGTTACAATACTAATTCCTGAACCTACTTTTCCACAAGACGTCTTATCCCCAATTTTTTCCATTTTTTCACATATTTGTTGCATTAATGACTTTGTCGGAACAATATAAAGCACGTTTTTATTAGAGTTTTGTAAATAAGTTGAATAAACAATTATTGTAGTCGTCTTTCCCATTCCAGTAGGAGCAGACATTGAAAAACTAGAGCTTTCTACAAGCCTTCTTAACCAAAGCTTTTGTAAGGACCATGGTTCATTACCAGTTATTTTTTTAAAGTAATCAATTATTTCTTGTGATAATTGATGATAATAATACAAATTCCAATATCCTTTCAGTTTATTTTCATGAACCAGTATATTGTATATTAGCCTTATTTTCTCATCTATAGATAGATTCTTGAACGGAGATATATCACCAGGCAAGCACTTAGAGCAAGGTAAACCAGCTAATGCTCTATAATCCTCCAATGGGCCTCCGCAATTTGGGCATGCTTTTAAAAATACTGAAGTTACCATGCTGTTTTTGTTCTATGTCTAGGACTACTTTATAAATCGAAAAACTAGATGTTACCTTGTCGGATAACTTTTTAACTTAGAGTGAGTGTTTAATGACCGAAAATCGGGTGATAAAATGAGCACGACCACTCCAACTCCAAGCAACGTAGTATTAGTTGGTAAAAAACCTGTAATGAACTATGTATTAGCAGCTCTAACTCTATTAAATCAAGGAGTTCCAGAAATAGTAATCAAAGCTAGAGGAAGAGCAATAAGCAAAGCTGTAGACACTGTAGAGATAGTTAGGAACAGGTTCTTACCAGACAAGATAGAGATAAAGTCAATAGGAATAGGAAGCCAAGTAGTAACTAGCCAAGACGGAAGACAATCTAGAGTATCAACAATAGAAGTAACTATCAGGAAAAAGGCATAAGATTAATTTTTTAACATCTCTTTTCCCTCCACTACCTTTAATAGGTTGGAAATAAATTAAGTTTTGATAGTAAATGTCACAGCCCGCATATAAGGTAGAATTTGAAGGAAAAGCTAAAATAGGACAAATAATGGGAAATCTGGCTTCAATACAATTAAAGCCAGAAGATTTCTCAAGTCCATTATCTCTTCAAATGGCATTATCTAGAATCTATAATGAATTAATGAAAGCAATGTCACAAGGCCCACAAACCCATTACGTTGCTGATGTTAAATTCACGGACTCTTTAGGAAATCCAGTTTCTATAGGGGTAGATTTTGGAGATAAAATTCCGCCACTTTCTAAACAAGACGTTAAAGTAAAGATAACTATTGAATTTTATGACGAAGAGTAGCCCTTCTTTTTAAATAATCAATTGACATTAAATAAATATATTCGTCAAAGTTTGATAATCTATATTCTAAGAAATCTACCTTGTTTATTAATCCGATTTTTTGCATATATTTTATAGCAGATAAAGATACTTTCTTAGAGAAGAAAGGTTTTAAAACATCTAATGCTTCACCTAGATTAAAAACATTATATCCAAATTTCCTATATAATAAGAAATAAATTACTATTTCCCTCTTTTTTAACCATCTCATGATTGTCACCAGACGTCGTAAGCCCGGTTAGTCATCATCTATTCAGACCTTACGAGCTCACGTCATCCACTAGTATTTTAAGGATTAAAGTTAAAAAATACTCTTGTGCCGTACTCTCAAGGAAAATTCTGCTTCCCATTAGAGGTTAAAGAAATAAGAAAAGGAGATATTATAGTAGTAAAACCTACAAGCGTTAAGTCTAATGGAGTTCAATTAGTTTTGCCTTCTTTGTCATTAATAAGTGAATCTTGCAATAGAAAAATTGACTCTTTAATTTGGGTTGACGGAGTAAGAATTCATGGGAATGAGGAAATAATATTTGATGGAGGAAAGTTCAAGGTACAAGGTAAAATTAAGGTAGAGAGCCCGGAATTTTTGCCTGGATACGTCTTAAAGAAATTATTAGATGATAAAGAAATTTTAATAAATAGTTTACAAGTAGATGGAATACCTATAGTTAGTATAGAGAATTTCCCATTAATATACATTAAGAGAGACACTAATGGCTGTCTTAAAATTCATGTAAACTCTGTTAATAATCCAATTTTAGAATTAGCATCTTTATCTCTTTATTATTACATATCATCTGAATATTCCGAGGAAATCTGAACTTCGTCTAAAATAGAATCTTCTTTCCTCTTCTTTGATTGATATTCCTCTTGTGTACCAGCTACTATAATTTCGTAAAGTATTGCCCTCTTACCATTAACGGGTCTCAGTATTCTACCTAATCTTTGAATGAATTGTCTTCTCGAACTTGTACCAGTAACTATTATCCCAACGCTAGCATCTGGAATATCTAAACCTTCGTCGCCTACAGTAGTTAATGTAAGTATTCCGCTTTTCATAAACTTAAACGTATCAAGAATTTTCTTTCTTTCATTTTTAGACATTTTTCCAGAAATTAGTAAAGTATTGAATCTTCTGGCTATTTCTTCTGCTTGATCTACATATTGAGTAAAAATTAGAATCTTCTTTCCTTTCTCTTTATTTAATATCTCCTCTATTTTAAGCATTTTATTCTGAGCAAAATTTACTACTTTTTTAATTTCATTATAAACCTTTAACGCTTCAATTGCATTATTATCCCCGTTTTTAGCTAGTACTATGAGTTCCTTCAATTTTTTATTCTTTGACAATACTCTAAATTTATTGAGTAAAGTAAGATATTTCTTCCTCTCTTCAGTAGTTAAAAAGACCTTAACTTGTACTATATCATAAGGAGCTAAATATCCTTTTTTAATTAGCTCATCTACTGGCTTATAATAAACAATACCTCCCATTAACTTAAATAACTCTTCATGACGTCCATCTTCTCTAAATGGAGTAGCCGATAATCCTAGCCTTTTTGTTGCTAAAATTCCTAACGCTACTTCTCTGAATTTATCTGCAGGCAAATGATGGGCTTCATCTATTATTAATAAATCGAATTTATCACTTAATTCACTAACATGTCTAAATGCTGTTTGGTAAGTTGACAGTGTTATTTGTCGAATTTCTTTCTCGTTACTATAATATAAGCCGACCTCCGGTCTAATTGAGGAAAATTTCATTATAGTTTCTTTCCATTGCAACATTTGCTCTCTAGTGAAAGTTACTATTAATGTGGGAACCTTTGTTTCTTCTATAGCTTTTATACCAATTATTGTCTTTCCTGCTCCAGTAGGTAATGCTATAACTCCACGATAATTGTTATCCTTCCATTTCTGTATTGCTTCAATCTGATAATCCCTTAAAGTTACGCTTAATGAAAAATCGAATTTCTTAAATTCTAAATTTAATTCTTTTACCGTTAAACCATTCTCTATAAATAGCTCTTTTAAATCATAATAATAATATGGATACGTTTCAAAAACCTTCTCTTGTCTATTATACTTTATAGGTATGTTGCTTTCACTTTTCTTAATAATGTCCATAACATAAACATGAGGAGTAATTATCAATTTTCCTTCATTTATTGAAAATTCTATATCATATGTGGGAAGTAATTTTTGTAATTCTCTGTACTCTTCTTCTGTTAAGCTTACGCCAACGTCTTTTAATGTTTCCTTTATTTCTTCTGCTCTTACTCTATTCTTTCTTGCCCTTTCAATATCTATTACGAATTCGGAGACGCCATTTTCCCTACCTAAGAATCTAGCAAATGTTAAAAGTTTTGAGAAAGTATCCTCATCTAGCCACTGCGTTAAGTAAAAAGTCTTCGAGAACATCCTTTATCACTTCAACGTAAACTACTCTTTCATTAGTCAACCTATTAATGTAATCAACTAAATCAGTTATTTCATAAATAAAATAAGTATTACCTCCCTCATATTTAAAGACACCAATTAGCCTTTTCTCGCTATTTTGTTTAATAGTCATTAAATACGCTTCAATTATCTCATCGGAATATGGATTTACATGTAAAATTATTCCATCTCCGTTTGATAGCGTAATTCCTATAAATTCCTTACCTAAGTACTCAGCCTCTGAAATTCCATATTCTAAAGATTCCTTCAAACCTGGTAAAGGTAAGTCTATTATATACTTTATTTTCACAAGATTTAATTTACTGCATAATACCTTATTAAATATGACAGCTATCGTAGTTCTTACCACTATTTCTGGTTTAGAATCAGGAAAGAAATTAGCTAGAAGCTTAGTTGAAGAAAAGTTAGCCGCTTGTGTTAATATAATTCCATTTGTTAAATCTACTTATAGATGGGAAGGAAAAGTAGTTGAAGACGATGAAAGTTTACTTATTATAAAAACAGATTCTTCTGTTAAAGAGAAAATAATAAAAAGAATTAAAGAACTACATCCATACGAATTACCAGAAATAATTACATTAGATGTTACTGGAGGATTAGAAAATTATTTGAATTGGATAGCAGAGAGTGTTCAACAATGAAAATAAAAGTTGATGACCAACTGATAGAAAAGCTTCAAAGATTAGCCCTAGTTGAGATTAACGATAATGAAAAGGAAATTATAAAAAACGATATATCAAAAATCCTAGAGTTCTTTAACAAAATTAACGAACTAAATCTAGAAAATGTTGATCCTTTATTTCATCCAATACCTCAAGGCAAATTAAGAAAAGACGAAATAAAAACTCCTCTAGATAGAGATTCTGCATTACAAAACGTAAAAAGAAAGGAAAATGGATATATTATAGGACCTAGCACGGTGGAATAAAATGATTAGTAAGCTTGTAGAAGACTTAAAGAATGGAAATTTAGACCCAGAAGAGTATGTAGCTAAAACATTTGAGAGAATCAATAAATTAGATAAGAAAATTAATGCATTCATTACGCTAAGGGATGAGGAAGAAGTAAAAAAAGAAGTAAAGGAAAGTATTAAAAGAGGAGGCAAACTTGCAGGTGTATTAATTGCAGTAAAGGATGTAATTTCTACCAAAGGAATAAGAACCACATGTGCTTCTAAGATGCTTAGCGATTATATACCTCCTTATGATGCTACAGTTATAGAGAAACTAAAAAATGAGGGAGCAGTAATACTAGGAAAGACTAATATGGACGAATTTGCAATGGGTTCCACAACCGAAACTAGCTATTTTGGTCCAACAAGAAATCCTTGGGATTTAGAAAGAACTCCTGGAGGATCGTCTGGAGGTAGTGGTGCTGCATTAGCTGCAGGATATGTAGATCTAGCGCTTGGAAGCGATACTGGAGGATCAATCAGAGCCCCAGCAGCGTTTACTGCAACTTTTGGTTTAAAACCTTCTTATGGCACCGTAAGTAGATATGGTTTAATAGCTTATGCCAACAGCCTAGAGCAAATTGGTCCTATGGCAAAAAATGCTGAAGACCTTGGTTTATTATACTCTATAATAGCTGGAGAGGATGATAAAGATGCTACAACAATTAAATATTCAGTAGACAACCCTCCAGGTGAAATACCTATAAAAGGAATTAAGATAGGCGTACTTAGCGATATTTTAGAAATGTCTGATAAGAGCGTAGTCAGCGTTATTAGAACTGCTATTGATAAGTTGTCTTCTGAAGGAGCAATAATAGAAGAGACAAAGTTAGGCTATGCAGAATACGCTTTACCAGCTTATTATATAATAGCTATGTCAGAAGCTAGTTCCAATTTAGCTAGATACGATGGAGTTAGATATGGATATAGTAAGCACTTTGAAGGAAACTGGATAGAAACATTTAGTAAAAACAGAGGAGAAGGATTTGGAATGGAAGTTAAGAGGAGAATTTTGCTAGGCTCTTTCATTCTCAGTGCAGGTTATTATGAGGAATATTACATAAAGGCTTTAAAAGTGAGAAGACTAATAAAGAATAGTTTAGACCAGCTATTTAGTAAATACGATGTTTTATTATCACCTACAATGCCGGTTTTGCCTCCTAAAATAGGCGAAGTGATTAATGATCCAATAAAGATGTACGCAATGGATGTAAATACTGTAATTGCAAACCTAGCTGCCGTACCTGCAATATCTATACCTGCAGGATTTTACAATAACTTACCCGTTGGACTTCAAATGATGGGAAGATATCTATCGGATACCATGCTAATTGGAATATCTATAAATATAGAAAAGATTTTAAATATGCACGATCTAACTGCACCTATTGTATAAGGTTTTTTAAATTAGATGCACTATTTTAAACTGACTATTATGGTTGTCTCTACATTAAGGATAGATACATTAAGTAGAATAATGGAAGAAATGGAAAAAGAAAAGTATCATATAATAGGAAATCATAGTGCTTATAAGAAATGCCACTGGACTCATGAAGCATTAACTGAAGGAAGATATTGTTATAAAGGAAAATTCTATGGAATAGAAAGTCATAGATGCGTTCAAATGACACCAACAGCAGCATGGTGTTGGTTTAGGTGTATACACTGCTGGAGGCTTGAACCAGAAGACATTGGCCTAGAATGGGATGAAACTAAATTACCAATAACGGATGATCCAGAATATATTGCAGAAAAAAGTATTGAAGAACATAAGAGAGCAGTCTCTGGTTATCTAGGAAGAAAAGGAGTAGATCCTAATATGGCTAAAGAAGCTATGAAACCTGCACATGTTGCCATAAGCTTAACTGGAGAGCCTACACTTTACGATAGACTAGGGGAATTAATTCATGAATATCATAAGAGGGGATTAACTACATTTCTAGTAACTAGTGGAGTTAGACCAGATGTTCTAGCTAGTTTAGAAGAAGAACCTACGCAGCTCTTTGTATCAATACAAGCACCTAACGAAAGAAAACATAAGCTAATAAATAGACCTATAGTAGCTAATTCATGGAATTTATTCCTAAAAACTCTTGAAATACTGCCGAGTTTTAGCTCTCCTACCGTAATTAGGATGACTATGATAAAAGGATTTAATATGAGTGAAGAAGATGCAAAAGATTTTGCAAAATTGATTGAAATGGCTATGCCTACTTATATTGAAGTAAAAGCTTACATGCATGTAGGACCTTCAACATTAAGGTTGAGTAGGGATGCAATGCCAAGACATTCAGAAGTAAGAGAGTTTGCTAAATTAATGGAAAAGTATACTGGATATAAAATTATTTCAGAGCATGTACCTAGTAGAATTGTTCTGTTAAGCAAGTTAGATAAACCTATACAAATAGGTAATGCATGGAGTGATAAATGGAACTGGGCAACCAAAGATACCGAAGATGACATACATGGGGAGTATGCAGAGGCCGAATTAGGCTCAGGTAATAATCAATGCTAACTGAGATATGTACATTAAGTAGGATAATAAACCTAGTAAAGGAAAAAGGAGAAATAACACAACAAATTCTAGCCAAGGAGTTCAATATTTCTCAGCAATCTGTTTCTAGAAAATTAAAGGAATTAGAAGATGCTAATTTAATAATTAGAATTGAAACCAAAGATGGAGAAATAATAAGACTTACAGAAAAAGGTGAAAATTTACTTTTAAATTGCTTGAACGAAATCTCATCTGCGATAGCGTTTCAGCACGAAATAAGAATTAAAGGAAAAGTTACTTCTGGTTTGGGGGAAGGTAAGCTATTTCTTTCTTTACCGTATTATGAAAATTCTTTTAAAAAATTCCTAGGATTTACTCCTTATCCAGGAACGTTAAATATTGTAATTTATGATAGAATTTCCTTCGAAAATAGGCTACTTTTAGATACTTCGAGGTATATAAATATACCAGAATATAGGGACGAGAATAGAGTATTAGGTGCAGTGAAAGCATATCCTGCCAGAATAAATGATTTAGAACCTGCAGCAATAGTTATACCCCTAAGGACAACTCATCCTAAAAGCGTAATAGAAATAATTTCTCCTTATTATTTGAGAGAAAAACTTTCTCTTAAAGATGGAGACGAAGTTGTAATAGAAGCTTTAATCTAAGATTTACAATACCTAGAAACAATCTCATTTATAATAGATGTAGTACTACTATGTTTCCATTTATTTATCCTTTCTGGCATCTTTACTATTTCTGCATTTATTCCCCTTTTTTCTAATTCTTTCTTAAATTCATCTATATTGACATGCTGATCTGGACCTAGGAAAATTATATCCGGCTTTACTCTTTCAACGCTTTTTATGAAGTCTTTTTCATCTCCTAAAAACGCGTCATAAACGTATCTAATACTTTTCACTACTTCTAATCTCTGCTCTTCATCATTTATAGGTTTCCTACCTTTGATTTTCTCAGAATTTTTATCTCTTGCAACAGAAACATAAACTCTTCCTAGCCTTGAAGCTTCTCTTAAAAATTCTATGTGACCTGGATGTATTATATCGAATGTGCCACCTACAAAGACCTTTTTTGAAATGTCAGAATCAGGATCCTTATTATTTATAATAAGTACTGCATCTAATAAGCCCTCTGCATAGGCTATGTCTACTATTGCGGTATCTACGTCTCCTTTATCTAAGTAGTATTTGGCATCTTCAGTATATTGCCTAGCTAAATCTATGATTTTCTGATATTCTGGTATGTTAATTTTTGATAATCTATCGTTCATTCCGTTAATATATTTAATTACTCTATCTCTTAATGAAGACATTTCAAAGCCTCAACCTCCATATAATGGAGATTTTTAGATGGAACTATTATAATGTGAGGTGGATCTTTATATTTATATTCTAATGCCTCGCTTATTGTTAAAGCTTTAACTTCTTCGTCTTCGCAGCCTAATCTTTGGCCTATGATAATTTGAGTGTTAGGAGTTATAATTCCTTCTTTCTTTATCTCTTCCATTTGAAGTAAGAGTGATATTGCGTCCTTAGCGCTCATTGGCTTTCCTTCTTTCAAATCAAGATAAAGAATAGTGTGTAACCCTCTAGACGAATTATCCTTTATTACCTCATAAGGAGTAGTATCAAGAATTTTATCGTAAGGATACACAACAGTAACAGATCTTCCAAATTTATATGAAGATAACATAGATTTTGAAATGATGTAACAATGAACAGAAATTCCAGGAATAATTATTACATTATACCCTTTATTCTTGGCTTCTGTAGCTAAACTTACATGAGTTGTAGCGATCATTGGGTCTCCTATAGTTGCTATACCAACTGATTTACCTTCTTTTAAAAGTTTGATAATATTTTTTGAATTATTCTCCAAAGTGCTCCTATCAGCAAGAATAATCTGCCTTCCTAGTAATTTTTCCAAGTATTCCTTATTTATGTCGCAGGAAAGCGAAGTATATGCGTCTAAATATAATACGTCAACTTTTCTCATTGCTTCTATTGAAGCTTGAGTAAGAAATTTTTTTGCCAAACCTAAGCCTATAAAGTAGAGCATTTTGCATATTTTTATTCATGGAATATAAAAGGTGTTCGAAATGATAGAAATAGAGAAGGGAATCTACATTGAGGGAGACATACCCGGAATTTATATAAAAAGTATTAATACTGCAGTTATTTCTGACGTCCATATAGGCTATGAAGAAGAAATGGCAAGAAAAGGAATATTTTTGCCTAGGGTACAGAAGAAAAAATTTTTGGATGTAGTAAATAAGATAATTAGAGAATTTAATACATATAATATAATAGTTGATGGAGATTTCAAACATATTTTTAACGGACTAGGAAAGCAAGAGAAAGAAGATTTGACTTCAGCACTTTCTACAATAAAAGACTTAGGAGTTAAACTAACATTAATAAGGGGAAATCATGATAACTATATTTCTTTAGTAACTGATAAATTTGATATAGAAATAAGAGATGAAATAGAAACAGATAATATGATAATTTTACATGGCCATAAGGATATAGAACCTAAAGATAATGTCATTTATATAATAGGTCATGAGCATCCACGAATTTCGCTTAGAGATAAATTAGGCTTCTCAAGAAAATTGCAAGCATTTTTACTCGTACCATTAAAAAATGGGTCAAAAGCTTTAATTTTACCGGCTATAGGAAGTTACCAAGCAGGCAATGATATTTCATTAATTCATAATAATTATATGAGTCCACTAATAAGAAATTATGGTATTTTGGAAGAAGCTAAACCTTATGTAATAATTGAAGGAGAAGGGATAATGGAATTCCCAAAATTAGAGCTTTTAAAGAATATTGTAGTTTAAATATGGGTTTATAAATGAGTATATAAGATATTTTATATGGTGATTTGAATCTCTAACTCCATCACTTATAAACCAATTATAAGTATAGAAAATATAGTAGCTACAGTCACTCTTGACCAGCAACTAGATTTGTATGCTATGGAAAGAAGTGTACCTAACGTTGAATACGACCCAGATCAATTTCCAGGCCTAATATTTAGGCTTGAAAGTCCAAAGGTTACTTCACTCATATTTAAATCTGGTAAGATGGTAGTAACAGGGGCTAAAAGTACTGAAGAACTAATAAAGGCTGTAAAAAGGATAATAAAAACTTTGAAGAAATACGGAATAAAAATAACTGGAAAACCCAAAATACAGATACAGAACATAGTAGCTTCAGCAAACATGCATGTTCACGTTAATTTAGATAAAGCCGCCTTCCTTCTTGAGAACAATATGTATGAACCAGAGCAGTTTCCAGGGTTAATATTTAGAATGGACGATCCTAGAGTAGTACTTTTAATTTTCAGTAGCGGAAAAATGGTAATAACTGGTGCAAAGAGGGAAGAAGAAGTATACAAAGCTGTTAAAAAAATATTTGATAAATTGAACGAGTTAGACTGCATAAAGCCAATAGAAGAGGAGGAAGAATTAGAAATATAAACGTCTTTTCTTACTCATTCTTATGCTAAAGCATAAGAAATACCTTTACGTCGATACAGGAAAATATTTCATAAAAGTAAGAGTTTTAAAAAATAGAGACGAAAATTCTCCAGATTCATATATAGTAGTAAGTAAGAATATTAAAAAACCTAGAAATGCCTTAGTTAAAAAACTTGAAGATTTACCTATAGAAGTAAGAGATAAAATTAGCAAACTAGCTTGAGCTAAATTTGTATTTTTCTATTAAGTTTAATACTATATATGCAAAAATTAGTACCATTGAGGATATCGTTAAAGCATAAAATGATTGAAACTGAATTATATAAATTCCTTCCTCTAAGTTTTTCAATACATCCGTAATAATATAATATGAAATAATTATGGCACTAATTTTTATAATATCGTGAAATAATTTTATACTTTTATCTAGAGCACTAGATAAGGCTTTTGCACCTAATAATATTAGTACGCTAAATGTAATATAAGGTAACATTGAAGAAATTACTGTAGAAACTACATATACGCTATTACCTTTAATTGAAATATATGTAAAATACCCATTAATGAGTGATATTGCAAAAGATATGGAAGAGAGTAAAGCAGCTATTACCATAATTGTGGAATTTTCCCACCATTTTTCTATCATCTCGTCTAAATCAAATCCTCTTATTATCATAGCACTGCCAATAAGGATCGTAATGACTGGAACTATGTACGAGATTAAACCCAAAACTTCAAGAATTCCTGCAGCAAAAAGTATCGCCCCTGGTACTCCTAAAAAAATCCGCGAATATCTTGGCTCATTTAATATTTTTTTGAAATATTTTCCTAAAAGAATATACGTTTCTTCTACTCCTCTATGTTGTTCAACTATAACCCTCTGAACTCCAGAAATTTTTAATCTAGACTGTATTATTGGTAGTGCCTTTGCGTCTTCTGGGCTATCATAGACAATTATACTATCCTGAGGATTCAATTCTTTTATTATTTCGTCTAATTGAGCTGATATCCTTCTCTGAGCCTCTAAGCCACCTTTCTGAGAGCCTGCTAGGAATACAATTTCTACGTCTTGTCCTTCTTTTTTCATTTTCTTATATATATTATAAGCTACTATCATCGAGTTAAAGTCTGAATCGTCAGCCATTATTTCTGAAGCTTTATCTATGGCTTCCTTTACGTTAGTCTCTCCTATTACTGGTGATTTAATTCCTGCTAAACTCAAGTCATCGTCTATATCAATATATATTATCACTGTCTTTGCCATCTTCCTTATCATTTTCACCATAAAGTATTAAAAGTTCCTCAAAAGTAAGCCTTTGACCTGACTTTAGCTTTTCTTCGGCAATTTTCTTCTTCTTTTCTATAATTTCTTCTCTTGTTGGTCTTGACGTAGTTTCTACTTTTTCTCCTTTTAGCTGTTTTATATAATTCTCAATTTCGTTATTCTTCTCTTTTATCTGATTATTTATATTGCCTATCTTATTTCTAATTTCTTCTATCTGTTTATTTATTTCATCTATTTCCTTTTTTGTCTTCTCTCTATCTTCTTTTAGTGAATTTAAGATATTTCTTTTCTGAGATAGTTCTGTTACTATACCTGCTATTTGTTGCCTCACCGTAGATAACTCTATTCTCTTAGCTAGATATTCTGCTCTTTCTACTGTACCTTTTTCTTTAATCTCTATCATTTTTCTAGCTTCTCCCAATTTTTTCTCCAATTCAGCAATTTTTTGCACAATTCTCTTTTCCTCATCTAAAGGTAATGAGGAAGTTTGCAGCCTCCATTCTAAGCTTTGTATTCTTCTTTCTATTGCGTCAATATCTAAACCTTGAGTCTTTTGAAGTATTGCTTTTATCTCATCAAATTGTTTTTTCATTCCTTGAATTTCCTGTAGCAACTGTTGTTTTCTTTCTTTAAGCTTCTTTAACTCTTCTAGCCTGAGTGAGAATTCGTTTCTTACAGTGTCTATTTGTGATCTAATTCCTTTGAATTTTTCTATTTTTTCTAACTTCTTTTGTTTCAACTTATTTAAATCCTCTAAGGCTTGAGCTTTTTCTTGTTTTAACTTAGAAATTTCATCTTTTATTTCTGCTATCTTCTTATAAATAGCCTCTTCCGCGCTATTGGTAGCTGAATTACTCATCGCATTGGTATTAGGATATCTTATTAATAATTTTTCTCCTAATTATTCTGCAACAGATTATGTTAAATATATCCTTTCTTCTTAACATCAGTTTGGCTTTTAAATATAACTTGCACATAATTCTTAATCCCAATCTTGTATTACCAACGTAAAAATTACGTTGGTATTATTATGGTATAATATAAACGTAGGGTTTGCATAACTTTTGTTTATGAGAAAAGTAAGAATTATTGAGCTTGGACATTTTTATAGGTACACTTTGAAAAATAAGTGGCTCATTAAAATTGAAAATAAGAACATTAATTTTATAAAAAATGATCCAATAGGCTTTGTGGTCCTTGATGAAAATAAGCAAAGAGTAGGTAAAGTTTTAGATATAATAGGGAACGTTAACTCCCCTTATGCGTTAGTAGAACCATTTCCCCATTATAACCCTCCAAAGGAAGTTTACATAGAATTAGTAGAGAAGGTGAGAAGAAAATGAAATGCCCAGTTTGTTCCTCAGAAGATATAAGATATGATCCCGAAAGAGGTCAATATATTTGCGCAAACTGTGGAGCAGTACTGGAAGACGAAGTAATAGATCAAGGACCAGAATGGAGAGCATATAATTATCAAGATAGATTAGAGCGAGAAAGAATTGGATCCCCATTGACTTTGAAAGTTCACGATCAAGGACTTTCAACTAGAATAGGATATGATAAGGTAAAAGATAGAATAAAGCTTATGAAAATGCAAAAATTACAGAACAGAATTAGAGTTTCGTCTAAGGATAAAAAATTAGTAACATACCTTTCAATGCTTAACAGTGAGGCATCAAAACTAGATTTGCCGGAACATGTAAAAGAAACTGCAGCATTTATACTAAGAAAATTAGTTGAGAATGGTTTAGCAAAGAGAATAGATTCATATGCATTAATTGCCGCAGTATTATATTATTCATGTCAAGTAAATAATATACCTAGATATTTGCAAGAGATCAAAACTAGATATTCACTTTCCTCTAGTGAATTATGGAAAGCTTTAGAAAGAGTACATAAGGTATCAAAACAGCTACAAAACTTTAAGCCAAAAATTAAGCCAGTTGAATATATTCCAAAAATTGTAGAAAAATTGGGCTTACCTCAACTCGTAGCAACTAAATCTGCAGAGATGGTTAATATTATGTATAAGAATGGCCTAACTAGTGGGAAAGGCTATCTAGCATTAAGTGCCGCTGCAGTATATTTAATAAGCACTCTTATGGACGTGAAAAAAACTCAGAAGGAAATAGCTGATTCATTAAATATCACAGAAGTAACAATAAGAAACAGATATAAAGAAATTATTAAAAATTTCGATATTGAAGTAAGTTTATAAACAAATCTGACAGCAAAGTAATTAAACTCTAAGCTATATATTATATATTTGGCTATAGGTGATTCTTGATGGAATCAAATATATCAAGTTATGAGAATTTAATACAAGAAAAAATATTAGAAAAAGGCAATGAAGGTATCTCACAACAAGAATTAGCTAAATCTGTAGGATTATCTACAAGAGAATTAAGTATAATTGTTAAAAGACTTATTGAAAAGAAAGTTATTGTTAAAAGGACAGTTAAAGAGAACGGGAAAAGCGTCGTAAAACTCTTTGCTGCTAAGTCCTCTTCTATTAATAATGATATTTATATAAATTTGGATACTGTAAAAGAAATACCATGCTTCTCGTGTAAGCTTCTTTATAAATGTAATAATGGAGCTCATGTTAATCCTGGATCTTGCGGTAAGCTTTCGGAATGGATATTATACCTTGTTGGATAAGGTTTTCATGCATTCTAAAATTTCATCAAAGCTTTTGCTAGTCTTTATGCCCTTAGAGCTAAAATGAGTCTGTGATGCATCTCCTAGGCATTCTATTATCTTTTCTCTTGCTGGAACATTTATTTTATATTTTGAAGCTATAAATTCTAAGTTATAGTAACCTGGAGGATATTTATTTTCTTGCAAAATTTTATGTAATAATATAGAAACTGCTTCAAAGTTTTTAATGTAGGAAAAGTTTTGTAAATAATCTATCATTTTATGAACAAAACTGTCATCATTTATCTTACCTAGCCATACAGGGCCAGAAATTTTAACTTTATTACCACATCTGGGGCATTTTTCTATTGGGTCTTTTGAAGACCCAGAAAAGCCGCATTTTTCGCACTCATAAAAATATCCTAATTTTTCTATACTTTCATCAGCCCTTTTTGCTCCCCTAGTTACTCTTATTATTACTCTATAGTAGTAATCATTATAAAAAGCAAATATTGGCTCTACAGCTTTTTCTAATATTGCTGCCTCCCTTACTATTTTAGATAGTAAAACTCTTAGACCAACCTCTTTAGAAAAACTTAACTTTGAATTATTGACATCATATTTTCTTTTACAAGACTTTTTTGCACTTCCCTCTAATGGAGCCAAATCTGTAGCAGTATAAGCTATATACCCACCATTCTTTACCGCATTAACGGAGGATAAGATAAAAGGTGAAGGAGATCCAAATGGATCTATATCCACATAATCTGTTATAACTTCGTATAGCAATGAATTGGCATCTCTATTAGTTATTTTTGCAACTTTTACTCCATTTGCTTCTACATTTTTGCTTATTAGATCTACAGCTACTTTACTTTTGTCATTAAATATAATTTCTTCTATAGGAGAATTAGATTCTAAGTAATATCTTATACCTCTTATACCAGATGCAGCTAATGCATCTATTATCGATTTGGGCGATATTATAGACACTGCTATGACACTTATATCCCTATTGAACATCATTCTAGGGTTATAAAATACAGGAGCCCAAGAGGGATCAAATTTACCGTTTTTTTCATATTCTTTAGGATCTGGAATAAATATTCTAGCTTTGCCTTCTTTAATCTCCACCAATCTCATATTTTAACTCATCTAAATTCTGATCTAAATATACTTTGAAGCCATCTTTTTCTAGTTCTTTAGCTCTACTGCTAGACTTAGAGATAACTATCATATTTAAGTTAAATTCTTCAGCTATTTTACTTGCCTCTTGAATCTTTTTTATGGAGTTCTCTGGATTTCTTGATTCAATAGTTATTATTAACTTCTTTGAATTATTTGAAGCTATTATATCGACAGCAGTAAATTTAAGCGTAGCTACCTTAAATCCTTTAGATTCTAGTATATTTATGACCTTGTGATCCTTATCAACACTAACCTTACCATCTGCTTGATACGTCTCACAAACATCGCCTATGATTTCTGGACCGAAAATATCTATAAGTTTCTCTGCAATCTCTATGGATACATCTGAATCCCCATTTTCATAATCATAAATAGTTTTTCTAGAAACTCCTAACATCTTAGCTACGTCTCCCATACTATAATTCATTTCCCTCATTTTTTGCCTTAATACTTCTGGTCTTATCCTTACAAACATTCCTCCCCTTGTTCTATATACAAATATTTTATCGCCTTTAAGTAGCCTTTCAAACCCAAATAATGACAGACCAATAACTTTATCTTTCTCAATAGCTATGTCCTCTTCGGTTTCGTCAGTTATTATTAAAGGAATACTCTGTGTAAGAGAAGAGAAATTCTTTAAGTCGGTTATTTCGTCTTTTCCTATCTTATCAGATGAAGTTTTGACTACTAATTTCTTCTTCTCCTGAGAACTCCTCTTAAACTCAACTATTATATCTATAGATTTTTTATTTTTTTCCGGATAATTTATGATAGTATAACTTAAGCCTTCATCTTCTAATATCCTTATTACATCATTTACCCTAATAGTCATTTTAGATACCTTCGTTAAGTTCACTATTTGCTGAAAACAATATATTACTACTAAGAGTTATAAAGATTAATGTTTTATATCGCCTTAATAAATCCTCTACTTCTGCTGTATTCAATATAATTTTATCTCCTTCTTCTTTATTAAGAATCAAACTAACTGCTTTTTTATCCCACTCTGAACCTTCTAAAGAAAACTGACCTGGTTCGGGTAGTTTCAAAATTATAATAGGAAGATAAACTAATGACCATAGATAAAGAGGGACTTTAGAAGAAAAATCTTTCACTTCAGCTAAATTTAATTCGTGATAAAAACCGTTGTTTAGCTTAATCCTATTTTTACCTTGAAGTGCATCCTTTAAAGTAACTTTTTCTGCAGGAGAGCTACCAAAAATTTCCTTTAAACCTAACTCTAGAATTTTATCAAGCATTTACCCTTTAAACCTCGCTAATACCATTGCGTGATCCTTATCGTAAGGATCTAGATTTATTACTTGCTTCACGTCAAAATTATTCCTCTCAAGTTTAGAAGCTTCTTCTTTAAATATCTCTTCTGGATTCTTTGTTACGTCAATGCTTCTAGCTTTTATTGCTAGAAGTAGACTTCCGCCTTCTTTTAAGAATATTTTCGCGTTATAAATAGCTATATCAGTTTGATCTGGCTGTGCAATATCAACATAAAGTACATCTACATTCTCTATTAATGGCATATAACTTTGAGGAAATCTAGCGTCAGCCAATATTGGAAATAAATTAGGCCTTCTTTGAGCAACTAAGATAAGCTCTCTTACAACTCTAGGAGAAAATTCTACTCCATAAACTTTTCCTTCTTTCTCTACTATATCTGAAACATGACTAGGTGTAGTTCCAGACGCTGCTCCTAAATAAAGCACTTTCACCCCTTTTTTAACAGGGTTTTCTTTTAATCCTTTTAATATGGCTCCGGCTAGCTTACTCCTAAAAGCGTTCCATTCCCTATATTCTATTCCGTTATATTTAATTAGTCTCTCTCCGTAAACCGAATATCCTGGAGCTAAATTTTTAGTACATAATCTTGTAGTTCCGTCCTCATACTCGCATTCAAATATGTTCTCCATTTTTGTTTCTTTTACAGATTTAATACTTTCTGACATTTAATCACCTCCTACCTTTCTTTCCTTTATTTTTCTTCCCACCGCCTCCTCCTTTCTTAAAGTTCTTCTGCTTTGGAGCTTGTGGTTGTGGTTTTCTTGGAGGAGGCTGTGCATACTTAGTTTTTATTTCCTCTATTCTCTTATTTAACTGTTCTACTAACTGATCTCCTATAAATCTCCCGCTATAGTTATCTACTCTAGCAGCTATGGCTAATTTTGCTGCTAAAGCTCTAGCAATCTTACCTCTTTGCCATCTAGGAGAACTATGAATTGCTGGAAACTGAAATATAACACCGTGCTTTGGAGGCCTGCCTCCAGACCTTAGAGCTCTAAATAAAGCTTTTTCGGCACCTAAAACTTGGATAGTACTAGCAGGCATTTTCGCAAACTCCTCTAGGCTGCCTGCTAAACTTAATAGCCTTGCTCCTAGATTTGCACCAACTAATGCAGTAATATTTGGAGCGACTTCTTTCATTACTGACTCTACATAATCTGATAAACTATTACGAATATTATATAATGATAATATAGCGTCAGAAAGTTGCTTTATTGAATTTATATCATCCTCTGAGATATCTGCGCCTATACTTTTACTTGCAGCATCTAATATTTTCTTAGCTTGTTTCTCGTCAATATTAATACTCTTTAATCCTTCTAAAGTTATATTATCCCTATAACCGAAAGTAGAAACGATTTTGGCGTACGTTTCATGGTCTTCTACTAATTTATCTAGTTCTGGGAAATGTAAGCTATACCATTCTCTTAACCTTTCTGAGAAAAGATTTATTGATTTATCAATATCATCCATTGCTCTAACTGCTTGTATTGCTAATAAGTCTCTTTTTTCTGCTGCAGTCCTTAGTTTCCTCCTTGTATATTCAAAGGAAAGCTGATAAAGGAAATTATATAGCTCGTCTTCAGAAGATGCAAATTTTGAATCTAAGGCGAATTTCACTAGTGAAGATCTAAACATTTTGGCTGCTTTATGGTTTAAAGTAGCTGAAGCTTTCACTTTAAGCTTTGGAATTTCTGCCTCATTTTCTATAACTACTTCTTCCGGCTTAAGTTTTGATATTAGCTCTAAAGTTGAAGGAAAAGGTTCTCCTTTTTCATGATTTAGGAGAATTTCAACCAATTTTCCAATATCCTTTGGATTAAGCACATAATCAACTAATTTTCCATCTTCATCGAAGGCAAATGTACCTATAGCATGCTCAACTAAGTATAACTTCATTATAGTCCCATTGCTTTTTCAACTGTAAGTTTAAATTCTTATTTATGTTATATTAAGTTGATATGCCATCCCACGGTTCGTTAACGAAGGCAGGAAAGGTTAGAAATCAGACTCCAAAAATTCAGCCAAAACCCAAGAGCAAAGAAGTACCCAGAGTTAGGAATAAGAAGGAGTTTGAAAAAAGGGTATTAAAAGCTTCTAAGGAGAAAGCTACATAAGCTTTTTTACATTATATAATTATTTTTTCCTATGCTTGAAGGTTATAGAGGGTCCGCTCTTCAGAGCTTATTACAAATTAATGCGGATATAGGAGATTTGATAGAAATAGAAAAGAATGGTAATATTTATAAAGGGATTCTAATGCCTTCTTATTCTCCATATGATGATATAATAGTCATAAAGTTAGACAATGGATATAATATTGGAGTTTCAATAATTTCAGCGAAAATAAAGCTTATAAAGAAAAAATCTGAAAGCCAAAAGGAAACTCAGGAAGTTAGTAAAAGTACTAAAAGCGAAATAAAAATAATAAGTACTGGAGGCACTATAGTGAGTAAAATAGAGTACGAAACTGGTGCCGTAAGACCTGCATTGTCTACAGAAGATATTATAAAATTCATGCCAGAAATAAACAATATAGCAAAAATTTCTGCTGAAATACTCTTTGCAATACTTAGTGAAAATATGACACCGGAACATTGGGTTAAGATTACAGAAGCCGTAAAGAAGGCGTTTAAAGAAGGTAATGAAGGAGTAGTTATCGCGCACGGAACGGATACGATGGCTTATACTGCCTCAGCACTAGCTTTTTCACTAAAATTGCCTGGACCAGTAGTATTGGTTGGTTCACAAAGAAGTAGTGACAGACCTAGTAGTGACGCTGCAATAAACTTGTATTCTTCTGTACTCCTAGCTAAGAAAGCTCCATTTGGTGAAGTAGTAATAAATATGCATGGAGAAAGCTCAGATACTTACACTTTAGCTCACAGAGGAGTTAAGGTTAGAAAAATGCATACTAGCAGAAGAGATGCCTTCCAATCAATAAATGATAAACCGTTAGCTAAAGTAGAGTGGAAAGAAAATAAAGTAGAAATTCTAAGATCAGATTATATTCCCAAAAGAGATGAAGTTGAGGAAGACGCTAAATTTGATACTCACGTATTTCTTTTAAAGTACTATCCAGGTTTAACTCCTGACATTCTAGAATATTTAATGGAGAAGAAAATTAGAGGATTGATCTTAGAAGGCACTGGATTAGGCCATGTGGCTACATCTTTTGTGGATTATATAAAGAAAATGACAAAGGACGGAGTATTTGTTGGCATGACTTCACAGTGTTTGTTCGGAAGAGTTAATATGAATGTTTATACTACAGGGAGGTTATTGCAAGAAGCTGGGGTAGTTCCATTAGAAGACATGCTACCAGAGGTCGCAATAGTTAAATTGATGTGGGTTCTTGCGCATGAGTCTGAGCAAGAAAAAGTTAAGAAATTAATGCTTACAAATTTAGTAGGAGAAATAAACCCAAGGCACAGTTTAGATTTCTTCCCAAGGTGGAATTATGATTGACTATAATAAGCTCGGGTTAAAAGTAGGATTAGAAATTCACCAACAGCTAGATACGTCTACAAAACTATTTTGTAATTGTCCGACTATACTTAGTGAAGAATATAAAAACACATTAGAAAGATATTTAAGACCAGTATTTAGTGAAACAGGAGAAATAGACGTAGCTGCATTATTTGAGTGGGAGAAAAATAAGAAATATGTATATAGAATACCTCAACAAGCTACATGTTTAGTAGAATGTGACGAAGAACCTCCTCATAGAATGAGCGAGGAAGCATTATTAATAGGATTAGCAATGACTCTAGCGTTTCACGGAACACCAGTTGACGAAGTATACGTCATGAGAAAAGTAGTGATAGACGGATCAAATACTTCTGGTTTTCAAAGGACATCAATAGTAGGGCTTGGCGGATATGTAGAAGACGAGGATGGAAAAGTTAGCATTCAAACTATTGCAATAGAAGAAGATGCTGCTAGGAAAATTGAAGATACTAAGGATTCCGTTATTTATAATTTAGATAGACTAGGAATTCCATTAATAGAAATTTCAACTGGGCCAGATATTCATAGTCCAGAACAAGCAAAGAGAGTAGCACTAAAAATAGGACAAATGCTAAGATTAACTGGGAGAGTAAAGAGAGGACTAGGAACTATAAGGCAAGACTTAAATGTATCAATTATTGGCGGTGTAAAAACTGAAATAAAAGGTGTTCAGGAACTCGATTTGATACCTAAGCTGATAGAGTACGAGGCAATGAGACAATTAAAACTTTTAGAAATAAAGGATGAGCTAATAAGACGTGGTGCTACAAAAGAAAATATATCCTCAGGATATGTAGTTAAAGATCTAACAGAATTATTTAAGGAAACCAAAAGCAATGTAATCTTAAGAGAGTTAAAGAAAGGAGGCAAAGTTTACGGAATAAAAGTTCCGCATTTCAAGGGAATATTTGGCATAGAACTAATGCCGAATAGGAGATTTGGCACGGAAGTTTCTGATTATGTGAAAGTACTTGCAGGATTAGGAGGAATATTCCACATTGACGAATTACCTAACTATGGAATATCTCAAGAGGAGGTAAACAAGGTAAAAGATGAATTAAACGTAAAAGACGATGACGGTTTTATATTAATTGTAGGAGAAAAATCTAAATTGGATCTAGCAGTTCAAGTAATCAAAGATAGATTATTATATGCCTTAGAAGGAGTACCTAAGGAAACTAGAGGAGCTAATGAAGATGGCACCACAAGGTTCTTAAGACCACAGCCTGGAGCAGCAAGAATGTATCCGGAGACTGATATTCCTCCAATAAGAATAACTGAAGATCTAATTAAAAAAGCAAAAGAAATTATTCCACCTACTCCTGAGGAGAAATTAAAAAGCTTAATTAACCTTGGTTTAAGTGAAGAGTTGGCTAAACAAGTTCTAAATAGTCCTAGATTAGATTCATTCGATTACTTCGTTAAGAAGTATCCTAAAGTACCACCAGTTGTTATAGCAACTACCTTAGAGAATACGATAAAATCATTAAAGTCTCAAGGAGGAGATCCAGAGGCAATTACTGATGACGTGCTAGAAAGCATATTTAATGCTTTAAATTCTGGTAAAATATCAAAAGATTCCATACCAGAGATACTTTTAAAGTATAGCAAAGAGAGAAAAGAAGGAGAGAATGTTAACATTGATAAAATTATTACTAGCTTCTCTTCTTTAAGTGAAGAAGAGCTAGAGAAAATTGTTAAGGAAACTGTAGAAACGTCTAAGGAGGAAATAATCAAAAAGAGGGATAAGGCGTTTAACATATTAATGGGCAAAGTAATGTCTAAGGTTAGAGGAAGAGCTGACGGAAAAAGAGTAGCAGATTTAATTAGGAGAGAATTAGAAAGGATTAATGGATGAAGAATTACCCCCGAACCCGAGAGATGACGAAAAGGCATTTGTCGGACCAATAATGATAAATTTTTCCATCCCTTTTATTAATATTGAGTCAATTAAATTAAAGGATGAAGATCTAAATATAGCTCAATTGCCTCAACTTCTTAAACTATCTAATGCTAAGAAAGTTCTATGGAAATATAAAGCAAAAATAATAGGAGTAGATGGAAGCGAAATATTAGCTGAAGGAGAAGATATCATAAAAGGCCCTTTTGTAGTTTTAACCCCATTAGAAATAAATGCAATACCTTGGAGTTTTACTAAAATAAACGAGAAGTCACTTATAAACTTAGTTAAAGATCTAATACCTTGTGATGAAGGAGAAGGATATTTTAATCCATCTCCTTGGGATAGGAAAGCGTTAATAGATGAAAAATGGTACTATTTTCGCCCAGGAGAAATAACTGAAAAACTCAATATTCCAACACAGGGATACGAGCTTGCAGGATATAAAATAGAAAGTAACTTTTATAACCCCAAATTTTACTTTCTAAATCCTTTCTATATTGAGGAAAGTAGATATCCTATAAGTGCATCAAGCTTCGTATCACTACAATCAGATACTGCATTATCTATAATTTCTTCCGACCCATTTAACATAAAATTCAATCTAGGAAAGATAGAAATAGAAAGCGAGAGACAAGTATATGTTATCAAATCGAGAAGATGGAAAGAAATTAAGCCCGCAAGAATTTCATGGGATCTTAAAAACAACATAATTAGATTAGATTGTAAACCTAAATATAACGTAAGTATTTATAAAATAGAACCTTCGTCCGTAATTCCTCTGTATTTTGATTATAAAAATGGCGAGTTGTTATTAATTTTAGAGAATTTCTCTGATGATGACGTAATTTCGACACTAATTTTTTCTGGAAGAATAGACAGCGCTACAGCCGACGGAGAAGAGCTAGTCACAGAATTCGATAGAGTAAGAATTCCAATAAGAAAATGGGGAATAAAAAACGTTAAAATAAAAATAAGAAGATTAATAGAACCTTATTTAAGAAGAAAAATTATTGCTTAAGCATAAGGGACGATTCATAAGCACATAAAGGAACATCTATACCGCTACGCTTAAGAACTTTCTTACCTTCAGAGCATAACATACAATAATAGTTTGATAGATCTTCGTTAGTCCCTATATATACTTTCTCAACAAAGTCAGTTATCATTTCCATCATTTTCTTATCATGTTCTATGAGCTCTCTAACGCTATTGCCTCTCTTTTTATTCATATAATTTGCCACTGCTGCTGGCGTTATGCCCATTTTCTTTGCTGCCTCATATAATGGAAGACCTTTCTCTTTTACAAGCTTTGTAGCAATTATAGACCTCACTGCAGGCAAGATCTCCTTTACTGAAATCTCACATGGAGGAGTAATAGACATGAGTTTATCAATTGAAAATATGATAAAGAAATATAAAAATATTTTGCATTATAGTTCACAAGTCTTACATCCGCCTGCGTAGTTTTCATCTACTTCGACAAATTTCTTTTCCATCCTAAATGACGATGGAATTATTTGCTGTTGCTTCTTTTCCTGTTCTCTTTTCTCCTTTTCTTCCCTTTCTTTCTTTATTCCGAAGTATATTACTTGTTGTGATTTACTCTTATCCCTATAAACCGTTATGCCTTTAACTCCTAATTTCCATGCCATTAAATATACTCTCTCTACAGTTTCTGGAGGCTCTTCAGACCTTAAGTTTATAGTTTTAGAAGTTCCAGAATCATTCCATTGTTGCCAGGCTGCCTGATGTAATAAATGAAATTCTGGAGGAACTTCATGGGCAGTCCTGAATAGTTTCCTAATTGTTGCTGGCATAAACATGTTTTCTCCAACAGTTCCAGTCTCAGCAACCTTCTTTACAACTTCTGGATTATCTAATTCATACTTCCTCAAGTACTCCAAGAATAAAGGATCAATCTCCATAAATTTGCCAACTGCGACATTCCTAATGAAGGCTAATGCGAATAAAGGCTCTATAGACGATGAAGTTCCGGCAATTATTGATATAGTACCAGTAGGTGCTACAGAAACTACAGTAGCATTTCTCAAACCATGCTTAATTCTTTCTGCCTTAAGTTCGGAAAAGTCAAGCTTATCAACAATTGCAGTTAACTTACGAACATACTCAGAAGGTTTACCTTCCACCTTAGTAACTTCAAGCAAGTATTCGAATGGTCTAGCGGATTCCCATATATCATGATATCTTAACGGATCATATACGGGGAAAGAGCCTTTTTCTTTAGCTAACTCTATTGAAGTCTTAAACGCATGATAATAAATAAACTTGGCCACTTGATACGATAAGTATATTGCATCTACGCTATCATAAGGTATACCAAGCTTTATTAGCATTCTTGCCAAGCCCATAACTCCTAAGCCTACTTTTCTAGTACTCTTAGTAGCTTGCTCTATCTGCTTAAGCGGATACTTATTAGCATCAATTACATTGTCCAGAAGTCTAACGGCATATTTTATTGTCTCGGCCAATCCGTCCAAATCTATATATTTGCCATTTTCCGTCTCCTTAACAAACTTCTCTAAATTAATAGAACCTAAATTACATGACTCCCAAGGTAATAAGGGTTCTTCTCCACAAGGATTAGTAGCATTAATTTTTCCTAAGTACCAAACTGGATGTCTCCTATTTATCTCGTCTATAAATAATAACCCAGGATCTCCGCTATCCCAAGCACTTCTTACTATCTCATTAAAGAGGGATCTTGCATTTATCCACCTTATTATAGCACCTTCTTTTTCCGCTATAACTAGAGCTTCATCCACAGTAATTATCTTACTCTCGTCAAGCCAAACTGCTCCACCTTTTTCTTCTAATTCGTTTAATATCTCTTCTTGAACCCACTCTTCACTCATATAGTTTCTTGCTTTATTTATATAGTAATCATGATCCGTTCCAGGAATTCTAGTCTTCCTGGGAGTAATTAACGGAACTTCTTCGCCTCTCTCAACTTTTTCCATAAAATAGTCATAAACACCTACGGAAATGTTAAAATTCTGCAATTGGACGTCCTTAAGCTTACCAGATTTAGAATTAATGAAATCCTCAATTTCAGCGTGCCACACATGCATTACACCCATGTTAGCTCCTCTTCTTTTTCCTCCTTGCTTTACTACGTCAGTTGAAACATCAAAGATTTTCATAAATGATACTGGTCCAGAAGCGACGCCAGCTGTTGAAGCCACCACATCCCCTTTAGGTCTAAGCTCTGAAAAATCAAAACCTGTACCTCCTCCTTGCTGATGAACTAAGGCCATCGCTCTTAGAGCATCATAGATTCCGTCGCCCTCTGGTGTAGTCATTGAATCTCTGACCGGAATTACAAAGCACGCTGACAAAATTCCCAGTCTAGTTCCACTATTCATTAAAGTTGGTGTATTAGGTAAGAATCTAAGATTGCTCATAATGTCATAGAACTTCTCCTCTAGAGCTTTTACTTCACTCTCTGATTTGCCATACTTTAGCTCTACACTAGCTAAGTATTTTGCAACTCTCCTGAACATCATTTGAGGAGTTTCTATGTAACGTAATGTATTGGGATCTTTTAGTAAATATCTTGCTTCAAGGACTTTAAGTGCATTATAAGTAAGTAAAAGATCTTTTGGATCAAAATCTTTCCATTTGCCCTTTCCATAAACGTGATTATAAATCCTGGCTAAAACGTACTTCTTTGCTAAATCCATTAATTCCGGATGCTCCAAAGAATTTTCTATCAAATTCCTCTCTACGATATCTGCAATGGTCCTTGTATCAATCGTGTTATCTTTAGAGTTTTGAATTATATCATTAGCTATACCATCTATAACTTCAGAAGGAACAAAACCTATTTTTACTAAAATTTTCTCTAACTTAAATTCCTCCTTTCTGCCGTCTCTCTTTATCACTTTAATCTTATTGAGCGATAATAAACTTACAGTACTAGTTTGCATTGCTATCATATTATATTATTTTCTAACATTTAATATAGGATAACCGTGATAAGTAAAGGTATGACCACGAAAACAGAAGAAAAAGACTAAAAAATGTATTAGTTTTAACTTACCTTTATTTTCTGTTTTATAGCATTTATTGTATCTTGAGGAATATTGCTCATCTTATGGCTCATTCTTGCATGAATGCTCAATTGCTGAAGTAACTCATCTTCACTTGAAGCTCCTATTATCTCAAATCCACAGTTCATTCCAATATCTGCACAACTAAATGAATATTTACCAGACTTTCTAATAGCTTTCTTTATCTTATCTATTAATTCTGGCGGAATTGATGTTATCCCATGATCCATTTTTGCATGAGTTTTTAACATTTCTAATAGCTCCTCTTCGCTTCCTGCATTTATTATCTCAAATCCACAGTTCATCCCTATATCTGCACAACTAAATGTGTATTTCATAATGCATTATAAGGGGAAATAATACAAAAGGATTAGTTAGAAGATTTCTAACACATGTGTTAATACAAGTAATGTGCCTATATTCTTATGAAGCTATTTTCAAAGAAAAAGTATTACTTCGAATGCAAATCGATAGGAATGAACTGCGGATTTGAAATAAAAGGTTCGTCGAGCGAAGAAGAATTATTAGAAATCCTTAGAGTTCACGCTAAATCAGCTCACGGAATTTCACAAATACCAGAGGATCTAATAAATAAGATAAAACAAAATATAAAGAAAATGTGAAAGTATTATTTTATTATGAAGATATATAATTTTTTCCTATATATGAGATTAAATACTCTGAAATTTTTTCTGTTTAATTACTTTCATTCCTATTACATTAATAGAGAAAATCTTTCAATTTGTGGAAATGTTACGGACCCGCCGGGATTGAACCCGGGACCACTGGCTCCGCAGGACTTATACAATTGCATTTAGTCAATTAATGCAATACTTTTATGTCGCATCTAAACTTAGAAGGTTCTTCAAGCGTTGAAGTTATAAATTCACAAATAATAAACGTTACCCCCTCCTTACCTAAAATAAACTTTAAAGCACCGATGACTGCTACTGGTGAGGTGAACGTTAGTATAACAGTAAGCGGGGAAGATGTTTCACAAGTGATGTTATACATCGATAACTCGTTGTTAACAACGTTTAGCGGTAATAGTACTTTCATATATGCTTTAAATACTGCTAATTATCCAGACGGTACTTATACTTTGAAGGTGGTTGCGATGCAATCTGACGGATTAAGCTCTACTTACACAACCCATATCCAGGTCGAGAATCAGCTAGAATCACTAAATAATAAATTATCAACGCTTAATGATAGTTTATCGACGAGATCAAGCTCAGTATCCTCAGTTAACTCTAACTTATCTGGTAAAGTCTCTACATTACAAATAATATCGATCATAGGTATAATAATTACAATAGTCGCAATAGCTCTAGCTCTAGTTCGTAGAAAATAATATCATCAGTCCAACGCTTTTTACCCTCAAGTCTTTTTAATGATGGTTTATGTCCCTAGGTAGGAAAGAGAGGAATTCTTCTACTAATCCTATTAATAGTGGCTCTTTCATTAATACTCTCAGAGTTTAATATAACAACGGCTATGGCACAGACCACGCCACAGATCATGGTATATAAGGTAACTGGAAGCGGTGATATAAATAACCTTGGAGCTGCACCTTTCTGGAGCGAGATCCAATGGGTAAACTTGTCCTTAACAGCTAATATACCGAATACACCGACATCTGGTTTAACTCGCTAGATACTAGTTAAGGCTGCGTGGAACGGATCTTGGATATTTATCCTTGTAAAATGGTATGCCCTAGAGCCCACTTTTGGTGAATGGAAATTATATATATCAATATATAGTTATATATATCAATATGTTTAATACATAGAGAAAGTTTTTATTATAGACATTTTATCATATTTTGATTCCTATGAAGCTAAGAGATATTTTCAAGCCCCTAGATGATTCTAATTTCAATGTTTACCATGCAAAGAGCCTTTTAATAACAACTCTAGGGATGTTTACAATAAGTTATAATACTACCTTCATAGCAGTAGCACTTCCGGAACTTAAAAAAGCGTTTGGACTTGTAGCAGGATCGCCACTATACGTTCTTTTAGGCACTGCGTCGTTTTGGACCGCTATCGTAGGTGCGATTCTCTTCGGCGTTACCTCTAATTTCAAGGGAAGAAGAGCAGTTTACGGTTATGAAGCTTTGCTGCTCTCTTTAGGTTCACTCCTCGGTGCCTTTACGCAGAACGTATATGAGCTTATACTCACACAGATGTTGTTCGGATTGGGAATAGGAGGAGACTTCGTTATGTCTCCTATAGTACTGGGAGAGTTTGCCAACAAAAAGGATAGGGGTAAATTACTGGCATTTGCAGTAGGTGTAACGGGTCCTCTGGGGAGCATCGCCAGTGCAGCTACTCTTCTGGGGCTTCCTCTAATAGGGATTCACGGTAATCTATTATGGAGATTGACGTTAGGTTTAGGGGCTATTATTCCGGGATCGGTTGTATACCTTAGACGAAAGGTACCTGAGTCCCCTAGATACCTAGTAAGAATTAAGGGGGACATGAAGACGTTCCAAGAGGTTGTTAAACAAGTGACTAATAACGATTTGACTAAGGCTGTTAACGCAGTGGACAAGACACCGGTGCTTTTTTACATAAGAAAATACGCTAAATTCATAGCAATAGCAGGGATACTATGGTTCCTAGACCATATGGTGAACCCTGGAGGTGTCTTTGAACCAGTTCTTGTGGGAGAGTCAATAGGTGTTAAAAACACAGCTATCTTCAGCCTTGTCCTAACACTAGCTGCATCAATACCCGGAGGTGCTGTATCTCTCCTTCTGATAGATAGGTGGGGTAGGAAACCCTTGGAAGCTGTTGGATTCGCTGGAATGGCTATATCGTTAGTTCTTTTCGCGGTATTTAAACCGCATTTAACGCTTTCAAACCCTATCACTCCGATAGTGGGAATGCTACTCCTTGGAGGGTATCATTTCTGGCACAACGTAGGTCCAGCTAACATAAGTGCAGCAGGTGTCTTTAATGTAGAACTTACGCCTACCAAAATAAGAGGAATAGCATCAGGTATAGTTGTTGCAATTGATAGAATGGGCGCCCTAGCTAACTCCGCAATATTCCCATTCCTCTTCTTCAACTTCGGTCTTCCCGTTGCCGTAGGAGTGGGAGGAGCCTTAGGAATAATAGCTGCGATAGTGACGCTGGTAGTATTGCCTGAAACTAAACAGAAAAGCCTCGAAGAAAGCTCCTATGAGGATATGTGGTTTAACGTGGAAAACCCACAATAGTTATCCTTTTTTCTCAAAGATTCTCAAACTTTTTAGTTTAAAAATCCTAGAAGTTGTAGCGAGTCTCTATTGGTGGATATAAACTTCAGCTCATGAGGTAAAGAGGACAAATATAAGTTAAATCAAGAGACGATAAAAAGAATGAATTAAGGTTTCGAATGTCTCTATGAAAAGAACATACAAACAGTACTGGAGTTACTTACGTTAAGTGGAGGGACCTCAGATCCATGAATAGTACTATAGACCGGTACTGCAAACACCCAGTTAGTGGAAGTTGTTTCTATCAGGGTTTGTCCTACAATTATAGGTTGCTGTCTTATGATAAACGGCGTATGGTATATGTTGACTAACTTACCGTTACTGGAATTGAGTACGGCAATATTAGGACCGGTAGTAACTATGAGATAACCGTTATAGAATATTGGTGCACTTTGTATTACAGTAGATGATATTACGGATGAAGTCCATAAGAGCTTTCCTTGTAGATTAAACGCCTCTACAGTACCTGCTATAGTAGGTAAGTAAATAGTTCCATTGACCACTATAGGGTTATATCCGTTATTAGTGCCGCTCGGATGAGTAGTTTTATCGGTTACATTCTCTAAAACTAAGATCTTACCAGTGGTGGCGTTTGCAATTAGTAATACCTCCCTAGCATCTATATTAGATAAGTAGGGTCCGTGTCCGGTAGCATAGCCTAAAAAACCGTCTACGAGGTACCCATTATATACTGCTGGAACTACATCACCTACACTAGACGTTACAGCAAAAGGTAATTTAATAATCCATGCTAAGCTTCCGTTTCTTATATAAACCCCAACTAGAGCTGACGTGTTTACGGGATAAGATTGAGAAAAACCGGATATTACTATACCTTTATAGTAATCTAGAGAAGCCATATTCCCGCTCCCGTCGTAAGAGAACTTCCACAATATTTTACCATTGTAGTGGGTAACACCATATATATTCCCGTCTCCGTCGTCAAAAACTAATGTATTATTTACTATAATCCCGGTGGGCATGGCTTGCGACTTAGTAAGAATGAGCCAGAGCGGTCTTCCAACGGATCATCCGCGCTTCTTGATCTCGTTTAAGTTAACCTCTTGTTCCACGGATTGATGATACCCTACAAGCACTGCAGCAGGATCAAATACGACAAACCTTAACACGGGCTTAGCTCCGTGAAACGCTTTAGCAGTATGCCTTGCTTTACTCTTATTCTCTTCAGCTAAGCTAAGAATGTACTCCTTTAACTTAGTAGGAGTTAATTCATAACCTAATTCTGCTAAAGCTCTCCTTAAATACAGAATATTAATTTCAGCAGTCGATTTACTTCTCTCGCTCTTCATTAACTTCTCAAAGAGTTCAATATCGTCCTTAGTCACCACGTAAGAATTTGAGGGTTCTTTAATATAATCTCCTAACTCTTGCCATAATAGAGATAGGAAGAAGTTCCTAAATCCCTCATCTTTTTAGCTTTAATTATTACGCTGATAGCGGTAGT